>NZ_JBSFUT010000005.1:278943-312421 GCF_053591935.1 Streptomyces sp. NPDC002851 | reverse complement strand
CCCGCTTCGACAAAACCGCCGCCATCTACCAGGCCGGACTACTCATCGCAGGCATCTTCCTCTGGGCCGCACGATGATCCAAGAGAAACGCCCTAGTGTCGTGCTGCACAAGGTCTTCACAGTGTCGCTGTCAGGCCCAGTTGGTCGTCCGACATCGGCCAGCCCGTTCGCGACGGCGGGCCTGTCACTTCGCAGGAGCTCGCTTCACTACCTGATGGGCAGGAGTGCCGCGAAGTGTGAGACGCGGGTGCGGGACCGGGGCGTCGGGATGGAGCCGGGCTGAGGGCTGGTTCCCGCGCTGCCCTCGGACTCAGCGTCGCGCGGTTCGGGGGCCGCGCTCCGCGGCACGAGAGGCGGGCCCCGACGCGTGGACCGTGCGTCCGCGGGAGCCGTTCTCGCAGGTAGGGCCGTATGCGGTCCCGATTTGCCCCGCCCAGGGGCTCATATGTCACAGTGTCCGTCCCGGCCAGCCGGGCGCGCCTCGTGCGCAGTCGCTGCCGGGGCCCCGACCCCGACCTCACGGTTCCTGCCGTGCCGTCGGGGCGCCCTGGCCAGCCGGGCAACCGATCTTCCCGTACTCCCCATCCTTGGCAGAGAGCGATGCAGGCAACGACTCTTGTATCTCGGACCGTCGACCTGTTCGACCAGGGCCTGGAGCGCCAGTCCGGCGCCGCCCTGCTGCGCTTCGGCGCTGCCCGGCAGCACCAGGACGACCGCACCAGCTGGTCCTGCGACGGCGCCGTCGCCTGGCTCGATGCCAGGCGCGGACATGTGTGGAGCGTCGGCGACGCGGCGGCCGCCGCGCGACTCATCCTCCGCGCCGAGCACGAACTCCCCGGACACATACGGGAGTTCACCGGACCTCGAGGTGTCGATGCGCTCCTGCGGGAGCGGCTTGGGCTCACCGAGGTCGTCGAGTGGATCTTCCGCTGGACGCTCACGGAGCCGTCCTCGATGGCCGGCGAGGAGCGAGTGGTCGAGCTCGGCGAGGAGCACCACGAAGAGCTGGTCGCCTTCCTCGCCGAACACAGCCCGGCCCACTCCACGGGCCCCGGCTCCGCCGACGTCAGCCTCTGGGCGGGGATCCGGGGCGCTGACGGGCAGCTCGTCGCCTGCGGCGCGCTGAGCAGCCTGCGTGACAGCGCAACGCCGCTGATGGCGTCCGTGGCCACCGACTCGGCCCAGCGCGGCCAGGGCCTCGGCGCCGCGCTCACCGCCTGGCTGACCAGGCGTGCCGTACGCGAGCACGGCCTGTGCACCCTGTGGCAGCTCGCCGGCAACGCGGCCGCGCAACGCCTCTACGACCGGCTCGGCTACCGCGACGAGGACCCCTGCGTCTCGGCGCGCATCGCCCCGCACTGACTTCAACGGCGAGCAGCCGACCGCCCATCCCACGGCCGCCAACCCCGCTCGGCGGTACGGCCGGTGACACGGGCGCGCAGACAGCTGGCTGATCAGACGGCGGTCCTCAACAGGTCCCTGAGCATCACGGCGAACCACGGCGAGCCCTCAAACGGCTTGGACTCGTCGACCTGCCGGTACCCCCGACTCTCGTACCGTGCTTCGACTCGCGGGTGCGCAGTGTCCACGAACAGGGTCACAACGTCGGAGTCCCTGATGGTCGAGCAGCTCTCCATGCAGTTGGCGGGATGCTCCGGTCTTCCGCCACTTGGGAACAACCATCAGCTCGGTGGTCGTGTGGGTCTGCACGGCGGGCAACGGGCCCAACGACCGCCCCCTACTTGCCCTGATCGCCCGCGACCTGCTGCACGCCGGCCGCCCCAGCCACCGACACCCCCGAAACCGACCGGGCCCTCTTCCGCCTCTATTTCGACGAACGCATCACCCTCGCCGGCACCTCCCCCGAGACCTGGGCCGCCGTGTTTCGAGGACTTCCGCACGGCCCTCGCTGACCCGCGCGACAACCTTGACGCCGCGATCGACCTCAGCAGTTACACCGACGGGGAGATCCGCATCCACGAAGCCGCCTACAGTCGCACCGCTCCTGCCGTCGGCCAGCGGGCGCCCTTCACCGAAACGCGAGTCTGCGTCGCCCTACTCACTCGGCCTGTCCGGCCAGGCATCCGGCATCGCACTGTCCTTGCCCGCGCATCAACGATCGTTCCCGCGCGGCACCATATCGCTGGCGGATCCAGGCGCCTGAGCCAGGTCAGTCCCACTCCCAGCGGATCCCATGGACCCCGGGGCGGATCAGAGTGTCGGCCAGATGGACGGTGTGCCAACTGGTCAGGCGCAGTTCGGTGAGAGTGTGGGCCGGTGTGGACACGTTGGGCTGCCAGTTGCGGTAGCAGCGGGTGGGCAGGGCGGCCGGATCGAACTGCACCTGCAGCAGGTACGCGTGGGCGGGGAAACGGAACCAGCGCTGGTAGAAGCCCGTTGGCGGTCCGGCTTCCCGGTAGCCGAACTCGTACTCGATCACATAGGTCTCGCCGCGCTGGAGAGGCCGCTCGAAGAGCAGTTCCACCGCCGTGACGCCCGCGTCCGGGTCGGTCCGTACGCGGCCCGTCCGGCAGTAGGCGCAGCGGTGGAGGTCCGGAAGCCGACCCAACTCGTTGTGGTGGACGACCACATGGCGGTCGACCCCGTCCGCCCGCGCCCGGAACACCAGCCGGGTGTGCACGCTTTGCTCCTCGCGGTCCGGCCCGACCTGGAACCGCTCGTGACAGCCCAGCCATTCGAGCTGCCCGTCGGCGGTTGGCTCGATCTGGCCAAGGAGCCGGCCGACGCTGCCGGGCACCGGGCACAGGTCGCGGTAGGACAGCGCGCCCGGGACGTGCCGGGCCCAGCGGCCACGGGGACGGGGCGGACCGAGCCGCGCGACCAGGGATTCCTGCGGCAGGCCCAGGATCTGCTCCAGGGCGCGGACGGCGTGCAGCGAAGGCGGGCGTTCCGGGCGGCAGCGTCCTCGCTGCCAGTTGGAGAGGCTGGCGACGCTGACCCGGATGCCGCGTTCCGCGAGCCGGGCGTGCAGTCGGTCGAGGCTGAGGCCGCGGGCCCGGATGGCTGTCCGTAAGACTTCGTCGAAGGACTCGGCGTACGGGAGCTCTGGCTGTCCGTGGCCGGGTGCGGTGCGCGCGCTGGTTACCATGTGCCGAGTCCTCCCCGACGGCTGACATCCGCCCCCGGACGTGCACGAAGGTACCCTGGGGGCGGAAGTGCAGTCGAGATCGGCGGACCAAGTCGTCCGCCTCTCTGCGGTCAGTCAGAAGGTCAGAAGGTCAGGCTCCACGCGTCGACATAGCCGCTGTCGTTGACCGCCGTGTCCTTGACCCGCAGCTTCCAGACGCCGTTCGCGGTCTCCGCGGACGCGTCGACCGTATCGGTCTCGTGAATGATGTCGCCGTCGTCGTCGGGGTCGGGGCTGCGCAGCCGGTAGGCCCTGCCGCTGGGGCCGATGAGATCGATCTGCAGATCGCCGCGCCAGGTGTGGTGGACATCCTGGAATGCCGACAGGGATGCGGGCGCGCTTCCGCTGATCCCGCTCACGGTGAGGGGCGACTCGGCCTGGCCCTGGTCAGGGATGTCGACGTTGGCGGTGTTCTCGAAAAACCTGCCGGGGTCGCCGCCGCCCCCGTAGTTGATGAGGTTGCAGCACTGGTTGCGGTAGATGCGGGTGCTGCCCCGCTGGGCGTACCCCTGGTAGGCCGCCGACCCTTCGTGCCAGGTCCAGCCACCGATCTCCTTGCCCTGCACCGCCACCGGAGTATTGCCGTCCGACCCCGACCACAGGGTCCAGTGCGTGTGGTCGCCGTTGGCCGAGCCACCGCACGGCAGTTCCTCCGCGATCCTGCCGAGGTACTCGCCGTGGGCCACCGTGCTCCCCGAGGACTTCTCGGTGGTGTCGCGCAGGTGGTAGTAGCCGGTGGTGTAGCCGTTGTCGTGCATCACCGTGATGTAGGGCCACCGGCCGCCGCTGGTGCAGTGCCGGTACATCGTCCCGGCCCGCGAGGCACGCACGTTGCCGTCGCCGCCGTAGAAGTCGATCGAGTTGTACGGGCGAGACGTGCCGCTGTTGCCGTGCACGCCCCAGTGGGCCCAGCCGGCGTTCTGCCGCCACGGCAGCGAAAGGCCGGTGGCCGCGCGCGGCTCGGGTGTCTCGGGCGAGGAGGTACGGGCGAAGGGGGCGCGCTCGTGGTCCTTGACTACCGTGGAGGGCGCGCGGTGCGACAGCGCGGCGAAGGCAGCAGTGCCCTGGAGGCCGACCTGCCAGGTGCTGCCCGAACGCCGGGCGACGAACAGCGAGACCACGGGGGCGGTTTCGACACCGCGGGGGATCAGGAAGACCGAACTCCCGAACGTCCAGGCCCTGTTGTCGGACCACCGCTGCGGCTCGACCAGGATCTCCAGCTTCGCCGAGGGCGCTCGGCCGTAGCCGCTCCGGGCCTGGGCGCCGAGCCGGTCCTGCATGGCGCCGCGCACGACCTGCTTGAGCTCCTGCTCCGGGGACGGGGGCGGGGCCGCGGCCCCGGCACTGCCTGCCGGGAGCACGGGGACAGCGACGGCGAGCGCCGCACCGAGGGCCGTCAGGACGGTACGTATCCGTCTGTTCACGTTCACTCCTTCTGCGGGGTGGGGGACGCGCCTCGCAGCAACGCGGGCGCCACCGCCGGGTAATGTCCGCCGGTCCGCAGGGCGGAGCAACGAGAGAAAGGAGCGGAGCATGCAAAACCTGAATCCCACGCTCTAAACGCTGAACAACTGGCCGGCCCCGTTGCGCAGGCACTGGCATCGTGCCTGGTCAGGACGGGCCTCAGCGCGAGCAGCGGCCGATCCCCCAACCCACCAAGGCGAGCGTCGCCCGACCAACTGAATCTTTAAACTCGACGGCCGCCAGGCACCTTGCCGACTCTGCGGCAGCTCATCCGCCAGCTGGCTGCCCCTCCCCCGTGACGATGGCCCGCCATCGAGGCGGCCAACGCCTCCACCTGGGGATCTACGCAACCGGCTCCGGAGAAACGAACGGGCCGCGCCCTTCCACCGGCCCTGCCACCCGCAGGTTGACGATTCCCCACGGGAGAAGGACTTCGCCCGCCTGCTGGACGCGGTCCACCAGCAGCTTGGCGGGCCCGTCGTGCTCGTGTGGGACAACTACACCCATCATGTCGACGCCGCGATGCGCGAGCTGATCGCGGCCCGGAGCTGGCTGAGCGTCCTCCGTTGCCCTTCGTTCACGCCCGACCTGAACCCCGCCGAGGGCGTGTGGGCCCATCTGAGGAACAGCCTGGGCAACCTGGTCCCGTGCAGCATCGACGAACTCGCCGCACTGGCACGTACGCGCCTGAAACGGATGCCGTACCAACCCAGCCTGCTCGACGGATTCATCGCCGAGACCGGACTGATCCCGGCCCCGTTTTATGACGTCACCCCGAACCGAAAACCTCAGCAGCGCGCATAGCCTCCTGGCGCAGGCCACGCCCACCGACACTCCGCGAGCAAAGGAAAGGGCGTGAGTCGAGCGCGACGGAGGCCGCGCCGAACACCGCCCCGCTGCCCTCGAGCCACCGGCCTGCCCCCGATCCCACGCACACGGGCATCAGGCCGACCGCGGCTGCCTCGAAGAGGTTATGAGCGCGCTCCTCTTCGCCGTGGACGGCTTCCTCCGTGCGCCACAGCTTGCGGAGCTTGTCGAACATCGGGGCCACTTTCCCCCCGGTCGCGGCCAGCGCTGTTGATCAGTCACCTTGCCTACTCCAAAGTAGAGTTGGAGCTTCGGCGACTGAAGGGGGACTGTGCGGTGAAGCGCTACGAGCGGCTCAAGGAGATCCGGCGTATGGATCCGAAGAAAGACGCTCTGACTATCTACCGGCTCACCGCGGCCTACGAGTTCCCCTGGGACTTCACCCGCGCCCTTGAGCTGGCGCTCTATCGCACCTATGCCGTTCCCAGCATCGGCCGACTCCTCGCCGAGACCAGGGAACTGACGGACCGTACGCAGAAGCGGTACGACGACACATCGCTGCTCCTCGATACCGTCCTCGAGCACGGCTTCGGTACGGATGAGGGGCGCACCGCGATCCGCCGCATCAACCAGATGCACCGCAGCTACGACATCAGCAATGAAGACATGCGATACGTGCTGTGCACGTTCGTGGTGATGCCCAAGCGGTGGATCGATGCCTACGGATGGCGTCGGTTGTCACGCCACGAGACGGTCGCCTCCGCCGTCTACTACCGCACCCTGGGGCGGCACATGGGGATCCAGGACATCCCGGGTTCCTACGAAGAGTTCGAGCAGTGTCTCGACGCCTACGAAGAGGCCCACTTCGCGTGGGACGAAGGCGCGCGGAGGGTCTCCGACGCGACCCTCGACCTCATGGCCTCCTGGTATCCGCGCCCCCTGGCGCCTCTGCTGCGCACCTCGACCCTCGCCCTGCTCGACGAACCGCTGCTGCGTGCCTTCCACTACGAACCGCCGGGCGCCGCCACCCGCACGCTGGTCAGGCGCGCGGTGCGGCTGCGCGGACGCGCGGTACGCCTGATGCCGCCGCGCACCGCGCCGCACTACGCCCGGCAGAACTGGGAGATCAAGGGGTACCCGAACGGGTATCGCGTGGGCGAGCTCGGCACATACCCGACGCCGGGCGTTCGGGGCTGTCCCGTGCCGCACACCGACGCGTCGGCGGTCACTTCAGCGGAGTGAGTCCAACGCTGCCCGCAGCCAGCTGAGTTCGGCCCCACGTGAACGTTGAGATCACCATGAGGTCGGAGACGCCGACCCACAGCCAGTGTGGACGGGGTGCGACCCTTAACCCGATGCGGTCGCCATGGGTTCGTGCTGGTGATTCAGCTCGCGGCCGCGGTGACAGGCTGCGAGGTCAGCAGCCTCCGAGACGTGCCCGGTCGAAGTGGAGAATGACGAGCGAGTGATCAGGCACGGAGCGGGTGTCGACAGCTTCGACGCCCTGCAGCGCGGTGTTGAGGCTTCCTGAAAATGGCTCTGACCGCAAATTCGTGATCAGCGGTGTCGACGGCTGTGTCCGTGGCATCTTGGCCGAGTGATGCACGGAGAAGCCGAGTGATGCATGGAGAAGAAGAGGAGTGGCTGGCGACTCAGCGTCCGTCGCGCGTGCGCGAGGTCCAGACCGGTCGCCTGGCCTGGACCGAGATTGACCTGATCGACATCGAGGGCGGGTTCGCGCATCCGTTGCGTGACGGGCTGGAAGTCTTCGGCGTTCATGTGAACTATCTACGGGTCGGCCAGCCTCGCCACCTGGTGGCGGCGCTGGACGGCGCCAGACCGATCGCCCCCTATGTGATCGTGTCCTGCCACGGCGACGAGGGACGCATCCTGATGGACGATGTCGCCGAGGAACTGAGCAGATTCCAGCCGTTCAACGGTGCCATCGGGCCAGACCGAGTACGCGAACATTTCCGGCTGCCAGGCAGCGTCACTTTCGTCACCGGCTGCGACACGGGGAGCCTGCGCTCGCCGACGCCTTCCTCGACGCCGGCGCCAGCATCTATATCGCCCCTCGGGGCGCCCCGTTCGGCTATGCGAGCGTGTTCGCCCCGTTGTTCTTCTTCTACGAGCTCACCGAACAACGCACCCCCATGGAGGCCGTCGAACGCCTGCGTGCGCACGATGACGAACTTGCCATGTGGCAGCTCTATCGACGCTGACCCGAAAGCCTGCGGCCCATCCGGCCGGACGCTTCGGGAAGCTCACGGTGGCGTCGCCGAAGGCACCGGCCCAGTCAGCGATACCGACGTTGGTCGTCAGGATCGTCGAGGACTTCAGATACCTCTGATTGATCACCTGGAACAGGGCGGGGCGCCGTCTCCAGCTCGTCGATGATCAGAAGGCGGGACCAGCGAACTACCGCATGCAGCTCTTCCACCGGCCTTCAAGAGCAGCTTTGTGGCACTTGGCAGCGAGCTCAGCAGCGTTGGTGAAGTGGACACGGTGCCCGGCGTCGACGGCGGCCCGGCCGAGCGCGACGGCAAGCATGGTCTTGCCGACCCCGGGCGGGCCGACGAACAGCCACTCCGGGCTGCTCCTGGTCCGCGGCACCGTCGAGGCCCGCGGACCACGCCGCACCGTGGTCGGCCAGGCCGTATGGGACCTCGACACCGTCGCCGCCGCCCGCCGCGACCACGGACCGCAGGCCGCCCTCGCCCTCCTCGGCCACACCACCCCCGCACCCACCCCCGCCCAACCCTCCGAGCCGGACAACGCAGACGCCGCGGGCGGACGGGTCCTGAACGACGGAACCGCCGGATCACAGCTCCACGCCTGGGCCGACCGAAGCCGACGGGTTCCCGAATTCCTGGAGGGGATCGAGCGTGAACCCGCCGGTCCTCTAGGGGCGTAGGCCGGGGTGTGCGATGGGTTCCGTAACTTCGCGGGGCATCCTCGAGCATCCGGTCGATCAGCAGCTGTCGCTGTACGCGTGTTGCTGCCCAGCCTGGTCCGCGGCTACGTGCACAGCACGGTGCGCTTTTGCAGGATCGGGAGGTGTGGGCTTCGCTAGATGTGAAGGCTGATGCACGTGAGTGGCCGCCCGGCATGAGACACCAGGACGTGGCCTGTCTGTGGAGAGTGGTGATCACATGCTGGTCGAGACGTTGACGGCCCTGGCACTGGCTGGTGGTACCGCAGTGGTCCAGGCCGCAGGGACCGATGCGTGGAACGGCCTGCGGCGACGGGTTGGGGATCTTTTCGCGCACGGCGGCGCCGCGCGGGCAGATGCTGAGCTTGAGCGCCTGGACCACACTGCCGAAGCCCTGAGCAGCGCCGATGACATCGCCACGGAACGTCTGCGGCAGGAAGGCGTGTGGCAGGGGCGGTTCGAGGCTCTGCTGGAGACCCTCGACGTGCCCGGGCAGGAGCGGGCGGCTGAGCAACTGCGGGAGATGCTGTCGTTCGTCGCCGCTTCGACTGGTGATGTGGCCATCGGAACGGGGAAGGCCGTCGCCCGCGAGGGTGGCAGCGCGGTCACCGGTGTCAAACGCACGGGCGGCAGCCAGACCGGTCCCGCAACGGCGGTAAACACAGGAGACGCGGAGGCCGAGGGGACTGGTTCCGGCGCTGTCAGCGGCATCGTCAACGAATGACTGCCTGGCGCCACCGCAACTGATTGAGGCTAGCCAAGGAGCCGGCATGGTCCGATGGCCGAGGGGCAGGCGAGGCAAAGGCAAGGCTGCCGCCGCGTCTGCGGAGGCGGCGGGAGGCAGCGACCGTTTCGCACGGTGGGCTCCCCGCGACGCCTTGTCGGCTGCGGCGCCCGGAGCCCGGGATACTGGGCAGGTTGTGATCCAAAGCGGGAACGCGACTGCCACCCACGGCGGACTCGCCATCACCGGCATCTTCAGCCCCACCGTGCACCTTCCGCCCGAGGCACTGCGACCTCCCGCCGAGGTGGACGCCCCCGCAGGCCTGGACAACCTGCCACACCGGCCGAAACACTTCGTCGGCCGCTCCCATGACCTCGCCCGCCTCGACGCCGACCTGAACACCCCCGGTACGGCACTGGTGCAAGTGGTGCACGGGCTAGGCGGAGTCGGAAAGAGCACCCTGGCCGCCCACTGGGCCGCCACCCGCCCCCACGGCTGTGCACCGGTGCGCTGGATCACCGCCGACAGCCCCGCCGACGTCCAGCAGGGCCTGGCCAGCCTTGCTACCGCCCTACAGCCCGTCCTGGCCAAGGCCCTGCCAGCCGAGGCACTCGCCGAGTGGGGACTGCAATGGCTGGCCAGCCACACCGGCTGGCTGCTCATCCTCGACAACGTCAACGATCCCGCCGACATCGCCACCCTGATCGCCCGCGCCCCCAGCGGCCGGTTCCTAATCACCAGCCGTCTCGTCACCGCCTGGAGCGACGCCACCACAGTGGTACGCCTCGACATCTTGGACCAGGCCGAGTCCCTCGCCCTGCTCACCCGCATCACCACCGCAGCCGGCCCCCGCGACCTGGACGGGGCCGCCGACCTGTGCGCCGAACTGGGCCACCTGCCCCTAGCAATCGAACAGGCGGCTGCCTACCTCGCCCAGAACCCACTCAACACGCCCAGCGACTACCTGAACCTGCTCGCCCAGCACCCTGCGGACATGTTCGGCCAAGGCGGGGCCACCACCCCGGCAGAGCGCACCATCGCCCGGATCTGGACCATCACCCTGGACCAGATCACCGCTGTCCAGCCAGCAGCCGCTGACCTCCTACGCACACTGGCCTGGTACGCCCCCGAGAACATCCCCACCACCCTGGCGGACGGCTTCACCGACCCACCCGCGCTCAACGCGGCGATCGGTCTGCTGACCGCCTACAACATGATCACCCCCAGCGACACCGGCACCCTTGCCGTCCACAGACTTGTCCAGGCTCTCGCCCGCACCCCCGCCCCCGACGACCCCTACCGCACGCCCCAGCACATCGACCACGCCCGCGAACAGGCCACCACCAACCTGCTCGCCGCCATGCCCACCACATGGAGTGATCCCGCCACCTGGCCCACATGGCGAACTCTGCTCCCCCACATCGACGCCGTCGCCAGCCAAACCGCTGCAGACACAGCCGCCACTGCCGACATGCTCAATAGGGCAGGGCTCTTCCTCGAAACCCAGGGCCTTGTCGCATCCGCGATCAGTTACCTCCAACGCGCCCTCACTGACCGGGTTCGGATGCTGGGCGAAGATCACCCCGACACCCTGACCCTCCGCCACAACCTCGCCTACAGCTACCTCTCAGCAAGGGACCCGGCCCGCGCCATCTCGATGTTGGAGCAGGCCCTCACCGGCCAGGCACGGGTGCTGGGCGAGGACCACCCTGACACCCTCACATCCCGCGGCACCCTCGCCTGCGCCTACCTCAGGGCAGGCGACCTCGCACGCGCCGTCCCGATGTTGGAGCAGACGCTCACAGGCATGGAGCGGGCGTTCGGCGAAGACGACCCCGACACGCTGTCCTTGCGCGCCAACCTCGCCGCCGCGTACTCGGATGAAGGTGAACTGGCCAGCGCCGTTGCCCTGCTGGAGCAGACACTCACCGACCGGAGTCGGGTGCTGGGCGAAGACCACCCCGACACCCTGGACTCCCGCCATGACCTCGCCTACACCTACTACTTGGCGGGCGACCTCGCCCGCGCCATCTCCCTGTACGAGCAGAACCTCACAGACTGCGAGCAGCTGCTGGGCGCTGACCACCCGCTCACCAGGAGCGTCCGAGAGGGACTTGCTGACGCTATGGCCGAACGCGACGGCGGCACCAGGCCGACGTGACCTACCTTCGGGCCGGTCCCTTCGCAAGGTGCACACCCCCAAGGCAGCCGCCATGAGGCATCCCCGAATCCTCATTGGCCTGAGCAGGTAAACCTGTACATTTGGGCGTACGCCGACAGCAGCCAGCCGAGGATCGGTCCATCCGTTTCTCAGGGTTGAATCGGATCGGCCTGCTTGTCGGGGTGCGTCGCCATGATGTATTTCATCGCCGTCGACGTCGCCAGCCCGAACATGCGCATCAGGTGGACGGGGTCGGCGGTGTGTCGGGCCTCGTCGTAAATGCGGTCCTGGCGCAGTTTGCTGGCGCTGATTCCGACACGCTCGAAGACGGTCTTAGTGACCTCGGTACTGATCTTCGGCCCAGCCTCGTCTGCTGCGGAGACCCTGCTGACCAGCAGGTGGGGGTTGGTGGTTCTGGGCCAACGACGATGTCGCTCGCGAAGCCATGCCGTCGCCAACTCGGTGGTGAGTTCGTCGAGATAGACGATGTGATCAAGGCGTCCCCGGCGGCGGACACGCAGGTGCCCGCGGGCTCGGTCGAGGTCGTTGAGCAGCAGCGACGGCAGGTCGTCGTGGGCCAGGGCGTGGACGGCGACGAGCGCGACGATGAAACGGCTCCTGACGTCGTCGACCTTGCCCAAGATCCCCTTGAGCCTGTCCGAGGGGAGAGGAACTGGGAGTCGAACCGCCTGGGGAATCGAGACGCTGCGGGCGGGGTCACGGAAGATCTTTCGTTCGCGTCGCAGAGCCCGGAACAGCGAGCGAAGCGGGGGATGGACGGAGTGCCGGCGGAAGTGGGGCAGATCCAAGATCGCGGTTTCGATGTCCTCTCTGGTGATCTGTCTCAAGTCGGTTGCCCCGGAGGCGGCCCAAGCCCTCAGGATCGGGGCTGCGTTCTGGACGTAGACGTAGATCGTCCCGGAGGCGAGAGCGGGGTTGGATCGACTGCCTTGGCCGAGGAGAACGTCGATCCAGGTGTGAACCGCGTCGGCGAACGGGCCAGGCAGAGAGTCGGCAAGTTTCCGGGCACGGACCAGTTCAGCGTTGGTCACCGGCCGGGGCTTCAAGAGGCCACGTTGTCGCAGGAAGCAGATCACACGCCGTCCGTTGTGGTGGCCGCTGAGGGTGGCGATGACGTTGACGTCCTCTTCGCGGATGGGTGCTTCGACGCCAAGTTGAGCGGTCAGTACGCGCAATGTGCGCAGGCTCCCAGTCCCGGCGAAGCGGGGGTCGACTCCTTGTTCGCGCAGGTAGTCGGAGAAGTCGCTGAGCAGCGCCTTGGCCTCTGGGGTGAGCGCGTATTCGTCTTCGGGGTGCAGTCGGCTCCAGTCCCGGGGAGGTGTGGGGAACAGTTCCAGTTGCGCGGGGTCGACGACGTGGGGCGATGTGGGCCGTCGGGTGAGGGAGGCTGCACGGGATCGCCTGTGCTTGGCCTTGAAGCGGCCCTGGGAGTGCCCGCTCAAGTATCTGTCGCTGTTGCGCAGAGCGAACTCCCGGCCGAACCAGAGTTGGTCTCCGCCGACCAGGGCGATGCCGCTGACGTCGGTCTCGGTTTCCCTCAACAGCAGTGTGCAGAAACGGCACTTGCCGCTCTTCAGCGGGAGGCGACGTTGGCATCGCTCGCACTCGGACACCTCGGGGTGCAGTTGTCGCCAGCCGCGGCATCCGATGCAAAGGGTGAGTCGGTCATTCGCCCATGCCAGGCAGTGAATGCAACTGCCGTCTGCGACCTCGCGGTGACGGGGCATACCTGTGCCCCTCAGTTGGGAGGCAGCGAGCGACGTCGGCCTCCGCTGCCCGGCTTGGGGATCGGACGAACTTGCTCGGTGCTCCCGCTTTCGCCGACCGCGTGGCGACCGGACTCCGATGGCTTCGCCGCGGCGACCGGCTCGGCCTCCAGCAAGTCCGCGACGGTGCAGTCCAAGGCGGTGCAGATCATGTCCAGGTCGTCGAGCCGGACCGTGACTGGCTTGCTCGACCACAGCGCTGCCGTCTTGCTCAGCGACGGGTTGAAGCCGACTTCCTGGAAGGCGGCGAGCAACTGGGTGGGCCGCCAGATGTCACGCCGGGCGGCTGCCCAGCGCAGGTTCCACTTCATCGGTTCACGACTCCCAACTCAGTCGGCGAACTGCTCGCCGGGAAGACTCCAGACTCTGCCGCTCCGGGTCGCCCTTCGCCGAGGCGAGGTAGCCGACCGTCGTGGAGGCCCAGGTATGGCCCAGCAAAATCTGAACATCCCAAAGCGGCATCCCCGACTCGTAGTTGTGGGTGGCGCACGCATGCCGCAGCAGGTGCGGGAACAGTTCTTGGACCGGCCCCTTCAGGTGCTGTTTGGATGCGGCCTTGAGTACCCTTCGGAAGGAATCCGGCAAGATCGGCGGCGACACGGGCAGGTTGAGCGCGGCAACCGCGCTCGGCACTCGCTCGGACGGGAACAGCGGTGCGTGAGGGTCGCTTGGATCGTCGCAGAACTCTCCGCGGACCTCTTCGATGTACCACCACAGCAGGTCGCGTCCCTCTGGGAAGAGGAACGCCTCGCGCTCGCGAGGACCGGAGCCCTTCGAGCCCTTGCCACGGACGAGGAAGCGCCCCCACTGGCCGTTCTCCCAGTGGATGTCGCCGATCCGGACGCCGCACAGTTCCGAGGCCCGCACGCCAGAGATGTAGGTGAGCTTGCTCATCACATAGTTGCGTGGGGCCACCGGGTACTTGCGAGCAGTGCTCAGGGATTCGCGCCAGGAAGCGAAGAACTCCTTGGTGGCGCGGGCCGACGGAGGGATGCGCAGTCCGAAGTCCCCGCGGTGGCGAGGTCGGTTGAATGCGTCGATGGGCGACTCGACCGCGGCTCCGAAGCTCCGCAGGATCTCGCCGGCGTAGCGCTGCTCGAGGAAGGCGAAGAAACCGTCGATCCTGGTGATCTTCGATCTCGTGGTCGAGTGCTTCGGCGCCTTGCCTGGGCCGGCGAAGTACCAGTCGACGTCCCGGGGTGTCAGGCGCCACGGGACGGTGTCGTAGAACGAACAGATCTGCAGGACGGGCTTGACCAGGGACTCCAGCGTCCGCGGCGACAGGCCGGCAACGTCACGGGCCCACAAGTACTCCGCAACGGTGTCTTGAAACAACGCGCGCTCGTCATCTGGGCTCGAGGTGTCCGCAGCCTTGCGCTGCAGCGTCCGCACGTCGGCGAGGCCAGGCTCTGGGTGTGCTCGATCGCCTGGCCGGTCCTGTACGTCATCGCCGTCCCCGCCTGTGATGACGGAGAAGCGGCGAGTCCCGGAATCCGCCACGAGCACGCAAATTACGGGCCGTGCGGCAGGAATCTGTCAGTAATCGTCAGAACCTCACACCATCGAGTGGAGCTTCCATGAGACCCCTTGAACAGGCTGAACGGCGGTCTTGTCCGTGTGAGGGCACCAGGGAACCCGCTGGATCTCCGCTATCCAGCCCGCCGGCAACCGCGCAGCCGACCTGCGCCGCCTGACCCACCGCAGCCCCGGGAGCGCCGGATGACCACCACCGCCCCGGCCCCGGGCGGCGTCTGTCAACGGCGCGAGGTACGCGTGCACTTCCACCTGCACCGCCACACCGATCCCGACGCGACGCACGCCCAACCGCTCGCCTGTGCGCGGACTTCACCCCGCGCTAACAGCCCCGGACCAGGCTCGCAGATGATCCGCCCTTCAGGGAGGGCGCTGTCAGTGGGCGCGTACACGCTGAAGCGGAAGCAGCGAACGGCCCGGCGGAACCTCTCTCACCAGGAGACAGAGATGGAACAGCGGCCCACCGTCGCAGACCTGGCCCACCCGATCGCCGTTGAACTTGGCGGGAACTGGCGACCGCAGCAGGCGTATGCCTCGGCGCCAAGTAGTCGCCCCAGGCCGGGGAGGGGACGCGGACGTCCCGTACACATTTGTTCGATAGACCCCCGGATGGATACTCTTCGGTAACTCAAGGCGTGAGACCGCGCGTTGAGGGCGGCCGCAGCCGGGCCCGACTCGGCTGCCCCGCAAGCACCATCACCACTCAAGGGGGTATGCACCTGATGACGGGTCGGTTCAAGCGTCTCGCAACCGTAGCGGCGACGTCGTCCCTGGCCTTCGGCGGAGTCATGGCGATCGGCTCCCCGGCCCAAGCCGCGGAGAAGTGCAGCAGCCACACGTTCGTCCGGGAGTTCGACACCCCGGGCGAGAACATCGACGTGGAGTACACATTCTGTGTCTCGGAGTCCCACGGCGTGTACAACGGGATGGGATACGGCCGGGTGCTGGACGGCGGCGGCACCCGCAAGGTCGACAAGTTCGTGGTCGAGTCCCGGCTGGAGAAGAACAACCGCCCCGTTCAGACGAGGCGCTGCGACTACACCAACGGCGTCAACAGCCGGGACGTGCTGAACATCGACTGCACCTCGCCGGGGGGGCGTGAACGCCCCCTACACCGGCGACGGCCGCATCTACATCGACATTGAAAGTGATGGCGCCGGCGGCCGCTGGTACGACGTCGCGGGCTCCGCTCCGCTCGACTGACGCCGCCTCAACTCGGCAGCCCTGGGAGGTCAACTGACCCCCAGGGCTGCTGAGTTCGGCCGTTACGGCTCAGGCGGACCGGTCCCGCGCCGGCCCGTGCCGACGCGGCCCGGGGTGAGCCGCGGGTGTCAGTTCCTGCGCGGCGCGATACTGGAGCTGCGCACGACCAACTCGGGCCCGAGCACGATGCGTTGATGCTCGTGCTCGCCGTCACCGGTCTCCTCGATGGGGAGCTCCGCGGCGAGCCGCCCCATCCGCTGGGCGGGCTGGCGCACCGACGTCAGCGGCACCACCGACCGCGGCCGCGAACTCGATGCCGTCGTAGCCGACAAGCGCGATGTCGCCCGGAACCGAGACGCCCGCGGCGTAGAGCGCCTGCAGCATGCCGAGGGCCAGCAGGTCGTTGGCACTGAGCGGCCCATCTGCCGTCCTGTGCCGGCGAGGCACGGTGGCCGTCACCGGATCAGCACGCCACTTGTCACCATCGGCTTGGGAGGACCGGAGTATCACCGGCTGTGGCGCCGTTCCGATCGGCTGAGCTGCGCGGAAAATCCGTGCCACGTTTGCGGTCGGCTGATGGAACGGAAACGGATTCACCTGGTGGCTCGTCTTGGGGGGCGAGGGCAAGTGGATGGGAAGCCAGGTGGAGCCGGTGGGCAGCGGCGCGAGGTCGACGGTGAAGGCAGCAGCGCCCCGGTGGGCGGGGCGGTGGGCGTGGGACGAGGACGCGAAGGGCAGGTCGGCCTGGACGCGGGGGCGGGTGCTCGCCGCGCTGGCGGTGCTGACAGCGGGGCTGTTGGCGTTCCACCGGGCGGTGCCCAACTCCGTGGGCCGCCTGGGCAGTGTGCTGGAAGCGTTCCTGCCGTGGCTCGGCCTGGTGGTCGTGGTGCTGCTTGGCGTGGCCCTGCTGCGCCGTTCGGCCACTGCGCTGGTGGCCCTACTCCTGCCGGTGGCGGCCTGGACGTACGTCTTCGGCGGGCTGCTGCTGCCCGGGGCGAAGGCCGGCGCGCACGACCTGGTCGTGGTGCAGCACAACGTTAGCGACGAGAATGCCGACCCGGCGGGCACGGCCCGTGCCCTGGCTGACGCCGAGCCCGATCTCATTGCACTGGAGGAGCTGGTGCCCGCTGCGCTGCCGGTCTATGAAAAGACGCTCGCCCGGGACTTCCCATACCACACGGTCTGGGGCACCGTCGGTCTCTGGTCGAAGCATCCGCTCAGCGGTGCCCGGCTGTTGGACATCAAACCCCGTGGGATCGCGGAGTCCTGGAACCGCGGGCTGCGGGCCGTGGTCCACACTCCGCACGGCGAGATCGCCGCGTACGTCGCGCACCTGCCCTCGGTCCGCATCCGGGCGAGCGGCCTTGCATCCGCCCGGCGCGACGAGAGCGCCAGCATGCTGGGCAAGGCCCTCGCCTCCGAGAGGCTGAAGACGGTGATCCTGCTGGGCGACCTCAACGGCACGGTCGACGACCGTGGGCTGGCTCCGCTGACCTCACGGATGAACGTGGCGGAGCGGGGCTTCGCCTTCAGCTTCCCCGCTGCCTTCCCGCTGGTCCGGATCGACCAGGTCGTGGCCCGCTCGGCGACCGTCGGCGACATCCGCACCTTGCCCGCCACCGGCAGCGACCATCTGCCGGTCGCCGCCCGGATCGCACTGGGTGAAGGGGGATCTCGGTGACAACAACCTGCGCATGTGACAACCAGCGTGCTTTGGCACACGCGCCCGAACCGGGGTTCACCGACTGCTGGTGTCAGCATCCGCGACCAGATGCCATCTATTGCGACCAGTCACATGCGGGGCCAACTCCGACGCTCAGCGGGCCAAGTCAGGCGCTAAGGGGCCACCTGAAGCGCTCAGTCACAGTGGCCCGATGGTGACTCGCAGACCGGGGCCACACAATTGCTGCACTTCGCCCGCCCGCCGGGTCGTGGTGCAGCAGGCCGAGCAGAGCTTGGCGCAGCTCGACCGGTGGATCGCCGACGAGGAGCGTCGCGAGGCCGAGCGGCTCCGCGGCAAGGAGGCCCGGCCGCCGGTGCCGGACTGGGTTGTCGAGGTCGACATCGACATTGGGGCACAGCGCCATCCGGTCACGGTGCACGTCGGCGGGTGCCCCATGGCGGGCGCCCGGCGCCACGCCGTTGACCGCGACCAAGCGGTGCGCGCCATCGGCGCGGGCGTCGAGGCGTGTTCGCACTGCCGACCGGACACCGAGCTCGGCCTGCTGGAGTGACGGGCGCCGGCCAAGCAGGCGCGGCAGCGCCGGGAGCAGCGGCTGCTGGAAATGGATCCGCTGTTCCACAGGAGGCCGCCGTACGAGGGGTACCGGGAGTGGCTGACCCCGGACCCCCTGACCGGGCGGCTCCCTCTACAGGCGACCGCGCCGGTGGAGAGCCGACTGTACTTCCGGCGGATCGAGGTGCTCCTGCTGCCCATCTACCGGGGTCGCGTGCCGTTGGCCGCCACCTACTTGGACGACCGGATCAAGGAGGGTGTGATCCCCGTCGCCCACGGTGACGGCCCCGACGACCGGGCCGATGTGCTTCTCCTCTCCGAATTCGCGCGGCATCTCGGGCCAGCCGCCGGCCGCGGGCACCAGGAGGCGTGTCCGCAGTTGAACTGCGGCGGCGGGACCCACGTGGAATCCGAGCACCGGCTCTGGGTCCACCTCCACCAGCTCCACGCCGCCGGGTCTCTCCTGGTGAATAACCACGACGCCGTACGCTTCACCACCCCACCTCGCAGAACCGGGGAGTCGTGGCGATTCGTCGACTCCGGCCCGTACGGCTCACAGATCCGACAAGGACCGCGTCGGCTCCCTGAACAGTCAATTCGGCACGCTTCGCTTTGGCGCGGCTCCGCCACGGGCATGATCGGGCCCATGCAGATAGACGGAGGGGTAGCCGCTCTTCTGGCAGATGTGGCGGGGTTCCTCGGCGCAGTCGTGGGAGGCGCCGTGCAGGGCCGGGCCATGTTGGCCGCGGCAAGGCGCCAGGCCGAGGCGGCTGAGCAGCAGGCGCAGACCGCGATGCAGGCAGCGGAGGCTGAGGCCGCGGGCGGGACGAGGCGGTCCGTCAGATCAACCTCCAAGCGCAGTCGCTGCGTTCGGACTGGCTCAAGCGATCCGGGAGGCGATCCGAGCGATTCGTCTGGCACACCACTCGGGGGATGCAGTTGGTTGGACGATGTGGCTGACCGTGAGCCGGACCATCGTCTCCACAGCGAGGCTGCCCGACTCGGGGTCGACATCGGGCCTGTTCGCGCAGTTCGCCGACCAGCTGGGGGTTGGTCTTCGCGGCCGCCTCGTGCAAGGCGTCGGGGACCAGGGCCGCGCCGGTGGGGAAGCAGCCGTAACTGAGCGCCTTGGAGAGGCTCATCAGGTCGATCTCGGGCAGCCGGCCTTGGTGGGCGAAGCGCCGTCCGCACCGGTAGAAGGTAGAAGGAGGTCAGCACCTCGTCGACGCCGACCAGGTAGCCCTGGTCCGTCCGGCCGCGGGCCACCACGTCGAGCAGCGCATCGGGGATCGGCCCATAGGAATCGGAGCTGCCGTGGACCAGTTCGATCCAGACCAGGCCGACCTGGCCCGAGGCGATTTCCGTACGGAATTCGTCGGCGGCGCGCGCCGAGTACGGGTCGATGTAGACGATGTCTTCGTAGAGTGGCGCGAAGGGAGCGCGGGTCTTGGTCGCGGCGGTCGCCAGCAGCGAGACCAGGGTCTTTCCGCCGTAGTTGTGTTTGAAGACGACGATCCGCCGTCGTTCGGGGCGGTCCAGCCGGACGAGGATCAGCGCGTTCTCCACCGCCGAGGCGCCGCTCACCGCGGGAAAGGCGTGCGGCAGCCCGGTCTCCTCGGCCAGGACCCGCTGCAACTCGGCCACGTAGTCGCGGTCCGGGTCGTGCTGGCGTACGACATCGGTCAGGGCGAGGGCGATGCGGGCGCCGTGGGCGCGGGCGAAGCCGACTTGGCCGATTCTTCGGTGATGAACCAGGACGGCATCGCGAAGACCGGATGCTCCTGTTCGATCAGGTCGGCCAGGATGCCGAGGGTCTCTTGGCCCGCTGCCCGGAAGTACCGCGCGGCGCCGAGACCGGAATTCGTGGACAAGAGAGCACCAATCCCCGTTATGGCTATGGCTATGGCTATGGCTGTAGCTGGGTGGATGTACGCGTACGGCGGCGGGCCTCGCTAACGAACCGCCCAGCCTCGCTCACGCAAAGCGTCGGTGAGCGGACGTGCTGCGTCCGGGGCGACCAGGAGCTCGACCGATCCGAGCGGCGACGCCGCCGCATCCGGGAGCAGCATGTCCTCCAGGTCCACCCGTGCCTCGCTCACATCGTCGAGCAGCCGCTCCAGCCGTCGGTGCTGGTCGCCGAGGGAGACCGAGAGCAAGGTGGGGCAGCCCGTCCCTCCGCCGCCGTGTGTGGTCGCGATGCGGGCCCGGCCCTCGCTGCCGCGCCGCAGCATGTCGGTCAGGTCCGCGAGGGCACCCTCCTGCTGTTCCGGTCCCCCGTCGGTCAGCCGGCTCAGCGCGTCGGCCGTTCTCCGCAGGTCCGCGGTGAGCTCCGCGAGCAGCACACTGACGGCGGCGGCGTTGGCGGCGAGGATGTCGGTCCACAGTCCGGCGTCGCCGGCGGCGATCCGGGTGACGTCCCGCATGCCGCGACCGGCCAGCCGTACCGCGTAGTCCTCCCCTTCCAGCAGCCGGGCCGCGGTGAGGCTCGCCATCAGGTGGGGCAGATGGGAGACCAGCGCCACCGCCCGGTCGTGGTCCGGTGGGTCGAGCAGGACCGGAACGGCGCCGCACAGCGCGACCAGCTCCAGGGCGCGGTTGAGGGCGGCCTCGCTGGTTTCCGGGGTCGGGGTGAGTACCCAGTGGCGGTCGTGGAAGAGATCGGCGCGGGCCGACAGCGGGCCGGAGCGTTCCCGTCCGGCCAGCGGATGCCCGCCCACCAGGGCGGTGGTGTCGCATCCGAGGGCCAGGCATTCGGCGTGCGGCAGCGTTTTGACGCTCGCCACGTCCGTGTAGACCTTGGCCAATCCGGACTTCTGGTGGTCCGCGATGGTCCTGGCGGTGTCCGACGGCGGGACGCTGATGACCGCGATGTCCACGGGTGCCGACGGTGGTTCCGGCGTCCCCGCGCCGCGCGCGGCGGCGAGCCGTACGCTGCGGGGGTCACGGTCGATCAGGTGGGTGGTCACTCCCCGGCCGGTCAGGGCCAGGGCGATCGATGTGCCGATGAGTCCGGTGCCGACGACTGCTGCGGTATGCAAGGGGTCGCTCCTCGACCGTGGTGAGTTGGGCGGCCGGTCCGTCCCGGCCCATCCGGGAGGTGGACGGGCCCGGACGGGCCTGGGAAGGGCTACCGGTCGGCTGCGCTCTGTGCCGCCGGTTCCGCTGGTGCCGCCGGCTCCGCGGGGAACCGGTTGCCGGTCAGGCGCCGTAGCAGCGCGGGGTTGGTCAACATCACGGCGTTGCCGACCAGGATCAGGAAGACACCTGCCAGGTCCCGCGCCGTCCAGTGGAATTCTTCGAACACCGTGGACAGCAGCAGCGCGACGATCGGGAAGAGCACCATCGCGTAGGCGGCACGCTCGCCGCCGATCCGGCCGAGCAGCGTGAGATAGGCGCCGAATCCGATCACCGAGCCGAAAACAGCCAGGTAGACGAGCGAGCCGGTGTACTGGAGCGTGGGGGCGAACATGGCGCCGTCTCCGAGGAAGGCGGCGAACGGGGCCATCAGCAACGCCCCGTACCCCATGGCGTACCCGGTGCCCTGGATCACCGGGATGCCCGCGGCCTGGGTCTTGCCGGAGACGACGTTGCCCAGGCAGAACACCAGGGTGCCGAGGGCCGAGAGGACGATGCCCTGCCCCGATCCGGAGGAGAGGCCGAAGTCCTGGAACTCCGGCCAGAACACCGTGGCGATCCCCAGCAGCCCGATCCCGCCGCCGATCAGCATCTTCGCGGTGATCGCGCGCCGGAAGAAGATGCGGGCGAAGGCCATGTTCACCACCAGCGACATCGCGAAGATGATCGAGACGAGGCCGGTGGTCAGATGTTGTTCGGCGAAGTAGAAGCAGACGAAGTTGGTGGAGAACATCAGCCCGCCCATGAGGGCGAACTGTCCGTGCACCCGCAGCGGATAGCGCAGGGGCAGTCCCCGCAGTCGTGCCCACACCAGCAGGATCACGGCTGCCAGGGCGAACCGGTACGCGATCGATGCCGTGGGGTGCACATCTCCGAGCTGGCCCTTGATGGCCAGCCAGGTGGAGCCCCAGATCAGCACCGTCACCACATAGAGAACGGCGTTCACAGGCAGCTCCGTTCCAGCAGAGCCACCAACCGGCGGGCACCCTCGGCGACCTGATCCCGAGTCACATAACTCAGTGAAAGCCGCATCTGATATCGGCCGCCGCTGTACGGGTCCGGATCCGAGTCCGGATCCGAGTCCGAGTCCGCCTCCGGATAGAAGTAGCTCATGGGCGTCCAGATCACCCCGTGCTCGCGGGCGGACTCTTCGAGCAGCGCGTTGTCCGCCGGGACGGGGAGGGTCAGAGTGAGGAAGAAACCGCCCTCGGGCGAGTTCCATTGGATTCCGGCCGCCTCGCGCCGTTCCGGAGGCAGCAGCCGGTCGAGGCAGTCGAGCAGGACCGTCAGGTTCTCCTGGTAGAAGTCGGCGGCCGGCTTGTTGGCCTCCCGCAGGCGGAAGTCGTGGGTGAGGAGCATGCCCCCGATGACCGCCTGGCTGAGCGCCGGCGTATTCACCGTCACCATGCCCTTGATCTTGGACAGTTCGTCCGCCAGGAGCGCGCGGCTGCCGTCCGGCGCCTGGACGTACTGGTCGGCGACGACATAGCCGACCCGGGCGCCGGGGAAGCAGGTCTTGGCGAAGGAACCGAGGTAGATCACTCGCCGCCGGGTGTCCAGCGCCTTGAGGGTGGGCAGGCCGGTGCCGGTGCGCGTGAAGAAGCCGTACGGGTTGTCCTCCAGGAGGAGCAGGTCCTCCTCCTCGGCCAGTTCGAGCAGACGGTGGCGTGTGGGGAGGGGCAGACAGGTGCCGGTGGGGTTGGAGAAGTCCGGCACCAGGTAGAGCGCGCGCGGCCGCTTGCCCGCCGTGCGCAGGCCGGCGACCGTCCGCCGCAGCACCTCCGGGTCGATCCCGTTCTCGCCTTCCGGCACATGCACGGTCTCGATGTCCAGCAGCCGGGCCGCTCCGGTGATCCCGACATAGCAGGGAGAGGAGACCAGCAGGACGTCCGAGGGGTTGCGGAACAGCGCGCGGAGGGCGATGAACATGCCCTCCTGGCAGCCCACCGTGACCACGAGGGACTCGGGGTCCGCCTCGATGCCCTCGTCGTTGCGGAGGGCGCGGGCCACCAGCTCATGGATCTGGCCGTTGGTCCGCCCGTACTGGAAGAGCAGTGTGCGGACCTCGTCGGGGGGCCGGCCCAGTTCCTCGGAGACGTGCTGTTTGTAGGCGTCGAGGTAGTAGCCGATCCGCTCGACCTCGAACAGCCCCTCATACGGGCGGCCCGGACCGAACGAGATCGCGTCGGGGTAGCGGGAGGTGACCTCGTTGAGGAAGTTCATCACCTCCATGAGCGGGTCGCCGAGCGAGCCGTGCAGCTCGTCCGCCGCCAGCACAGTGGTGGGGGAACCGTGGCTCACCGGCGGTCCTCCCACAGGACGGGGCAGAAGTCCGCGTCGGTGTAGTCGGGGTTGCCGTGCTCGTCCGCGCGGACGAGGACGTCGTTGTTGTAGACGACGCGGTCGCCGGAGGACAGCTCGAAGGGCCGCCACTGGTTGGTCCGGTCCTGAAGGTGCAGGGAAATGGCCCGACGGGGACGGTCACTGACGTTGTATCCGCTGCCGTGGTAGGTGCGGCAGTGGTGGAAGCTGATGTGCCCCTTGGGGATGTTCACCGGGACCTTGCGGACCTCCGCGTTGTTGAAGGCGGCGTTCTCGGCGAGCATCTCCTCAAGCTCCGAGCGGTCGCGCTCGGCGAAGTGGCGGCTGGTGGAGTCGTCGCCGCCGATCTCCTTCCAGCGGTGGCTGCCGTCGACCATTGTGATCGTCCCCATCTCCTCGTCGCAGTCGTGGAAGGGGATGAACGCGGTGAGCATCTCGTCGGAGGAGCAGGTCTGCCAGTAGTGGCGGTCGAAGTGCCAGGGCACGATGTTGCGGGCGTCGTCGGCGCGCGGCGGCTTGTGGATGAGGGTGCTGTTCCACAGCCGTATCCGGCTGGTCTCCGCGATACGGGCCGCGACCGCCGCGATGAGCGGCTTGGCCAGGATGCCACGGATGGTGTCGTCCTCGTAGAAGATGTAGTCGTTGTGCCGGTGCACATCGCCCTGCGACGGCTCCCAGTACGCCAGCCGCGGCGGCCGTGTCGGCAGGGTGCGGTCCCGGTGGCCGGCGTAGAAGCGGTCGGCCGCGGAGTCCAGCAGGTCGACTTCCTCGTCGGTCAGCAGCTTCTTCGACAGATACCAGCCGTGCTCCTGGTAGAACCGCACCTCTTCGTCGGACGGCAGGAGCTCTTGCTCGGCGGCGGTCAGCGCGAAGCGGGCGTCGTTCGTCGTCATGCCAGATCCCTGTCTTTGGTGGTCGGGTGGTACGGGAAGTCCGCGGAGCGGTGGAGGAGTTCCCGGGTGATCGTGTCGAGGCGGGGCCGGCCGGTCAGCGCCATCGCCTCTTCCAGCTCCGCCCGGAGCGTGGCAAGGACCCGTTCGACGCCGTCGGCGCCGTCGACGGCGAGACCCCAGAGGACGGGGCGGCCGACGAGCACCGCGCGGGCCCCGAGCGCCAGTGCCTTCAGGACGTCCGTACCGCGGCGGATGCCGCCGTCAACGAGGACCTCGCACCGGTCCGGCACGGCCTCGACGACTTCGGGCAGGGCGTCCAATGCCGGTACGGCGCCGTCGAGTTGGCGGCCGCCGTGGGTGGACACGATCAGTCCCTCCACCCCGAGCTCGGCCGCCCGCCGGGCGTCCTCCGCGGTGAGTACACCCTTCAGCACCAGCGGCAGGCTGGTCAGCGAGCGCAGCCAGGCCAGATCGTCCCAGGTGAACGCGGCGTCATGGTGTCGCTCGGCATGTTCGGCCAGGGTCGAGATGCCGGAGCGGCCGCGGTGCAGTCCGGCCCGCTCCTCGTCGAGATTGGCCGGCCGGACGTACGGCGGCAGGCTGAAGCCATTGCGCAGATCGCGCTCCCGGCGCGCCATCCGCGGGGTGTCGACGGTGATCACCAGGGCCCGGTAGCCGGCGGCCTCGGCCCGGCGTACGAGGTCCTCGGTGACCTTCCGCTCGCGGAACACATAGAGCTGGAGCCACAGCGGACCGGTCGCGGTGCGGGCGGTCTCCTCCAGCGTCTTGCTGGCGAAGGTGCTGGTGATGGTGAGCGCGCCCACCTCGCCGGCCGCGCGGACGGTGGCGGCCTCGCCGTCGGCGTGGACCAGCCGGTGGAAGGCCATGGGCGCGATGCCGACGGGGAACGACACGGGCCTGCCGAGCAGTGTGGTGCCCAACTCGCAGTGCGACACGTCGACGAGGGCCCGGGGACGCAGTCGGTAGCGGTCGTATGCCGCGCGGTCCTCGCGCAGGGTCACCTCGTCACCGCTGCCGCCGGCGATGTAGTCCCATACGGGCCGGTCCAACGTGGCCCGGGCTGCCGCCGCGTACTCCCGCGGGCACAGCGGTACGTCCGGCCCCGCGCTGTCGGCCAGGTCGGGCCACGCGGTCATGCGCCGGCCCTCGCCGCAACACCGGCCGGTACGGCGGCATTCGGGTCGTCGGCGCGCTCGCGCTCCACGGCCTCGTAAAGGGCCTTGATGTTGCCGCTCCCGAAGGTACGTGCCTCAATCCGCTGGATCAGCTCGAAGAACACCGTCCGGCGGGCGTAGGGAGAGCGGGTGAACACCTGCACCAGCTGGCCCCATTCGTCCCGGTCGGCGAGCAGGCCCAGGTCCTGCAGGACCGCCGTGTCGATGTCGACCTCGATGCCCCGCTCGGCCAGCGCGGAGTAGTAGCCGGCCGGGGTCGACAGCAACTCCACTCCGGAGGCGCGCAGTTCGCGGGCGGCCCGGACGATGTCGTCCGTGCCGTACGCCACATGCTGGACGCCGGGGCCGTCGAAGCCGTCGAGGAAGTCGTTGAGCTGCCCGCGGTCGCCGATGGGGTCCGGTTCCACCATGGTGAAGGTGACGCCCCTGGTCTCGTCCTGGACGACCTTCGAGGCCATCGCCTGGCCGCCGACGACTATGTACTCGTCGTAGGTGTGCCGCAGGCCCAGCGCCCGCTGGTAGAAGTCGACCATGGTCTCCAGCGATCCGGCGCGCAGGCACAGGGCCAGGTGGTCGACGGAGCGCAGCAGGTCGGGCCCGGGCTCGACATCCTCGGGAAGGGGCCGGTATCTGTGGGGCAGGAAGGCGCCTGACGGCTCGTCACGCTGCACGAGCGTGTGGACCAGGTCGTTGGTCGCGGCGATGGTGGCCCGCGTGACCCGGCCGGTGGCGTCCTCGAAGGTTTCCGGTTCCGCGACGGCCTCGGCCCCGGCGGCCAGCGCGCGTTCGAAGTCGCCGACCGCGTTGTCCGTCCGCAGGGCCACATCGCGTACCCCGTCGCCGTGCCTGCGTACGAACCGCGAGGCCGCGTGGTCGGCGTGCAGGGCGGAGGTCAGCACCAGGCGGACGCCGCCGTGCGCCAGCACCAGCGAGCGGGCGCCGGCCAGTCCGGTGAGCGGCCCCGCCTCGGCCACCACCCGGAACCCGTAGGTGCCGCAGTAGTAATGGGATGCCTGGTTGACATCGCCCACGAAGAACTCGACATGGTCGACGGAATGGACAGCCACAGTGATCCAATCACTCGTTCAGGAATATGGATAAGTTTGCGGAAATTTCAGGAAGTTAAAGGCATGTGTCGTCGCTGAGGGGACGTCGCTGAGGGGATGTGACGTCTTACGGATTACGCAGCGGCCCGGCATCCGGCGCCGCCGCGGCCGTTACGTCGCTTCCGTCGCTTCCGTCGCTTCGGCGAGAGCCCGGAAGACATAGGCGGTCGAGGTGGCACCCGGGTCCTGGTGGCCGATGCTGCGCAGTCCCAGATACGACGCCCGGCCCCTTCCGGCCTGCATCGGGACAGTGGCCCGCATACCGGCTTCGGCCGCGTCGGCCGCGGCGTGGGCGGCCGTGCGGAAGTCGGCGCCGGAATGCGCCGCGTCATGGAAGGCGCGGCAGGCGGGGGCGTATGCGTCGATCATGGTCTTGTCGCCGGGCACCGCCGCGCCCAGCTGCTGAAGCTTTTCGAGCCCCGCGGCGAGCGCCACCGCGAACCGCACGGTGTCGGCCTCCGAGTCGGAGTCGGTGTCGGTGTCGGTGTCGGCGTCGAGCGCCTCGCCGAGGGCCCGGAACGCGCTGCCGAACAGCGGACCAGAGGCGCCCCCGACCACGGATACCAGAGTTCTTCCCGTCGTCACGAGGATCTCGCCGACCGAGGCGGCGGTCCGTGTCCCGTCGTCGAGAACGGCGCGCACCGCGCCGAAGCCACGGGCCATATTGGCCCCGTGATCGCCGTCCCCGATGGCCGAATCCAGTCTGGTGAGGTGCTCCTGGTTCCGGCTCATGGCCGAGGCGATGTTCTGCACCCAGTCAAGGGCGAGCGAAACATCCACCGGTTACTCCTTCGGCTTCGCGGTTCGTCGTGCGCTGCGCAGGGGCGAGTCGGTCCCGGAGGTGCGGGAATCTTCACGCCGTGTTCCGCGAGGACTGCGTTGGCCTCGGCGAGGACAGAGAACCCCAACAGGGATGTGTGACCAGGAAGGTTGACGGAGGTGAGGCACGCCCGCCGCCCGACGGCGGGGCGGACTCGGCTAGTTGACGGGCTTCTTCGCGGTCTTCCGCATGGCAGGCGCTCCTTCGCTCCCCCCGTTGATCGCAGCCTTGCGCGGTGAGTCGGACCATTGTGTATCCGAAAGCCGTTCGGCATTACCGAATGGCCACGGGAAGCAAAACCCACCGACCCCGGCCCCGTCAAGGGCTTGTTAGAGAGTGGTTCCGCGGGCTGCCGATCGTGGCGGAACGGCCGTCGTTACATGGCAAGTTGATGAACCCTCAATGACGTTGAGAGGTCGCCGAAGAAGGAGCCCCGAGGGGGCTCAGTCACTGGCGTGCAGACCCGCGTTACGCGGTGCACCGAGATCCCGTGACAGGCTGCGGGCAACTTCGCGGACTGCGATGGCGCACTCCTGACGTGCACTGTCGACGAGCAGCCGCTCGACGGGGCCCACCAGGCCGAGGCCGCCCACGACCTCGCCGGTACGGTCGAACACGGGGGCCGCAATACCGCCGTCGCCCAGAGTCAACTCCTGGTCGTCCAGCGCGTATCCGGTCCCCCGCACAGTCTCCAGCTGCGCCTCAAGCCGTGCCGGGTCGTCGATACTGGCGCCGGTGACCCGGAGCAACTCGCCGGCCAGCAGTTCCTTACGGCGTTCGGCGGGCAGAAAGGCCGCGATGGCCTTGCCCAGGGCGCAGGCGTTCCAGGGCAGACTGGCGCCGGTCTCCAGAACCTGCACCGATCCCCCAGGGCGGAAGGCATGGTGGACGACGAGGATGCGGCGGTCGGTGAAGACCCCCACCCACACGGCGGCGCCGGTCTGGGTGGCGAGCAGATCGGCCCAGGTCACCGCGCGGGTGCGCAGCTCGTGCGAGTCCAGGTAGGCATTGCCCAGGACCACCAGACCCGGACCCAGCTGATACTTGCCCGTCTCCCGGTCCTGGACGACCATGCCCTCCGCCTCCAGGGTGCGCAGCAGGGCGTGCACGGTCGGCTTGGCGACCCCGATGCGGTCGGCGAGTTCGGTCACGCCCAGGCGCGGTGTCGCCGTGGCGAGCTCCCGGAGAACGTGGATCGCCCTGTGCACCGCCTGGACCATGAAACAACTCCTTGTTCGGTATTGATGAACGGCGTTCCGACTCGTAGAGTCCTCGTTCATGACACCGTTAGTTGGCATCGTACTTGTGTCGCACAGTGCGGAAATCGCCCTCGGCGTGCAGTCCCTGGTCGAGCAGCTGAGTTCAGGACGCGTCGTCATCGCCACGGCCGGCGGCACCGACGACGGTGGAATGGGGACGAGTTACTCCCGCATCCGCAGCGCTCTGCGCACCGCCGATGCCGGCGCCGGTGTGCTGGTCCTGCCGGACCTGGGCAGCTCGGTCCTCACCGCACGCCTCGTCCTGGAGGACCACCCGGACACCCATGCCGTCCTGGTCGATGCACCGTTCCTCGAAGGAGCCGTCGCGGCCACCCTGGCGGCCGCGAACGGCGCCGGTCTGTCCGCCGTCGTCAAGGATGCCGAGGAGGCCCGCCACATCAAGAAGTTCTGAGGATGCGGGAGGGGGCAGCCCGCGCCCGCCACTCCTCATCAGTTCCTCTGAATTCCTCTCAGTTCCTCTCAGTTCCTCTCAGCCGGGGTGATCAAGGCGATGGTGACCGGCGGAGGGTTGACCAACCAACGAACGGCGCCGGGAGCGGGTGCGTTCACGCTGGTGGCGGGGCGGTCGGCCGCTGCTGGCCGATCAGTCGGACTCCGCGGAATCGTCCTCAACGGGCGGGGCGTACCCGCGACAGCTGCGCGGCCCGCAGTGCGCAGTCTCTGATGTGCTCGGGCAGGGAGTCGAATGCCTGCTCGTCGTAGGGGTAGTTGCTGTAGAGCGCGAAGAGGAATGCCTCCAGGGTGTCCTCATGGTCGGGATCCACCCACCCGTTGCGCTGGGCGATGCAGCGGCCGATGTGGTGGTTGATATCCGCGCCGCCGGAGCGCCTGCTCAACCCGGTCACGGTGCTGGAGCCGCTCGTTCCGCAGCTCGGCGAGATTGGCAGCGTAGGTGCGGCCGTTGGCCGCGGACCGGGCCTTGGCTTCCTGCTTATCACGGTGATGGGGATTCATGGCTCGCATCCCTTCGACAGCACACACGGCCCGTGATCTGGCGCGCTTCGAAGTACGAGCGGACACCGGTGAACTGCGCTGCTGCCCTGCCACTCTCAGCTCATCAGTGCGTGTTTCAGGTCACGGGCCAGAACACGCTCAAGCCGGGGCCGACGCAGATACGGCCCGTAGGAGGCAGCGACGATAGTGGCCAGACCGTCACGCACGGCGCAACACGCCGTCGCCCACCGGCCCCGCTCCGCTCACGGCCTCACCGGGGCACGAGTGCCGGTGACCTCACGCATGACTTACCGGACGTCGTGGTCCGCTCAGTTAGCCGCATCACTCGACGGGCGGCCACGGGCCGGCGGTTTGCTGCGTCTCGCGCTGCTGCCACGAAGGGTGCGTGAGGTAGGCGGCGAGGGACCGCTCCAGGTCGAGGATCACGTCGGTGGGATCACCGGTGATCTCCGGGGCATCGACGTAGTCCTCGGGGGGTGTCCACCCACAGCCCAGCTGCTCCATGCTGGGAAGGGGGTATTGCCGACCTACGACGGGGCCTGACTAGTGCCGCATCAGGCAACGTTCGCCCTGGGCGGTCTGCGACGATGGCTCCATGGACGAGGAAGTCATTCCCATTCTTCGCGTCGAGGACGCTGCGGCGGCGGTCGCGTGGTACGAGCGACTGGGCTTCGCCAAGCAGTGGGAACATCGCTTCGAGCCAGGACTTCCGGCGTTCGTCGAGGTCGCTCGAGGTGGGGTGCGGTTGTTCTTGTCGGAGCACAAGGGCGACGCCCGCCCCGACACGTTGGTCTACCTCCGCATTCGTGATGTCGAAGCCATCGCCTCCGAGTTCGGTGTGCAGGCGAAAGACGCTCCGTGGGCGCGTGAGATTGAGCTGCGCGACCCTGACGACAACCGGCTCCGGATCGGCACGCCGACGGAATGACACTTGCCGCCAGCGCGCGGCAGGGAAGCTGTGCTGGTGGCGGAGCGAATACGCGTCCGCGAGATCGATGACGACGAGGGGAAGCGCCTGCCGCGGATCATCCGTAGAGGCAGCGAGTCGATGGTGACCTGGCGGCGCTCCCAGATGGTGCTGCTGTCCGCGCAGGGCATGCGCCCAAAGTACAAAGGCGGACGGCCGAGAACCTTCACGCTGCCCGAGCGGCGCGAGATCAAGAAGATCGCCGACGGGAGCAGCCTGGCCTCCGCCAGCAGCGACAGCATCGAGGGCAGCAGTGGTACACGGGTGCAGTCACGGGACACCAAGACCGGCCGCCCCCGCACCACCTCCTCCGAGCCAGCGGACCACTGGACCCCCTCCACTGTTGTTCGCCCCGGACGGACATACTCTCGCCTACCGCAGCGGGGGCTACGGCTCGGTAGGGCTGTGGGACACCAAGACCGGCGGTACCCGCGCTGCTTTGATCGGCCATGGGGTTTCCTCGGCGGTGTTCAGCCCGGACGGGCGCACCCTGGCCAGCAGCTCCGCCAAAACAGTGCACCTATGGGACGTGGACCTGCCCGATCAGGCCGCAGCGCTCCGTGAGGTTTGTCGAGCCGTCGGCCGCGACCTCACGGTCGAGGAACGGTCGACCTAGCTCCCGGACTCATCGTCCGGCCTGGTGTGCCCGTCTTGATGCGGCCTCATTGGCGAGAGGGCCGACGGCGGGCGGGGAACGGAACGACAGCTCGCCCCGCACCAGGGCCTGTGTGGGGCGGGTCAGCTTTCCTGGTCCGGCTCGTGGCCACTGGTCCGGGGGTTGAGGGATGGTGCGGCGTGTCGGATACGCAGGGTGGCTGCTCCCCACAGCCACAGCATGGCGAAGGGCAGCATGCCCACGGTGACTCCGACCGCGCTGCGGATGCGTGCATCAGCCTTTTCGGCGCAGTCGGCGGCGGTGGCAGGCAAAGGCCGCCATCCGTCTTGGGGGGTCTCGACGAAGGACGATTCCCGGAACAGCGCAGGCGCCCCGCATGACAGGCCATCAATGGTGCGCCGGCCCTCCAGTCCCTCGTGCGGGGCCGGGACAAAGGCCAGTCCCAGGGCCCACAGCAGACCGATCACCGTGAGAAAGCCGGTCAAGCCCGTGGTCCGCTCGGCGAGCGTGCGTTGCTGCGGCATCTCCTCCATCGGCATCGCCGATCCCCCCAGGTTCTGCAGTACGGTCGGTGCCCGGCACAAGTATCACACCGGACGGCCAGCCCTGACGCCCGGACCCCGGGTGCCGTTCCAAACCCGTCCATGGCCGTCCCTCGCGGGAGAACACGCTCGGCGAGAAGGCGCGATAGATTCCTCTGCCATGCGATCACGCGAGTACGACTTCAACTTCCGCGACCGCGCAAGTCGGATACGCGCCTGGGGCATTGCTCTGCTGGCCTTGGCCGGGCTGCTGTGGACATGGTGTGCCCTGCTGCTCCTCACCCCGTACGAGGCCGACAAGGAAGAGTCCGTACCCCGCTCCCCCGATCAATGCGAGCCACGGCTGCTGACCGACCAAGGTACCGCCAACAACGGCCAGTACGAGGGTGATTGGTGCGAGGACGAACGCGACTGGCCTGAGGCCCTGGCTGTGCTCGGACTGTCCCTCCCGTTCTCGGTCACCGGCGTGGCACTCTTCACGAACGGCAGTGTGAGCCTGCGCATCAGCTCCCACGCATGGGCGATGCGCGAACTGGACAACGACGACGCCCGCAAGGCGTAGCCAGATGCGGTTGCCTCGGCCCGGGAGCAGCCTTGGTTTTCGTGGCACGTGGAGATCTGACGGACGACCAGTGGGCGGTCCTGGAGCCGCTGTTGCCGACGGGCAAGAAGCCCGCACGGCCGCCGACGTGGGCCAGACGGCAGCTGATCAACGGCATACGGTTCCGGGTCCGTACCGGCATTCCGTGGCGGGATGCGCCCGCCGGGTACGGGCCGTGGGCTCGGGTGTACGACCTGTTCCGCGGCTGGTAGCGGGGAGGAGGTACTGCGCTATACCGAGCCCGACCTCGCGAACCGCTGGGCGGGGATGACGCTGTACCGAGCCACAGACGCCGCGGACACCATGGACATGGCCGCCCTGCTCATCGCCACGTATTGCGAGCGCGAGGGGATGTCCAAGGAGACGCTGGACTCGTACCTGCAAGTCGACCAGCAGCACAACCGGGCTGACGGGCCGCGGAAGTCCGATCGGCAGGAACTTGCCCGATGCTCGGTGGGCCCGCCCCCGACCCCAACGATCCCGAGGCGCAGCGGGACTTCTCGTGGGGGCAAAGGCACGCCCGAGAAGACCTGAAGACGCCCGATGGCGATCCGCGGAAGCTGTTCATCAAGGCGTGCCTGCACGGGCTGCGGGCGCGGCTGTGCGACGACATGGACGGAATCGACAGGTACCTGCCGGCCCACGTCGCGAGTCTGGCCCGGAAGGTTGTCGAGGTGCTGATGATGCCGCAGCCAGCAACCCCGTGACGTTGTCCTGGTCGTACCGAGCTCGTCCTCTGGACGTGACCGCGTAGGCCTGCCTCGGTGTCCTTCGCAGCAGGCCGAAGCGAAGGTCTTGGAGTCTCAGGGACATGCGGTGAAGGCAGCGGGCATCATTCCCAACGACAACAACAGCCGCGGCATTCTTGGTCGTTGAGGCTCACGGAGTCGAGGGGGAACGGGCTTGTCCAAGTGTTCGTCTCAGCAGTGGTTCGTCCTGGCAGACCGACTTCCGGCGTCGCACGACCGGGCGTCGGGAGCGCACCGCGATGGAGATCGCGACGGTACGCAGGGACTTGAACGCCACGCTGACGGAACTGCAGCGAGCCGTC
>NZ_JBSFUT010000005.1:0-278847 GCF_053591935.1 Streptomyces sp. NPDC002851 | reverse complement strand
CGTAGACAGGCACGAGGTGGCCAAGGCGGCCCACCTGTACGCCATGGCCACGTCGACAGGCACGAGGTGGCCAAGGCGGCCCACCTGTACGCCATGGCCACGTCGACAGGCACGAGGTGGCCAAGGCGGCCCACCTGTACGCCATGGCCTGGCAGCAGGCCTCGCAGGCGCCGCCGAGTGAGACCCGGGAACAGCGCGCCCGTCTGCAGGAGTTCAAGGAGATCCTCACCTCGCGGCGATGGCGGGACAAGGAGCGGCACCAAGCGGCGCAGACAGCGCCGGAAGGCACCTCCAGGTCGGTCTCCCCTACAGTGCCCCCGCCCCGGAAGCGGCTGGTTGCCGAACCGGCTCCGCGCGCGCCCTGCGGTGGTGCGGTCCTCGACCAGCAGCCCCGAGTCGTCCACGCCGCCCGTACCGGCGAAGCGGGAGCGCACGCAGGACTCGCCCACGGCGCCCAGGCCGCGGCCCTCGCGTACGTCGGAACCGGCGCTGCTGGAAGCCGGACAGCTGTGGGAGATCGCGAGCGATGTGCGGCCGCTGCTGGAGCAGACCGCCCGCGTCGGCGCCACCACGAGCTGGCCCGCGATCCGCAAGCACCTGCCGGGCCTGCCTCGCCTGCACCGCGACGATCAGAGCGTCATCCTGTGGCTGGTCGACGAGGAACGACGCAGCGGCGAACCTCTTCTCTCGGCCCTGGTAACCGTCGGAGACCGGCAGATGCACCCCCGATTCCCCGCGATCGCCGAACAGCTCGGGCTCTCCGCCGGACGCACTCCCGCGCAGCATCGCACCGCGTGGAGCTACGAGGTCCTGAAAGCCCACCAGCACTGGCGCCACCGGCGCTAGACGGTCCGGCAGCTCTGCATTGGGGGTCGGGAGCAGGAGCCCTTGCTGCCTCCGCGTGACGCCGGACGTCCGAACGCGAAGAAGACCTCGTTGCCGCCCGAGCGGCTCTTACCGAAGTTTCGATACCAGCCCTCGCACCCACGCGAAGCCAACGCCCGATCTCCGAGAGTAGTAGCGGACCCCTGAGACCAGGTGTGGGGCTTTGGGGGCCGGTGATCGCGCCGGTGACGAGTTGACCGGCCGTGTCGCAATGATCAGTGCCGTCGTTGATCCCCGTGATTCGCCCTGTCCCGGCAAGCATGGGAGACGACATGAAGACGAACCGCCCTTGGGGCAAGGCCGTTGTCATCGGCGGGAGTTACGCGGGGCTGGTGACGGCGCGGGTGCTTGCCGACTTCTTCGCGGAAGTTGTCATCGTGGAGCGGGGTGCCATGGACGAGGACACCGGTACCCATCCGGGTGCACCCCAGGGCTATCACGCGCACGCGATGCTGGCCAAGGGCGGCGAAATCCTGCAGCGGCTGTTTCCGGGGCTGCGGGAGGAACTGCGGGAAGCCGGTGCGCCGGTGTTCGACTACGGGCAGGGGATCGACTTCCTGCTGCCGACCGGACTGGCACCCCGGGGACGGACGGGGGTACAGATCCAGACATTCACCCGCGACGAGCTGGAGCGTCGGCTGCGGCGCAAGGTGCTTGCGCTTGCCGAGGTCACACTGATGGCCGCCACGCAAGTCTCGGGCCTGACCCGGGACGCCTCGGGGCGGGTGACCGGTGTGACGTGCCAGAAGCAGGGCGAGGAAGCGATCGACCTGGCCGCCGATCTGGTCGTCGACGCCTCCGGACGGTCCAGCTCACTGGAGGACTGGCTGCGCGCGGTCGGCGTCACGGTCCCCCCGAAGCGGACCGTGAAGGCGAAGGTCACCTACACGTCGATGACCTTCGACCGTCCCGAGGAGAGCGACCCGGACTTCTACGTCGCGTACCAGATGCTCTTCGCTCCCCGTGTGTCCCGGGCCGGGGTCCTGCTGGCCGTGGAGCGCAACCGGTGGACGTGCTCGCTGTTCGGCTTCCAGGACCAGCCACCGACCGATGACAAGGGCTACCTGCGGTTCGCGGAGAGCCTGGACAACCCGCTCCTGGCCGAGCAGATCAGACGCCGCACGGTCCAGGAGCCCACCTACCGCTACACCAACGTCGACAACCAGTGGCGTCCCTATCACGCCGTCAAGAGCTGGCCAGACCGGCTGGTTGCCGTCGGGGACGCGGTCTGCGTCTTCAATCCCGTCTACGGCCAGGGTCTGACCGTGGCTGCGATGGAGGCGGAGTTGCTGCACCGGATGCTCGCGCGCCGCAGCGCGTCCGGGAAGCAGTTGGACGGGCTGGCCGGCGGTTACCAGAAGCGGGTGGGTCGGTTGCTGCTCGGCCCATGGACGCTCTCCACCAATTCGGACCTGATGTGGAATCCGGACTGCCGGCCCCTTGGGGCAAGGTTCGCGCACTGGTACAACACGAGGCTCTTCCGTATCGCGGTGAAGGACGCGGCCGTTTGGTCGAGGTTCGTGCGGGTGGTGAACATGGTGGCTTCCCCCGCCGTACTGTTCCATCCCGCCGCGGCCCTCAAGGTCCTCTCCACAACGTTCACGCTGCGGGACTGACCTCTGAGGAACAGGACTCGGCGCAGGTCCCGAACGCCGCCGAAGGGCCGCCCACCTGCCCGCCGAGTGCCGCGAAGTGCTCGACGGCCGCGGGTTGACGCCTGCGCGGTCGAGGCAGATCCGGGCAGCGAGCTGGATGCCGAGTCCGGGGAACTCAGCAGGATCTCGGCGTCCGGGTGCTGAGGGAACGCCTCTTCCACCGCCTTCGCGAGGTCGTCGGCGGCGGTGCAGGCAGCTTCCAGCTGGACGAGGAGGGCAAGCATCTGCTTGCCGAGGGCATCCTCGACCAGCAGCGACTGGTGGGCCCAGTCGGCGCGGAACCCCGTCCGGAAGCTGACGCGTCGGCCGTTGAGCGCCGTGCAGGGCGTGGGTGTTCATGCCGGCGACCGTAGTGCGTGACACTGACATCTCCGGCGAGCAACCGTGCGTGGGTGCCCTGGGCGTTGTCCTGCGGCCCGCCGGGCTCGTGGTGCCGGTCGGCCTGGCGTCGTGCGGGACCGGTGCGGCGGTGGCGACCGGATCAGCAGGGGAGGCCGATGATGCCCCAGCCGCGGCGTTCGGCTTCCGTAACGACGTCGCCCCAGTCGGTCAGCAGCGACTTGAACGAGGGGAAGTCGTGGATCCAGCCGTCCGTCGCTGCGGCGTGGGTGGTGAAGGGGGAGCGCAGTTCCTCGATTCGCGGCGCGGCCTGATGGTGTCCCGCCGAGTGGCGTAGCCGGTCAGGGCCCTGGAACGCGCGGGTGTCCGCTCGGGGCGTGCACCCGCTGATGGTGACTGCTCCCTGAACAGAGGCAGGCCATCGCGCAAGTCGCCCTGGTGAACGGCCAGTTCAACCGGAGGAGGACGCGATGGCCTTGTCCCAGTCTGACCTGATGCGGCTGCTGAAGTCACTACGTACGGCCGACGGAGTCGAGTCCATCAGGGTGCTGTGCGAGCGCATCCTGCAAGAACTAGTCGAGGCCGAAGCAACCGAAGCCATTGGGGCCGCCCCGCGTGAGCACTCGAGCGAGCGCACCACCTGGCGCAACGGACACCGCGAGAAGCTGCTGACCAGCCAGGTCGGCGACCTGGACCTGAAGATTCCCAAGGTGCGGACCGGGTCGTTCTTCCCCTCGCTGCTGGAACGCCGACGCCGCATCGACCGGGCCCTGTTCGCCGTGGTGATGGAGGCATACGTGCACGGCGTCTCGACGCGCTCGGTCGATGACCTGGTCAAAGCGTTGGGTGCGGACTCGGGGATCTCGAAGTCTGAGGTGTCGCTTCCCCGGCTCGCCCTGGCAGAGGTGCCGCGTTCACTTCGTCCGAGACGTCTTCTCGGTGATCGAGAAGGAGTCGGCGGAGATGGTCGCGGCGACGATCCGCACCATCTTCGCGCAGACCACCGCTGAGCAGGTCCGCAGCCAACTGGACGTCGTGGCGGACATGCTCGGACGGCAGTTCCCGCAGGTCAAGACGATGCTGTTGGAGTCGGCCGGGGACATCACAGCGTTCGCGGACTTCCCGTCGGCGCACTGGAAGAACATCTGGTCAACGAACCCGCTGGAGCGGTTGAACCGGGAGATCAAACGTCGGGCCGACGTCGTGCAGGTCTTTCCCAACCCCGTCGCCCTTGACCGGCTCGCCGCCGCGGTCCTGGCCGAACTCCACGACGAATGGCAGGTCTTCGACCGGCGCTATCTCTCCGAGGGCTCCATGGCCGAACTCTTCACCGACACACCGGGCCCGCAGCAGCGGCAGATCCCCGCACAACCAGTTCTTTCGAGCAGCGGATCGGCGAACCCATCGGCGGCCTGATCCGGAGCATGCGCGGCGGCGACTCGTCAGCAACGTCCTAGGTAGCGTCTTGTCGATTACCTGGCCCTGGTGAACGCCAAGCGGCCCCCGGAAGGTAACCTGCCCCGGTCAACAGCAGGTTGACCTTCCATCATCATGCAGTAGCCCATGGGGGAACTCAGTCATGTCCGCACAGCAGCAGCGGAGGAGCCCGCTGCACTCGCTGCTCAGCGTCCTCATCGTCGTTGCGATCTTCGGCGGCGTCGCCTGGTACGTCTGGGACTACAACACCAATCCCAACGGCGGTAAGGCCAAGGAAGAGGCCGCGGAAGCCGCGCGGCTCAAGGAAGAAGAGAAGAAGGCCATCAACCGCGGCGACTGCGTCAAGGTCAAAGACGCCTACGGCGACAACCCGGCCCCCACGAAGGTCGACTGCGGCTCCCCCGACGCCCAGTTCAAGGCGGGCGAAATGCTCTACGGCCCCGACAAGAAGTGCGGCGCGCCCTACGACTACGGCATCCAGTACAGCAGCAGCCGGGGCGGCGACTACACCCAGTGCTACACCAAGCTCTGACGCCGCCGGCCTGATCTGGGCCCGCCTTTCGGCCGTCACCCGCACCGTCGGGTGACGGCCGGACCGCTTTCCGGCCGCCACCGCGCTCAGGCCAGCAGACTCTCCAACTCCGCCGCCGAAGGACGAATCGCAGCGGTGCCCTCGGCGGGCCGGTCAGCACATCGGCGACGTCGCCCTGGATCCGTCCTATCGGTCAGGCCTGCGGACGCGCGGGCCAGGACGAACCCCGCCAGCACATCGGTCCCGAAGTCCTCCAGCTCCTCCGGCGTCGGCAGTCCGCGGGCCTGTACACCGATCGGCGGAGAGCTGCACGCACCGTGAGCGGTAACGGTCACCGGTCATAGCCACGAGGTTCTGGGCCGTCGGACCGTCATAGGGAGGCGGTCGACGTGCGGATGCGCGCCGATGAGCTCACGGGGCGTGTGGTGCGGGTCTGGCTCCAGGCGGCAACGGCGCAGCACCGTGGCGAGGACGACGGTCATGGAAATCCAGGCGAAGTGGTCGCCGATGCACTTACGGGTGCCCTCGCTGAAGGGGATGTAGGCGCCCTTGGGCAAGGACGCTGCCGGTCGAGTGGCCCACCGGTCGGGGTCGAAGGTGAGCGGCTCGGCGTAGAGCCGGGGGTCGCGGTGGATGGCGTAGGCGCTGATGATGATCTCAGTGCCTTCAGGGACAGGGATGCCGGTGATCGTGGTGGGGGTGTTGCTGCGGCGCATAACGACGGCCAGCGGGTACAGACGGGCGGTCTCCTGGAGCACCCGTCGGGTGTAGACGAGGTTGGCGATATCCACATGCTCAACGGGGCGGTCGCCGAGCACGGTGGCGATCTCCTCGGTGAGCCGTCGTTCGATCTCAGGATGTTGGCCAATGTGGTGGAACGCCCAGGACAGCACGGTGGCCGTGGTTTCCGATCCGGCGAGCACCAGGTTGACAACTTCGTCGCGTATCTGGGCGTCAGGCATGGGCCGACCGCTGTCGTCACAGGCGGTGGTGAGGGCGAAGAGAAGGTCGTCGTGTCCGGTGCCATCGGTGCGGTAGCGGTTGACCGTCTGATCGATGGCACGGTGAAGGTGCCGGACGGCCTGGTGGTATCGGCGGTTGACTGGCAGGGGCAGGCGGGACAGGGGCCCGGGCAGGATCGCCTGCGTGAGGATGCCAGCGTTGACGTGGGCCATCGCCCGGGCGATCGGGGTGTCCGCTGTGGGGCGGGAGGAGAACATCACCTCGGCGGCGGTGGCGAAGGTGAGGTCCAGCAGAGCCTCGTTCAACAGGATGCGGTCGCCGAAGCGCAGGGAGCTGGTGAACGTCTCACTTTGGCGCGCCATGGTGCGTGTGTAGCCGACCAGTCGGCGGTGGTGGAAGGCGGGCTGGATCAGTTTGCGCTGTCGGGCGTGCAGCACGCCGTTGGAGGTGATCAGGCCGTTCCCGAGGACGGGGCGGAGCCGGTCGAAGAGCCGACCCTTGTCGAAGTGCCGGCCATGGGTGACGAAGACGTCGTGCGCGGCCTGCGGGCTGGTGGCCAGGCAGACCGGCCATCCGCCCAGGTCGATCCGGACAAGCGGCCCGGCCTCGCGCAACGAGCACAGGAAATCCAGGGGGCGGTGCAGCAGGCGCGGCAAGTGCCCGGCCACGGGTAGACACCCAGGGGCGACGGGCACCGCGGTGAGCGTACTCCTCATACGACGTCCCCCGGAGCCGGGCGGACGCCTTCGAGCTGCCACCACCAGGCGATCGAGGCCAGGGGTACGGGGACTTCGCCGGTGTCGGTGGCCTGGTCGGTGTAGCGGGGCGCGCCGGGGTCCGGGCGGTAACGACGGCTGCCCAGAGCCCAGTCGAGATTGGCGCGCAGCCACTGCCCCAGGCTCGTGAGATAGCGGTGCAGCTCCGGGCTCGCGTCGTCGTACGCCCGCTCTCTCACCCGGAGGAAGAGGCTCATGATGCTGTCGCGCAGGGCCACTGCCCGCGGCAGTGCCTGCTGTGGGGTGATGTGGTGCTCCTTCGCGAGGCAGTTGAGGTAGTTGAGCTCGTTCGGTCGGCGGACGGCCTCCTTGTTGTACGAGTACAGATCGTTGTCGCAGATGATCAGGGTCCAGCACATCTCGGTGAGGGCCCGTACCACCGGCGCGTGGTAGGTACGGGCGGGCAGGAGGTAACCGTCGGCGAGGTCGTTGAGCGCGGTCAGCGGCTCCATGCCGATGCTGCCGAGGCGGATCATCAGGTATGTGTCGAGGTCCGGGCAGATGCCCCGGCCCCGGTAGCGGGTCTCCCAGGCCAGGCCGGACAGCAGGCGCTGGATGCCGGCGGCCCACCGCTGGGACTGTTCGTGCGTCGCGCAGGCGTCGACGCGTCGGCGCAGGTCGCGCAGGGCGCGGGCCCAAGGATCGTCGGGAAGCAGCGCCGCCGAGGGAGCCTGTGCCACGCGGCTCATCCTGCCCAGGTACTCGATCGCCTCCTCGGGGCGGTCGCCCAAGGGGCCTTCTTCGAAGTGGCAGTCGTCGAAGGTGAATCCCCAGTACATGAAGTCAGCGGCGATCTGGACACGGTCGGGCAGGGCGTGGGGCATCGCCTGCGGGATGACGATGCCCGCCTGGGCGGCTGCGAGCGCGTCCAGCCGCCGGCGGTCCGTGTACGCGCCCATGTCGGTGATCCACTTCAGGGCCCTGTGCTCGACATCCTCGGCGTCCGGCCGGTTCACCGGCGGGATGGGGCAGTAAAACGGTGGGACCGTCAGCAGCGTGTCGGCGCTCATACGACCTCGTCTCGTCCAGGGTTGAGCTCGTCACGTGTCAGTGGTCGCGGTGGATCACCTCGGCGGCCAGGGCTCTCAGGGCCGCGCGACCCGGCGACGCGATGTCCTCACGCTCCAGGCAGTGCTGCGCCAGATCAATCTGCCGTCTGGCTTCGGCCTCGGCGGCGGCTCGTCCGCCAGCCTGCTCGATCACGTCCGTCATCTCCCGCAGAAGCCCGGTGCCGATTCCGCCGTCCCGGTACAGGCGGTCGACCTGCCGGGCCGGTGCCCCGCCGGCGGCCAGGGCGGCGAGGACCGGCAGGGTCTTCTTCCCCGCCAGCAGGTCGGTCCCGACCGGTTTGCCCGTCCGGGCGGGGTCGCCCCAGATGCCCAGCACGTCGTCAACGCACTGGAAAGCTACGCCCAGGTGGCGCCCGAAACGGCACAGTGCGTCCACCACCTCGGGCGCGGCATGAGCGAGGGTCGCGCCCAGGGTGCACGCGGTGGACGTGAGCGAGCCGGACTTGTCCGATGCCATCTCCAGGTAGGAGTCCCACGAAACGTCGCCGCGTCGCTGGAAGCTCATGTCTGCGCTTTGACCATGCATCAGGTCCTGCAGGGACCGCTGGACCGCCTCCCCGGCAGCCGGGATGCCCAGGTCCGTCACCACGCGCAGAGCCAGCACCAGCAGCGCATCACCCGTCAGTAGTGCAGCCGGGACGCCGAACTCCACCCAAGCCGAGGTGCGATGCCGCCGCGTGCGATCGCCGTCCATGATGTCGTCGTGCAGCAGGGTGAAGTTGTGCAGCAACTCCACGGCGACAGCGCCCGCCACCGCATCGGCCTCCCTTCCACCGCCGGCCACCGCACTCGCCAGAGTCAGCGCCGCCCGCACGCACTTGCCGAGCCCCGCACTCCCCGCCGGACCGCCCTGCCCCGCTGCGAGTCCCAGATGGTGCTCGGCCACCGCCCGTAACGGAGCAGGCAGGGTGGCCACTGCCTCCGCCATGCCGACTGCCACCAAATCGGCCGCCGTTCGTTCCACGCCGCTTCCCCGCTTCGTGGGCTTGGGCCATCGCGGACGACCTTGCTCGGCCATGACTTCGCCCACCGCTCTGCTGCCGCAACGCCCGCCGTTTCGACGATGGTGCGAAGGGCATCGTTCATCTCTTCCTGCTTCCTCTCCAAGGCCCGGGGGAAGGATGCGGGTCCGTTGGGGCGCATTCGCAGCATGGAGAGCGAGCGCATGCCTCTGCGGGGTGGACCCGTACGCGAGGCGTACTGACGGGCGCGCGCCCCCAGCGCACGACCACGGCGCACCGCACCCCTGCGAAGACACACGTCGACCGGCTGGCGACCTCGTGCACGGTTGGCCGTGACGCGTCGAGGGTTGTGGCTGCGCTCGACTGTTCACGCTCGAGGAGTGCTGGGACGGGTGGCGGGTCTGCTGGTGTGAGAGGAGTACGGCGACCGCTTGGACGATGTCGCTCACGTGCTCGCGGCGTCCGTGGTGGCGGGCGAGGGATCGCCAGTTCTTCAGGTGGGCGATGCCGCGCTCGACGCGGATGCGCCGTGAGAAGTGGGCCTTGCGCTGGGCTTTCGTGCATCTCCTCGTACCAGGCAGGAGCGTTCTTCTTGAACTTGCGGTGGGGCGGTGTCACCACTCGTCCGCCGGTCTCTGCGCCCATGCCCTGGTAGCCGGCATCGGCGAGGACTGCGTCGTAGTAGGTGAGCAGTGAGCCACCACCGAGCCCGGAAGACTGCGGTTCCACAACTGTCAGTACTGCCTGCGTGGCGACCGCGGGGGCGGGGCGGGCGGCCGCGATCATCAACTGATGGCAGGTGCCCTCCTTGCAGCCATCATCGGCCCGGGTGGGTAGGAGCTGACGCCGGAGGGCGCGCCGTCGCTGTCGGTGGCGACCGATTCCCTGGCGGACGGCTCGGTACCGGATCGAGTGGGGTCCGATGCGATGCCGGAGCTCTGGGAGAGGAGGGAGACGGCGGCAGCAGTGGGGCTCAGCAGAGGGAGAGCGATAGCCGCCACAGAAGCAGCAGCAACAACGGCACGACGGACGGGCACGGTTGGGCGTGTCGAGCGACTCCGCGCCCCGCCTGCTGATCACCGCGGACGAGGGCGGCTCGAACAGCTACCGCTACCGGGCCTGGAAGTCGGAACTGGCCGCCTTCGCCGCCAAAACGGGCTTGGCGATCACGGTGTGTCACTCTCCTCCCGGCACATCGAAGTGGAACAAGGTCGAGCACCGCTGCTCTCCCCCATCGCCATGAACTGGCGCGGCCGCCCGCTGACCAGCTACAGAGTGGTCGTCAAGAACCATCACCGCGACGCGGACCCGAACCGGACTGCGGGTCGAGGCCGAGCTGGACGACGTGATTGCCAGACGTGACTGCCAGCCGCGGGATGCCGGCCTTCCAGGTGGTGATGACCGGCGCGCTGACTCGGCCTGAGGCACGGGCACGCGTTCTGTCCGACGGCAGCGAACACAACGTCCGAGGCGTCCTGGAACTCCAGAAGGGCGGCCGATGCCCGCCCGTGCCCAACGCCCACCGCATCCCCGGCTACCCGCCCGGCTCGCTCGCCGGGAGGCGCTGCTCCGCCCAGATCGTCTTCCCGCCGGTGGTGTGGCGGGTGCCCCAGCGGTCGGTGAGTTGTGCAACGAGGAGCAGGCCGCGTCCGCCCTCGTCGAAGACGCGGGCCCGGCGCAGGTGGGGGGAGGTGCTGCTGGCGTCGGAGACCTCGCAGATGAGGCCGGTGCCGTGGATGAGACGGAGCACGATCGGCGGTCGGCCGTAGCGGATAGCGTTGGTCACGAGTTCGCTGACGACGAGTTCCGTGACGTAGGCCAGCTCGTCGAGTCCCCAGACGGCGAGCTGATCCGATGCCAACTGCCGTGCCTGGGCCGCGACGGCCGGGTCGGAGGGCAGCGTCCAGCTGGCGACCTGGGAGGAGTCGAGTGCTCGCGTGCGGGCGAGGAGCAGGGCGATGTCATCCTCGGGGCTTTCCGGGAGCAGTGCCTTCACCACGTGGTCGCAGGTCTCTTCGAGTGAGGCAGGCGCGCTGGTCAGGGCGGCGCTCAGGCGGCGCAGGCCGAGGCCGACGTCGTGGTCGGCGGACTCGATGAGGCCGTCGGTGTAGAGGGCGATCAGGCTGCCCTCGGGTAGTTCCAGTTCGGCGGACTCGAAGGGCAGGCCGCCAAGCCCGAGCGGGGGCCCTGCCGGGAGGTCGGGGAAGTCCACGGTGCCGTCGGGCAGGACGATGGCCGGGGCCGGATGGCCGGCGCGGGCGAGGGTGCAGCGGCGGGAGGCCGGGTCGTAGACGGCGTACAGGCAGGTGGCACCGATGTCCCCGCTCTCGCGTTCGCCGGTGTCGACGGCTCGTGGGCCTTCTTCGCGGTCGAGGCGCAGTACGAGGTCGTCGAGGTGGGTGAGCAGCTCGTCGGGCGGCATGTCGACGTCGGCCAGCGTGCGGACGGCGGTGCGCAGGCGGCCCATGGTGGCGGACGCCTGGAGGCCGTGGCCGACGACGTCGCCGACGACGAGGGCGACGCGGGCGCCGGACAGCGGGATGACGTCGTACCAGTCGCCGCCGACGCCGGCCCGGGAGCCCGTCGGCAGATAACGGGCGGCGGCCTCCACGGCGGCCTGCCGGGGGGTGTGCAGCGGGAGCATGCTGCGCTGGAGGGCCAGGGCCGTGGACCGTTCCCGGGTGTAGCGGCGGGCGTTGTCGACGGAGAGGGCGGCGCGGGCGGCGACGTCCTCGGCGAGGAGCAGGTCGTCGGCGTCGAAGGGTTCCGGGTTGCGGTGCCGTACCAGGTGGGCGAGGCCCAGGGTGGTGCCGCGGGCCCGCAGGGGCACGAGGAGGAGGGAGTGGGCGCCGAGCCGGCGCAGGGCGCGGACCTGTGCGGGGTCAAGGCTGCGCTGGAGATCTGGGTCATCCAACCGGTGCAGCGATGCCTTTCCCGAGGCCAGGGCGTGGGCCATGGGTGAGCTGTCGGGGTAGTGGACCGGTTGTCCTGGCCGGAGAGGCGACTCGGGGCAGCCGGGGACGACGGACTGCTGAGCGGTGCGCGAGACAGCCACCCGGCCGGAGGACGGTCCCGGCTCCGGCTCGTCGCCCTGGAGCACCGGTTCGAGGAGATCGACGGCGACGAAGTCGGCGAATTGCCCCGTGGCCACGTCGGCGAGCTCCTGGACGGTGCGGGCGACGTCCAAGGTCGTCCCGATGCGCACCCCGACTTCATTGGCGGCGACCAGGCGCTGCCGGGCCCGGTACTGCGCGGTGATGTCGAACGCCCCGACGGCCACGCCCCGCGCCCGGCCCGTGGGATCCTTCAGCGGGTAGACGAAGTTCGACCAGGCCCGCCGCCGTGTCTCGCCGGGAGCCCGCAGGAGTCCCTCCTCCCACACCGGACGCCCTGACCGCAGTACGCCCTCCATGAGCTGGTCGAGCCGCTGGTATCCGCGTCCGGGCTGCATCTCGGTCAGCCGCAGGCCCAGGACGTCCTCCTCCCGGACGGCCATGATCCTCAGGGCCTCGGCGTTCGCCGTCACCAGGCGGTTGTCCTGCCCGAAGACGCCGACCAGGATCGGCAGCTGGTCGAAGGCCCACTCCCGCAGGGCGGTGGCGTCGCCGTGAACCTTCGTGGCCGTGACGATCCACTCCCGCCTGCCGTCCGCGCCGCAGGCGGGCAGCACCTGGACGTCGGCCTCGACACCGCTGCCGTCGCGGTGGCGCAGCTCAAGGCGTGCGCTTCCTTCGGTGTGTTGGGCGAGGCTGCGCCGCAGGGACGGAGGCAGACCGACGGCCACGAACTCGGTCGCGGCGTGGCCCACCAGCCCGTCCGGGGGCTGGCCGAGCAGCCGTGCGGCTCCAGGAGTGCAGGTCAGGATGGTTCCGTCGGTGTCCACCGTGGCCGCAGCGTGAGGCCACCGGACAGCCCCCTGTCCGTGGACCGGCACGGGTCCCGCCGTATCGCTCTGTGTTCGTCTGGGCATATGCCGGATTCCTTGCTCCGCCGCGCGACGGATCGACTCCCGCCCTCCAGCATGGCCTTCCGAGCCGCCCTGGGCAGCCGCTAGGTCGTGCCTTCCGGATCTTCAGCGGCCGGCTCGCCGTAGGTTGTCGTAGCCCTGCACGGCGCACCCTCCCGGAACCCGACTCTTCAAAGTACGCCTTCGAGCCGCTCGCCGTCACCGAGCGGGGGCAGGAGCCGTACGCCGGACACCGCGCGCTGCCCGGCGGATTCCTGCTCCCCGAGGAGTCCGCGGAGAGCGCCGCCGGGCGTGAACTCGCTGAGGAGACCGGCCTGCCGAACACCGCTGAGCTCCACCGGGAGCAGCGACCCCCGGACCTCCGGGGACGCCTCCACGTACGGCGAACACGTACCGCGAACCTGTACCGCGAACTTGTACGGCGAACCGCTGGATCTACGGGCCGGGTACGTCAGCATCCTCCGCGACCGCAGCGCCGGAGGCGCAGGCCACTCCCACTGAGCGCCCTGCGCGAACCGGACCAGTGATGCGGCGGCACCCAGCCGGTGGCCTGGGTCCGCAAGGTTCGCCCTATGTACGTTCCGTCTGGCCCTCGCCTGACGGGGTTCGTCGGCCTGGAACTGCCCGACGTCCTGGCGCTCGCCGACATCGTGGTTGGCCGTCGACCACCGCCGCGTCACACACCAAGAAGCCGCATGGTTTTCCGGCCCGTCGAGCGCCCGCCGGGGCGTTCCAGCAGTCGGTGCGCTCAGGGTATCGAAGCGGTTTGTCGCCGCGTCTTCGGCAGCGGTGTGCAGGTCACCTCTGCTGTCGAGTTGGACTCGGGCATGTACAACAACGTGTATCGCCAAAGCCTCCTGGACGGCGTCCCTGCCCCCGAGCACCTGCGTGACCATCCCCCACGGCCTGGCCCGCATTCTGCGGACAGCTGGGCACTGTCGCCAGGGCTGTACACGCGGTGAAAGGCCCGCACTTCGGGCCCGTCAACGGCCGGTCATACGACTTGTGGAGCCAGGCAGTGATCACGATGAGCGCGGTGCTCGCCGACCCGACGTGAGCGGGACCGGTCTCGTGGGTCGGTTCACCATGGATGCGGACCTGCCGCCACAGCGCGTCGGCCCGCTCCTCGAACTCGACCGTGTCCATGCCGGTCACCACAGAGTAGCCCGGCCGGTGAGCACCGACCCCCGCGGCATGGACCAGGCCGCCGAGCGGCGCCCGCCAGCGGACGAACGACACCCCCGGCCCCCCGTCTGCGGGAGCCCGGTGACCGACGTCAGCCGCCTGCTGCGGGGACTGATGAAGAACCAACCTCGGCGGCACGGTCACGTGGCCGAGGGCAACGTCGAGCAGGGTCGCGAAGACGTCGATGCCCAGGGCGTGTTGGCTGAGGAGCCCGACCTGCCCGGCGCCGAGCCGGGCAGCGATCTCGATGACCGTGCACCGCCCGGCGGCGTCGACGATGACCTCCGTGTGTGAGGCGCCGTGGCGGATGGCCGACTGCCCGGATCGCCGCATCCGCCTCCACGCGGTGGACACCGCGGGTGACGCGCGTCTCGGTGACGGCGAGATGCGTGGTAACGCCCTCCTGCGTCATGGATTCGACGCTGTACTCGATGCCAGCGACGTACGCCTGCACGAGGACGCGCGGGTCGCGCCTGCCGATCGTACGGTTCACCCACCCCGCGGACGGTCTCGGCGGCCGCAGCGGCTTCGGCCGAGTCGGCTGCCACGCTGTTGACGGTGAGCACGGCGCCAACACCGCGACGGCGCGCGTAGGCGGCGATCTCAGGCGGCGATCTCCTCTACCGCCTGTTCGGGCTGGGCGAGATCGGTGCGCACCCGCCCGGCCAGCAGCCCCGTCAACTCGGAGCTGTAGGCAGCGTATTCGGCCAGGGGTGGTCGCGAGGTGGACGGCGTGGCCGCGAGCGGCCGCCACCTTCGTGAGGGCGCCGGACTCGGGGCCGGCCGCGTCCAGCATCGGCCTCCAGGGTCTTGATCAGTCCGGTGCACTGTGCGTTGACCAGGACCGTGTGCTCGTCGGCCGAGAGGACGTCGAGGTCGATGTAGGGGCTGGTGAGAACCAGGTCCTCGTCGTGGTGGACGGGGAAGGTCCAGGGTCGGACTCGGGCGGCACGATGTACCGCCAGGAGCGCAGCGGCTCGGGCATCAGGTCCCGGATGCCCGCGTGCCGGGCGTGGAACACGCCAGGTCGCAGGCGAGCACCATCGAGTCAATGTGGTTGTCCGCCATGCGCGCACACCCGGTGGACGCGGCAGTCGTGGCCGAGGTGCCGCTGAAGCCAGTCGAGTCCCTGTTCGTGGTTGCTCTGGGCGACGTTGACGACCAAGTCGCGGCCCAGGCAGAGCACTTGAGCGCCGTCGAGCGTCATCTCCAGGCCCGCGTCGTACGGCTTGGGCTGCGGATCCTGAATCGGCTCAGCATGCCGCCACCAGTTCGGCATTCCATCGGCCACTCCCCCGTTCACATCGTTCTGCCCGTCCAGCGGACGCTCCCGACCGGGACAACTTCGGCCACGCGAGCGACGAAGCGGGTATGGCGCACTCAAGTTCTGATCCTTCTCGGGGTCCGAGCCCTCGACCAGGCCGAACAGCGTGGATCAGCAGCGCACTTCCTGGGAGGTGGTCATCCGCCTGGTTTGCCATGCGGGAGGCCGAGGATGATGTTGGCGGCGCGGGCGATGACCGGGGCGCGGGTGGTGCCGGGGTGGTCGGCGGCGAGGAAGTGGCTGCCGATGGCCGTGCAGAAGGCAAGCAGGGCGCGGGCCTCGATCTCGTCAGGGTCATCGCAGAAGGTGCCGATTGCGTCGCGCGCCAACTGCATGCGCTTGTTGTCCACGCGGCGCAGGCGCTCGGCGACGGCGTGGTCGCGGCGGGCCCAGTCGCGGATGGCCAGATCGATGGGCAGCAGGCGGTCGCTGGAGAAGGTGAGCCGCCCAGCCATGCGGACCTTGTCCCGCGCATCGCCGCCCTCCCGATCGACCTGGTCGATCACGTCGTCCACGCTCTCGCGCTCCCAGGTGTCCAGCATCTCGGCCAGCAGCGCGTCGCGGTCGGCGAAGTACCCGTAGAAGCCGCCCTTGGTCACCCCCAACGCCTTGGCGAGCGCCTCGACCCGCACCGCGTCCACACCGCCCGCGGCCAGCATCCGCAGTCCCTCCTCCACCCACCTCTCGCGCGGTGTGCGCAATGCGCCCATCGTGGCCCACCTCACCCTGTCCGACCGTCCGACCTGTTGTACGGAGCCGTATAACGTTCTAGCCTCGCGTTGTACGTGACCGTATAACCCAGAGGGGACACCGTCATGTCATTCGGTTTCGTTGCCTTCCACTACCCGGCCCCTGAGCACGTCGACGAGTTCGTCGCCAAGTGCCACCAGGTCGCCGAGGCGATGCGGCAGCAGTCAGGCTTCCTGTCCGTCGGGGTCTGGGTCACCCCAGCCGGCGACGCCGTCGTCACCACCGGCGCGTTCGAGTCCGAGGAGGCATTCCGGGCGACGGCCGACCTTGCCCGCGAGATGGACGCGACGCCCGACGGCCTGAGCGACCTGGAGGTCAGGCCCCGCGAGGTCCACTTCCTTGTGTCGCGGTAGGAACGCCGCGAAGGGTCAGCACTCGACTTCGCCGCATCCGCTTAGGAGTGCTGACCGGACGCGGCTGGCGGGCGAGTTCCTCACTCAGCGGCCGTCGTCTCTCCCCCGGGCACAGCCTGTGCCTCCGGCGCCGTTGAAGGTCAGCCGGTCGGCGATGGCCGCCCCGTGGCGCGGTGGGCCGAGAGGCACCGCACCACGGGGCCGCGGGGAGGCGATGGGCAGGGCGGGGGCGCGGACACGCCGTCCGGCAGCCCGACCTGACGGTGGGTCAGCCGGTGGGCATCAGCACACGGGTGGCCCCCTCCTTGCTGTTGTGCCGGTCCGCCCAGGTCATCAGCGCCGTATGGCACGCGTGGTCCAGGTGGCGGAGGTCGACCAGGTCCAGCTCGATGTGCCGGTCCTTCGGCAGCGCTTCCAGGGTGTCCAGGATCCGGGGCAGCCGTAGGAAGGTGGCGTTGCCCGAGACGACCACGCGCAGCGGTGCTGACCTGTGGCCGCTCCGGTCGACGTCCACCTGGACATACGAGGTCTCCCATGCGGTCTTGGCGACCGCGAGCAGCAGACCGGCAAGGACGCCTTCGAACATGCTGGTACGCGTGTACGACGTGCCGAGCCTGCGGGTCGTCGACACCTCGGTGTTCCCGACGGTGCCGCGCGGCAACACCAACGCACCCACGATCATGGCCGCGGAGAAGGCGGCCGACCTCCCCAAGGGAGCCACGCGATGACCGGATCCCCCTGGCGTCCGACCAGGTCCGGCGATCGCCCGGGCCGTCGACGACCTGGCCCGCGGTGAGGCCGCGTGGGCCGGCCGCGACCTGGCGGTAGCGACGCGAACTCCTTGAGCAGGCGTAAGCGGCGACCGGCGAGCAGGCCGAGGCATGGGTGCGCGCGGCGGGCGGGCGGCCGCCCTAGGGGCACGGGACCGTGGTGACGTTCTTTCAGGGGCGGGCGAAACGTGCCCTTCCAGGTGACCTTCTCCTCGCGCCAGAGGCGGCGCAGGAGCTCGTACTCTTCGGCCTGGTGGTCCCGCTGGAGGCCCTCGTCGAGGCCGAACAGAGCGAAGTGGCCCTCTCAGCGCCCTTGCCGATGACGAGTTCGATCCGGCCCTTGGAGAGCTGGTCGAGGGTCGCGTACTCCTCGACCACCCGCACCGGGTCGAGGACCGCGAGGACGGCGACGCCGGTGAGCAGCCGGATCCGCGAGATGCGGGCGGCCAGGGCGTCGAGCAGGACCACCGGGCTGGAGGACGGGAAGGGACGCGCGTGCCGCTCCCCCACCGCGTAGGCGTCGAAGCCGAACTCGTCCCGATGACCCCGGTCCCGACGACCTCGGCCAACCGGTCGGCGGCCGGGCCGAGTTCGGCGGTGTGCGGGTGCGGGGCGTGGCCGACGAGGGCCAGGACCTGGAATCTCATGACGGCTCCTGGGCGTGGGGTAGGCGGGCCGAGGTGGTCGCGCAGGGTGTGGCCCTCGTACTCGCGGAAGGCGCCCTCGGCCATGTCATGGCCGGCGACGCGGACGGGTGTGGCCCTCGTACTCGCGGAAGGTGCCGCGTTCCTGCAGGAGCGGAACGACCCGGTCGACGAACTCGTCCAGACCTGCGGGTGTGATGTGAAGTGCGGGACGAGGATGAAGCCGTCGGGGCGTCGGTCTGGACGTACGCGTCCAGTGCGGCGGCGACCGTGGCCGGGGTGCCGATGAAGGTCTGCCGGGCGGTCGGCAGCCTCGACCTCGCCCCGGAGAATGCCTCGCCACGGTCGTCGAGTCCGGCTTCGGCAAGTCCACGGTCGCCCGCCACAGCATCCGCTGCGCACCGCGTTCACCGGGACGCCCGCGTATGCACCGGACCCGCGCTGGGTGATCACCGGCAGGTACGTCCCCTTCGCCGAGCCGCGGCCAACCACCGTGGGCGCCGCCGTCGAGGGACCGCAGCACGTCTACGACGCGCCCGGCCGGATCCACTTCCGGGTCGACGGCCGGGAATTGGGCCTGACCGCGTTCATCGGTCAGGTCCAGGGCAGCCTCATGGTGCTGTTCACCGACGCGACCTCGGGCGTGACCACGTACCCGGCCAACCGCGCCCTGCGGGTCGACGCACCCGGGCCCGACGGAAGCGTGGTACGTGACTTCAACCGCGCCACCAACCTGCCGTGCGCCTACACCGACTTCGCGACCTGCCCGCTGCCATCCGCCGAGAACCGGCTCCCGGTCGGGATCGAGGCCGGACGCAACCCGGGGCCCATGCAGCCGACTTGCTCCTGACGTGCGCGTCAGGGATCAGCGTGCGTCGACCGGTACGGCCGGGCCCGCCCTCGGCTCGTCAGCGCGCCCGAACGACTGCAGGGCGAGTCGCGGCGAGCCGAGCAGTTGCTCGAAGGAGAAACGGGCAGGTATGAGCAGGCCGTTCGGGGTGCGCCCGTCGACGACGGGGTGGCGGTCGGCAGCGGGCCGCCTGCTCTCCCGGCGGGCGGCGGGCGGCCGCGGAGCGGCCCCAGGCCGAGGTCGAGGCGGCCCGGGTGCAGCGCGTCGAACAGGCCGAACTGCTTATGGTCGTAGGGTTCCTCCGGCTCAGGCGGTGACGGCGGCCTAGCGGTTGGCGGGGCTGGCCAGGCCGAGAGGGCCGCGCCGAGTGTCGGCCTCGTAGGCGGAGCGGAAGGCGCCCCGGCGCTGTAGTTCGGGGACCAGGCCCTGGGTGATGGCCGGGAGGTCGTGGTCGAGGACGGCGGGGCGCAGCCGGAAACCGTTCAGCCCGGCCGACTGCAACTCCTGAAGTGCAGCTTGTCGCGGTCGATGAAGCGGTCGGTGGCGGTGTCCCGGATCTCCGCGTCGTCCTCCCAGTCGAGGTGGCGATGGCCGTGGAGATGTGGAACGGCTCCGTGTGCGTGACCACCGTGGTCGGAGCCAGGCCGATGTGCCGGGTGAGCGGGGCGATGCGGGCGGCGTCGAGGACGGCGTCCAGGCGGCCGCGGACCTGGTCGGTGCGGCCGTGCAGGCCGAGGCCATCCTCGAAGGTCACGAAGTCGAGCAGACCGCGCTCGGCCTCGGCGACCAGACCGGCCCGGTATCCGGCGGTGAACAGGTCCCGGGGACGGGCCACCGGTTCGCGCCAGGCAGCGGCACGAGGCTGAACTGCCGCATTCAGGTCAGGGTTCAGGCTGCGGGCTGCGGGCTGCGGGCTGCGGGCTGCCGCACCGGACCCACCGCACAACTCACGATGATCAACGGTGGCCGCACCGTTCCCCCGCCGCCCCCGACCCGCAACCTCACCATCCATCGCTGGACCACCCGGCGACCGGGGGCTTGCCGCCCCATAGGGTGTGGCTGCCATCACACCCGACCTACGTCACATCGGACGCCGCTGCGCTGTCCTGTCTTCGGAAGCGCGAGAAGGGATCGTGAGGATGAAGGCAGTCATCGTGTGCACCTCCGTGTCGCACGGCAATACGCGTCGTGTCGCCGACAGCATGGCCCAGGTACTGGGCGCGAAGGTCGTCTCCCCCGAGCAGGCCGGCCCGGCGGAACTCGCCGACGCCGACCTCGTGGGATTCGGCTCGGGCGTCTTCTACAGCAGGCTCCATCCCCGCCTGACCGACTTCGTCAAGGCACTTCCCACCAGGCGGGGCCGGGCCTTCGTGTTCGCCACGAGCGGGCTCCCAGAAGTACCTCTAGCGCCTTTCACCCGCCCCCTGGTCCGGCTCCTCGAAGGCAAGGGCTTCGAGGTGGACGGGAGCTTCTCATGCCGGGCGTTCGACACCTGGACGCCTTTCAAGCTTGTCGGCGGTATCAACAAGCAGCGGCCGAACACCGGGGACCTGGCCGCCGCGCGGGCGTTCGCCGAGCAACTGCGGGATGGGCGAGGGCCGGTGTCCTGACTCGTCCCTATTCGGGGGGCCTCTCCTCATGGATGCGAGTGCAGGGCCCGAGATGATGGCAGTCCCGGAGGGGCAGGTCATGCTGTCGGACCGGCGGACACAGCGGAGTTGGGCAGCAGTCGAGCTGGCCTCCTACCAACTCGCGACGTACTCCGTCACCCACTGCAATGCGCGCAGGTCACCGGCGAACATCCAAGCACCGTTTCCGTGGAGACCGGTTGCCCGTCGAGGGCGTCTCCTGATGGGACGCGGATTCTGCAACGTCTTGTAGAGACCGGCCCGAGGTGGCAAGTCTGAGATGATGAGGTGGGGGTAACGATGATCACGATCCGGACTTTCGCGGAATCCGACCGCGACGAGCTGCGCAAGCTGTTCGGCCGCGCAGGCCAGGGCGCTCCGTCTGCTTCATTGTGGGGGCACGAGGAGTCTGAAGCCGCCATCTACCTTGACCCATACATGGACTTGGAGCCGGACTCGCTGTTCGTCGCTGTGGTTGACGGAGCCTTGGTCGGCTATCTGGCGGGATGCCTCGATAGCTCGAAGTTCCCCAGCGAGAATGAGCGCATGCAGAAGGCCATCCGCAGGTACCGGCTGATCGTGCGGCCCAAGACCACGGCGTTCTTCGCGCGCGGCATGGTTGACATGGCGTTGGCCACGGTCCGGCGAGAATCCACCGCAGGAGACTTCGTGGACGGGCGATGGCCGTCGCACCTGCACATCAACGTGGCACCTGCGGTTCGGGGAACCGGCGCCGCCGATGGGTTGATGAGGCGATGGTTCGACCGGCTCAGCGAAACCGACTCGCCCGGGTGTCATCTGCAGACGCTGGTCGAGAACACCCGTGCGGTGCGCTTCTTCGAACGCATGGGCTTTGCCAAGCATGGTCCGACTCCGTTGGTGCCAGGAATCAGGCACGGCGGCAAACGACTTCACCAGCAGACGATGGTCTGGAGCCCGTGACCGCCGTCTGCTTCCCGGAGATGGTGCGCCGCCGTGCCTGATCCCGGAGAAGGTCGATCAGGCCGCCAACCGCAAGAAGAAGGGCCGGTGGGACGGGCGGCCCGTCTCCCACGACGCCGAGCTCTACCGCCAGCGGAACACGGTAAAAGGCTGCATCAACAAGATCAAGGAGTGGCGGGAGCTGGCCACCCGTATGACTGTGAGGATGGCGGTGCCGTCTCGGTGTCTCGGTGGTGGTTTGACCCGCGCTACGACTGACTGTCCTGTCCTGTGTCTTGATCTGTCGACCGCTGGCCGGGGCGGCCCTCGCTGTTTCGCCGGGCCGGCGGGTGTGTCCCGATAGGGGCCTTCGCGACAGGCACCTTCACAGTCCTGACCACCCTGCCAGCCCGGCGACGGCCACCAGCCCTCCGGTTCGATGGCAGGAGACCGATGACCAGTGCCAGCATGGGGCCAGCCGACCCGTTTGCACCATCACCGCCATCGCGAGGTCGTGCTCTGCGTTGATACCCACAAGGACGCGCACGTGGCAGCCGTGGTCTCCACGACCGGCAAGCTGACCGGGACCCGCAGCTTTCCCACCACGGCTGACGGCTACCGGCAGTTGTTGGACCGGGCCCGCTCAGAAGGCGTGGTCAACCGGGCGGGAGTGGAATGCACTGGTTCATACGCAGCCGCGTTGAGCCGCTTTCTGCGCGGCCACGGGCTGGTCGTGGTCGAGGTGAACCAGCCAGACAAGGCCATACGTCGGCGTCGTGGCAAGACCGACGCCGTCGACGCTGAGGCGGCAGCGCATGCCGTGCGGTCCGGCAGGGCCACCGCGACGGCGAAGCCCGCGGACGGCCCGGCTGAAGCCCTCCGGCTCTTCAAGATGGCCAAGGTCTCCGCGCTCAAGCAGCAGATCACCGACGTGATCAGACAACACGCGCCGCAGCTTCTCAACTCCTGGTCGCGCCCCACGCGTCTGCGGGTCGGCCCGTTCGGGTCCCGTCTCGGGACCCGGACACCGAGCCTTACCCGGGTGGCCTCACTTCCACGGGTCGGTGAACGACCGGCCCGGCACCGGCTTGGCGATGAGCGCTACGGGGATGAAGAAGTTGACCTGACCGATCGCGAGCATCAGCGTGGCGAGCCCTTGGCCTCATAGTGCTCGGCTGCCTGCGCATACAGCTCGTTGGAGACCCTCTCGCCGTCCGCGGACGGCTGAAGCACGGCTTCCACCAGTGCCAGCGCGGCACGCTCGGCACCACTGAAGTACGGCGAGTCCCGCCAGGACGCCACCGACGTGATCCGCTCCTCCGACTGTCCGGCCTTGCGCAGGAAGCCCGAGTGCAGAACGGTCAGGTAGGTGCTGCCGACGATCTGACCAGCACGCAGCTGGACCAAACTGATCGTGGAACGCGGTACCGAACCGTTGCCGGTGACCCTGAACAGCGCCGCCGACACCTCCGCCAGCTCGGGGACGAGCTCCGCAGGGTCCTCGGACATCCGCGGAACCGTCGGGACCGCCGCCGTGATCGAAACGTGTTTCCACTGCCGTCTCCTTCAGACTTCATGTTGCTGTCACTGCCCTGACGGATCGCGACAGAGAAATGTGACAGACGGAAGGCAGTCGTTCTTTGGCAGGCAGAGGCCCGGGTCCAAGCAGTGTCAGCCAGTGGCGCTCTCGCCCACCGTGATCTCAACTCAGAACAGGCCCTAGGCGGCCAACAGGGCGCCGAGCCGGTCATGACCCACGTCGGCGGCCGGGCCGGGCAGTGAGGCGTAGATGACCGTCGGGCCCGAGGCGTCGCTGAACTCCTGGCGGGGCAGGACCCGTTCGAGGCCCCAGGTGACATCGCCCGCACCGCCCGTCGTCGGGTTGTCGCCGGGTCGGCGCCGACAACCGCGGTTTCGATGGCAGCAAGCTGATCAACGGGCGCAAACGGCACGTCGTCGTCGACACACTCGGCCTGCTGCTGGCGGTGACGGTCACCGCCGCGGACACCAGCGACCGCATTACAGCTCAGGGCCTGCCTGCCCAAGTTGCCGACGCGCACCACCTGTTGGAGCTCATCTGGGCCGATGGCGGCTACATCGGCGGCCTGATCAAGTATTGCTTCGCCGCCCTGGCACTGGTGCTGGCGATCGTCAAGCGCAGTGACGGCCAGAAGAGGGTCGTCGTGTTGCCGAAGTGCTGGGTCGTCGAGCGGTTCTTCGCGCACCTGATGCGCGCTCGGCGCTGGCGCGCGAATTCGAGCGCCGATGGAGAGCTCCTTTGCCACGGGCATCGGCCGCTCCCTGGTTCAGGAGGGCATCACCGTGGACCGGCAGACGATGGCCCTCGCCTTCATGCGACGCTACTCCGGCGTCTCAGGCTGGCACGGCCCGGGCCTCGACGCCCTGTGGGACCTCGCCCCGGCCCACGCCGGGTGCAACCAGGACAAGAAGGAGGCATTCCCGGGCGGCGCGGAGCTCCTGCGACTGGCCCTCCGGAGCGAAGCGATCATGGGCTCCCCGCACCCGCCGCGCGCCACCCGCCCGGGCCCGCCAGATGCCGCACGCCCGCACCCGGTAACCTCACGCCCCAACCATGAGCACCGTGTGGGGGGGGTCAGCCCCTGCATCCACGGAAGCTGCCGTGCGTGTTCACCTTCTCTGAGCAGATGGAGAGGGCGTACGCCCTGACGCATTGTCAGCGCGTACGCCCTCTCCGCTGAGAAACCGCGACCTAGCATGACGAGTTCGCTGAGCCCGTGCAAGCAGGCGTCGCTGGTGCCGCGGTCACCAGGTACCGGTCAGTCTTCCAACGACATACCGCCCTTCGAGGTCCTCGGGGCGGGCAGATCCTCACTGGAGACGAGCGGTGCCGCCCCTGCCAGAGGCTGTCCGGCTGACTCCTTGAGGAACAAGACGCTCACAAGCCCGATCACACCTGCCCCGATGAGGTAGTAGCCGGGCCAGTCGAGGTTGCCGGTCGTGGTGACCGCGACTCCGATGATCGTGGGTGCGGTGCCCGCGAACGCGGACACGATGACGTTGAAGATGATGGCGAGGCTGCCGTACCGGATCATGGTGGGGAAGAGTGCGGGCAGTGTTGAGGGGGTCACCGCTGCGAAGCAGAGCAGAGCGAAACCCATGATCAACAAGCCAAAGATCTGGCCGGTCAGCCCCGCTCGCAGCAGCCACACCGAGGGCAGGCCGAGGACGATGAGCGAGACGCTGCCGGTGATCAGGATGGGCTTTCTGCCGATCCTGTCGCTGAGCCTGCCGACGAACACAATGGCGCAGAGCATTGCCAGCGTGACGCCCGTCTGGAGGGTGGTCGCCAGTGCGACGCTGGTTGGGCTCTTGCCGTAGTGCGGCAGGGTGTCCGTCAGGTAAGTCGGCACGTAGTTCGTCAGCACGTAGTTGGTGACGTTCCAGGCCACGATGAGTCCACTCGCGATCAGCACCGCCGAGCGGTAATGGCGCACCAAGATCTGGAATACGCGGCGGAGGGCCATGGTGGCCATCGCTGGCGAACGCTCCATCAGCTGCCGGAACGCGGGAGTCTCCTCCAGGCGGATCCGGAAGTAGATCCCGATGATGCCCAGCGGGAGGCCGAGGATGAAGGGCAGCCGCCATCCCCAGGCCAGCAGGTCGCTCTCCGAAAGAGTGGCGACCAGGATCGCGCTGACGCCCGCGCCGAGGGTGTATCCGACGAGCGTGCCGAATTCCAGCCAGCTGCCGAAGAAGCCGCGCCGCCGGTCCGGGGCGTACTCGGCGACCAGGGTCAGTGCCCCGGCGTACTCGCCGCCGACGGAGAAGCCCTGCAGCATCCGGATGAACAGCACGAGCAAGGGGGCCGCGACACCGATCGTGCCGTAACTGGGCACGAGTCCGAGCAGCGCGGTCGCGATCGCCATCAGGAGGATCGTGGCGGCGAGGACCTTGGTGCGGCCGATGCGGTCACCCAGCGGCCCGAGGATGACTCCGCCGAGCGGGCGAACCACGAACGCGGCGGCGAAGGTGCCCAGGGTGAACACCGCCCCCCAATCCCCGGCGTGGGGGAAGAAGACCTGCTTCAGGGCAATGGCAGCGAGGTAGGAAAAGATGCCGAAGTCGTACCATACGGCGATGTTTCCCACGGTGGCAGCCGTAGTCGCATGACGGATTGTCTGCGCATCCTCGATGCCTACCTGGTTGACCGCGAACCGGGGCTCCTCGCCCGGCCCGCTCACGCTGTCACTCCAATCCGTCCGATGCACAACAGGGACATGCTGTGGCGTGAATTCATGATCATCCTTGACTGAGGACTGATATATCTGTGAAATGTAAGAGATGTATCAGTCGCGGTCAACCGCTTCCGCTCCGGCTACGGCTCGCAGGACGCCGCAGGCGACCGGGGATCTCCTCGGCGACCTGGATTAACACGCGCGACATCATGGAAGTTCGCGCGCCAGCCGGGCGCAGACCGACCCGACCTCTCTCCGGCGATGCCCAGCAACGCCGCGTTCGCGTCAGCGGGTCGGACGATCCCGAACCCGAGCCGCTACGTCCCCGCAGTCCGGTCTGTTCAACGAACCGGCACTCCTCCACGCATTGACGGAGGGCGCAGCGTGCCGGACACTACGTTGCAAGTAGCGCAGCTTGTTCTGTAATATGCAACAGACTTCGAGATGAGATCAGTGGGCGCGGTGTCCGATATCCCCGTCGGGGAGTCCGTCCGTGTGCTGGGCAGCATGGCAATCGCGATCTTCAACGTGGATGGCGTCTTCTACGCGATTGACGACACGTGCACTCACCAAGATGCTTCGCTTTCGGACGGCCGGGGCAAGGAGTGCGCGGTTGAATGCCCGTTGCATGCCGCCTGCTTCGATCTCCGCACCGGACGACCCAACGGGCCCCGCGCGGAAGCCGGTACGGACGCATGAGGTCGTCGTTGCCGACGGACAGGTCTACGTGCGCGAGTCTGTGGACGGGGCGGAAGCCGTCGAAACGGAAACAGACGCTTCGGGTCAGCACTGAGTGGTCGAACGGCACACGGATACTCGCCACGCTTGGCAAGCGCGTACCCGGTGGTGCGGCTGAGCGACAGCGTACAGCGCACGTTTCGGCGCCTCCTGAGCAGACGGAATAGCAGGATCACGCCGAGGGCCTGGAGGAGAAACTGGGTGGCTCTGTCGGTCCGTCGCCAAGGGCACTGCGCAGGTCATGCATCCCCTGCAGGATGTCGATGAGGGCTTCCTCAGCCCCGCCCAAGGCCCGTCGGGTTCCGCCCACATCACCGCGTTCGGCATGCAGTTGGGCGCTGAGCGCATACACCGCCGTCATCGCGGCGGCGAAGGCCGCCTCCCGGCCGGGAGGCGGTTGCTCCTCCTCGGATCCCACGATTTGCATCGCAGTGCGCTGCAAGCGGTTCGTCAGGACGTTGGCCGCAAGGCCAACGTCCTGACCCATCTGATTCGCCCAGCCAAGAAGCGTGTCGAGGACGTCCTCGATCTCCTCCTCCTCGGCCAGACGCGTCGCGGCGGTGATCTCCAGTTCCGTCTTGGCCAGCAGGTTTCCCAGCAGTCGCAGGCGGTCCCCTTCCTGCGGCCCCTCGGGACGCGCATCCGGATCGGCTACCGGTTCTGCCGCCAGGGCAACCAACGCTGCATAGATCTGCTCGACACTCGCCGTTTGCTCGCTTCTGATACTCACGCCCCCAGCTTCACCGCACGACACCGTGAACGCGCGGACCCACACCGCCCGAAGCCCCTACTGACGGCATCGCGTATCAAAATGTCGTGAATTGGCTGGGCTGAAGCCAGCAATGAGAGCTCCCGTGCAGCTCTGTCCAGGCGCTCGTGAGATCCACCCATACCCACGGTTCGTGGTGCCACGAGCGCACTTCGCCGATGACCAGTTCGATGGTTGTTCCCACCGGCGGAAGGTCCTGGGCAAGTCTGCTCACTCCTGGCTCGCTGCCGCGGCGAATGGTGTCCAGTGATGCGCCGACCGGCTCGTATCCGTTGAGCCTCACTGTGATGCCCCATGGCTGATGGCTAGTGATGGTTCGCTTGGACGGTTTCGCCTGCGCGAAGTTCGCTGAGGGGGCGATTCGACTCGTCTGACATAAACAACATCATCTCCCCTGGTCACTAGGAGTTGTCGTCAAACGTCACGCCCACATCAACAGGGACGCGAGGGTGACGGCTGCCTGGTAGGACTCTGCGGCCTTGATGCCCCTATGGATGTCAAGGGGCCAAGGCCTGGTCGTGGGGCATGGCATGGGCTCGGATGATGATCGTGTAGAGCTCTCGGGCGACGTAGCTGAACTGCCCTGAGCTGGTTGATGGCTTGGGTGCGAGCTTTGACCGCGGAGACCTTGGCCATCTTGAAGAGCCGGAGGGCTTCAGCCGGGCCGTCCGCGAGCTTCGCCGTCGCGGTGGCCCTGCCGGACCGCACGGCATGCGCTGCCGCCTCAGCGTCAACGGCGTCGGTCTTGCCACGACGCCGACGTATGGCCTTGTCTGGCTGGTTCACCTCGACCACGACCAGCCCGTGGCCGTGCAGAAAGCGGCTCAACGCGGCTGCGTATGAACCAGTGCATCCACTCCCGCCCGGTTGACCACGCCTTCTGAGCGGGCCCGGTCCAACAACTGCCGGTAGCCGTCAGCCGTGGTGGGAAAGCTGCGGGTCCCGATCAGCTTGCCGGTCGTGGAGACCACGGCCGCCACGTGCGCGTCCTAGTGGGTATCAACGCCGAGTACGACCTCGCGATGGCGGTGATGATGCAAACGGGTCGGCTGGACCATGCTGGCACTGGTCATCGGTCTCCTGCCATCGAACCGGAGGGCTGGTGGCCGTCGCCGGGCTGGCAGGGTGGTCAGGACTGTGAGGCTGCGCCATCTTGAAGTGGCTGGTCAGCGCGGTGGCGTGGCCTCGTTTAGGGGTGCTCGTACTGGTCGTGGGCGACAGTCTGGGGTGTAGATCGTCTGGCAGGGCGGGTTTGCCGATGAGTTCTCCGTCTTCGAACGGTCTATCCAGCGACACGACCGTTCGCGACAGGAGTGCCATGTCCACCATCCAGCCAGTGATCCTGACGGCCGACCATGACGTCCTGCTCGGCTTCTATACGAAATTGTTCGGCGCCGAGGAGGTCTTCCGGGTGCCGGGAGAAGGCCCGGCCTTCTACCTCGGCTTGCGCATCGGCGACACCGACCTCGGGCTGGTGGCCAAGGCGGACCCGGGAACCGGGGCGGCGCCACGGATCCTGCTGAGCATCGGTGTCGACGACGTCGACGAGACACTCGGCCGGGTGACGGCGCTGGGCGGCTCGGTCCGCGGCGGCCCCACCGACATGCCGTGGGGACAGCGCGTCGCCCATATCCAGGACCCCGACGGCAATCCGGTGAACCTCACCCAACCGATCCCAGCTCACTGACGCTGCGCCCTCGTGAAGCGGCCGGCCGGGGCCCGGTGTGACGTTGGTTTGGGGTGCTCTGGCCGGCCGCGGACGGCAGTCTGTGTGGAGATCAACTGTCGCTGGTGGCCTGTAGGTTCGTCAGGACGAGCAGGGCGCGCAGCAGGTGGGTGGCGCGGGCGGGGTCGGTGCGGAGCTTGGTGAGGAACCGCCAGTTCTTCAGATGGGCGAAGCCGTGTTCAACGGGGCGCGTCCGGCGGCCAGCACCCGGTTGGCGTCCTTCTCGGCGCGGGTGAGCTTGCGGGCGCGGGTGGCCTTGAAGCCGGTGACCACCACGGGGCTGTCCGGGTCGTCGTCCAGGCCGAGGAAGCCGAGGTCGGCCAGCGCGCCGAGTCCGACGGCGCGCAGGTGGGCCAGGAGGTGGTCGCGGCGGGCGGCGGTGATGTCGTGGGTGCGGCCGGGCCGGGTCGCGGAGATCCAGATCAGGCGGCCCTTGTCGTCGGTGAGGGCGAGCACGTGCAGGCCGTGGCGGTGGTGTTTGCCGGAGTAGTTCTTGCGGTTCGCCTTCCCGGTGCGGCGCTGGGTGGGGATCACCCCAGACTGCCGCCCACGACCAGCGTCAGCACCCCGGAGCAACGTCACACCAGGCCCCTGACCAGCCACTTCAAGATGGCGCAGCTTCTGTGAAGGTGCCTGTCGCGAAGGCCCCTATCGGGACACACCCGCCGGCCTGGCGACAGCGAGTGCCGCCCCGGACAGCGGTCGACAGATCAAGACGCTGGACAGGACAGTCAGTCGTAGCGCGGGTCAAACCACCACCGAGACGGCACCGCCATCCCCACAGTCATAGTAGAGCGTGCCGTCGTTGCTGGCCGGGCGGCCGCCCTTGGAGCCCTTCTTCTTGCGATTGGCCGCTTGGTCGGTCTTCTCCGGAATCACCGCCCGGATCTTGCGTCGGCGCAAGTAGGCGCAGTGGGCGCGGGAAGAGTACGCCTTGTCTGCGGCGAGTGCGTCCGGCCGGGTCCTGGGCCGGACGACCCGGCCGCGTACTTTGATCTTCTCGACGACGGGGATGAATCGGGGGCTGTCGGCGGCCTGTCCGGGGGTGAGGACGAAGGACAGGGGCCGACAACGCGGGTCCGCCGCGAGGTGGACCTTGCTGGTCAGACCGCCCCGAGAGCGCCCCAGTTCGGCGGCGCACAGCCGCGCTTTGCAACGCCTGCGCAGCGCCCGGCGCTGCTGTCGCAGGGCGTCCTCCTCGCCATGCTGCCCGTCGCCTACGGGTTCGCTTTGTTGCTTTCCTGCAGCCCCTTTTCCGCCACGGCAGCCTTCTCCAGGTCCTTCAGCAACTGCGGATCGACCGTCATCCCGGCTGCGTGGTGATGTGCCCGCGCGATCGTGGAGTCCACGCTGACCAGGCTCAGATCGGCCGCGTCGCGCGCCGCTGCTTCAGCGATCATCGCCTCCATCAGTTCCTGGAAGACCCCGGCGGACGCCCACATGCGGAACCGGTCGTAGACCGTCCACCAGGATCCGTACTCCTGCGGCACGTCACGCCACGGGCTTCCGGCGCGGAACCGCCACATCACCGCGTTGAAGTAGGCGCGCAGGTCGGTATCGGGCCACGCTCACCCAGCGGCAAGTGCGGCTCGATCAACCCCCATTCGGGATCGGTCAGATCATCACGAGTCACGAGACCGGTCTACCGCAGCCAACACCCTGCCAGGACCGAACAACCCGATCTCCGTGATCTCAACTCAGAACAGGCCCTGGTGCCGTGAACGGACAGGTTCACCGAGTTGCCGGTCGCACCAGCGGGTCTTACCGCTTCGGCTCTGTTCCGAGAAAATCCATGAGGGTTCCGGTGAGGACCTCACGTAGGTCTTCGGGGTCCGCATGGTCGGGATCCATGGCCCATTGCTGGCAGATGCCGTCCAGCATGCCGAACACGACCAGGGCCGGTTGACGGCGGGGCAGGGTGCATGCGAACCGCTGAGCTGCCGCCTGGAGTAGTTCGTCGAGTGCGTCACGCAGGGCGCAGTAGTAGCCGCCGAGCAGTGCGGCGGCTTCGGGGTCGCGGATCGCCTGCAACCGCGCCTCCAGGGACAGTACGACCGCCTCCGGAAGGTCGCGCATGCGTGCCAGCCAGAGCTCGACGAGCCCGTCGACAAGCTCTGGCAGGGACTCGGCGCCCTCAGCCAATGCACGCAGTGGCTCGAGCCCGGCGGCGCGATGGGCCATCAGGGCCTGGAAGAGGGCGCGCTTACTTGCGAAGTGGTGGTAGACCGCTCCCTTGGAGGCGCCCGCCTCGGCCGCGACGTCATCAATAGTCGCCCGGCTGTAGCCGCGGCGGGCGAACACCCTGGCTGCGGCTTCCAGTAGGAGCTGGCGGGTCTGCGAGGCCTGACGTTGACGCAGTGTCACGTGACTTGGCACCTCTCTGCACGAGCCTTGCCGTATGCAGGTCATCTTACCGACTTGCCAGTCGGTGAAATACCCGCCAGTCTTCGATTCCGGCCAGACAGCCGCACGAAGGGAGATGGTCGACGTGGACACGTCCAGGGCCAATGCCGCCTCCAACCCGGAGCACGTTCCTCCGGATCTCCTGACCGGGCAGGTGCCGCCGGGCGCCGCCCGCTATCTCACCCATGCCATCCGGCCGGGAACACCACTGGCCCGGCAGGCGGTGATCACCTTCTCGGGCCAGGTACGCCTCAGGCCCGGCGGCCCGTGGATGCCGTTCCGCGCCACCGAGACGATCCGCGCCGGGGTCTCCTACCAGGTGACCGCGCACGCCCGCCGGGGACCTGTCCGGGCAACCATCGAGGACACCTATGCAGGCGGGCAGGCGAGCTCCTGTGTGCGCGCGTTCGGGATCATCCCCGTTCGGACACAGCGCGGCCCCGACCTGGCACGCTCCGCCCGCTCCCGACTTGTCGTCGAATCAACCTGGCTGCCGTCGGCCTTCCACCCGTCTCTCGGCGGCACATGGTCCGACCATCCGGAGGGGAGCCACCTGACGATGCCTGTTGACGGACAGGAGATTCACGCCGATTTCCGCCTCGGGCCACACGGCGAACTGGCCGAGCTGCGCCTGTGCCGGTGGAGCAATCTCACCGACACCGGAGCGTACGACTGGGTCGCCTTCCGTGCCCGCGCCGAGGCGGAGAACTCGTTCGACGGCTACACCATCCCCTCCGAGATCCGGGCCAGCTGGCGGGCCGGTAGCGAGCAGGAGTTCGACTTCTTCCACGCCATCGTCGAGAACGCACGCTTCAGTTCATGACCGGCAGTTGATAGGCACCACCATGGAGGGCAATCCGCCTGGCGCGAGCCGGACCGGCGGGTCAAGGACAACCCGTCTGCCCTCCCGACTCCATGCGAGCTGGCGCGACCCGGTCCTGTGATCGGGTTACTGGGCGGGGTGGTCAAGCTGACTGGACTCGGGCAGCAGAGTCCCGCTACGGACGTCGATCGCCCCGTCCGCCGTGGCGACACAGCACTGCCGTCACTTCTCGTGAATATTCCCCGACAAGTGGATGGTCAACTGCTGCTGAAACTCATCGACAAACGCTGTCGCTGAAAGTGCACGAAGCCAGCTGCACAGTAACGGGAGTTCACCCATGTCCGGCGCGACCGTCCCACGGTCACGACCGCCCACGGCGACCTCGACGCCCTGCACGACCGGCTCGGCGACGCCGACGCCCGGGCGCGTCAGCCGCACGTCGTCGCCGACTTCAGCGACCGCGACAGACCTTCCTCGCCAACCAGGCTGTTGCTCCGGGGCGTGGCCCGGGTCTCCCCGGGGTGTCTAGAAGGCGACGGGCGCCTTCCCCTTCATAGCGGCGGTGAGCTCAGTCCCCGGGGTGTCGGAGGCGGATGCGGGCGCGGCGACGGCGACAGCGGGTGTGGCGGCCACTGCTTCGGGTGCGGGCACGGCGAAGGGGGTGGTGATTGCGGCGGCGATGGCGAGGACGGCGGTGGCGCGCAGGGTCCACTTCAGCACGGTGAGGCTCCGATCTTGGCGTGTGATGGCATACGCCTTGATCATCGCCACCTACGCGGTGTCCGGGCATCGTCCGAAGGTCGCGAACCTATCCGCCGCACGGGGGAGGCGCCCGCCGCGGGGTGCCTCCTCTCGCCCTACCCCTTGATCTGGCCCTGCGCCGCCGCCTCTGCACCGGCGAGAGCGTCCAACAGGCCGGCCGAGCCCTCCAGTTGCTTCCCTCAGGGAAGGCCCCGATCCCCGCCGCTACGAGTACCGCGCAGGTCTGCCCGGAGGCTCGCATTCTCCTGGACCTGCTTGTGTTCCGGAACGTGGCGGCCTTCATGCCTCTGGGACTGCGCGCGTATGCCCCGAGCTGGGCGTCTTGCCCTACCACCTGAGCCGATCCTTCAGCCGCGAACTGGGGGTGTCAGTGACCCGCTATCGGCACCGCGTCCGCATCGGCCGCGCCCTCGACCGCTTGGAGGAGGGCGAGAGCAGCCTCGGCACCCTCGCCGCAGACCTCGGCTTCGCCGACCAGGCGCACATGACCAGGACCCTGCGCCAGTACCTGGGTCGTACACCGACGGCACTGCGACGCCTGCTCGCCCCTCGGACACCTTGACGATCTCCGTTGCTCGGCAACGTCCTCGCCTGGGGAATTACGTGCCGCACAAGCCGTCGAACGTGGAGAGGTACTTGGCCGTCGGCAACCCGACCCATCGCAGTCGACCATCGGGGGGAGCTCCGCGACCGCTCCCCAAGATCTGTGCCAGAGCCTGCTTCTTAACGGCGGCGGTGCCCGGCTGGGGGTCGCAGAGGCGGGGGTAGTCGGTTACCAGGTGCCTTCTTTGAACGTCGTCAGTAGGCAAGGATCGACCAGAAAACGCCCACTTCATCTTCGTTGACCACGATCAGGCCCAAGTCCTCGAAGAGGTCGAGGCCGTTGAGGTACTCGGTGGTGAGGACGCAATGGGATTCAATGCCCTGGAGGCCCGCTGCGAGGAAGTCCGGGGCCCGGTCAGAGGCGGCGGCCGTCGCGTTGGTCCAGTAGCGCGCGGTGGGCCCGTACCGTTTGAGCAGGGTTCGGGCATCCGCCAGCACGGCCTCCCGGTCCGGGCGGGAGCGGACGGGGGCGGATTCCGAGCGCCATTGCTCGGTCATGATGGCGAGCGCGGCGACTGCCGCCTCCGCTTCCAGGGGGTACAGCCGGCCGGGCAACTCCGATGCGTCCGGAGGGTCGAAGGGGTACGCAGGGACTATGTCGCGGGCGTCGTTGGTGCGGTCCCAGTCCAGTCGGACCCAGCCCCGCGGGTCGGGGACCGACCGGTGCAGCACGGCGCGGACGTCGTGTGCCCAGTCCTCGCACCGCCGAGGGCCGGTAGCCGCGAAGGTGTACGTGTCGTCGAGCAGCCGCAGCGCCGCAGCGTTCCAGGGACAGCGACGGGAGCGGAACTCTGCCAGCAATCCGCCGACTTGACGGGCAAAGGTGTGCTTCGGCTCGCAGGGGATGTGCCGGAGCTGGTCGAGGGCCCAGTGGAGCAGCTCGCCATCTTCTTCTGCCGCGATGCGGAACGGCTCCTGCGCGAGCGGGAGGTCCGTTCCATCCCATAGCGCCTCCAGGTGCGCATCGAGCAGGTCCAGGGCGGTCCGGTCGGCGGGCAGGGGCATCTCGTCACTCTAGGTCGTCTCTTTCGGCCCATGCCAGCCTGGGGTGATGAGCGAGACGCTCCCTGCGGCGGACGATGCGAAGGAGCCGTGACATCGTGCGGCGGCGGCTTCAACCGGCCCCTCGCGAGCGCCGTGTATGCGGCGCTGTCCCCAGCTTCCCGCCCCTCCCGGGATCTCCGTTGTTGATCTTTGGCCGGTTTGGCCAAGTTTCACGGGTCAACAAGTTCACGGGTCAAGGGGGTGTTGGAGCGTGGTCTTGTCCGGCTTCGATGCTCTCGGGTCCCGGGGAGACCGGATGGTCCACGCCCGTCAAAGCCAGGCCGCCCGGCCTTCCCCGGATGCCACAACGAGGCGCTGTGGTGGACGCTGCGCCGGCCGTGGCGACCCTTGAACTACCGCGGCCAAGGCGATGTTCGACCGGGCCAATGATCTGCTGGAGTCCAACTGGACCCTTCATGACCTGCGGACACGGCCGCCCACCGGCTCGCCCGGGACCCGAAGATGCCGCTCACCGACGTGCAGTGGGGCCTCGCTCACGCACATCTGTCGACGGCGACGAGAGCCGTTCCTTGTCCGTGGCCCGCTTCGCCGTGCTGATCAGCCGGGTGGCCAGACGCCTCACGGCCCGCATCGCTCACCGAATAGTCCTGCTGAAATCCGGCGCCGTACCGCTCCAACAGCACCCCGCCGACCGGACGTCAGAGGTCGTGTCTCCGCCCAGATATCCACGCCGTCGGTGCGGGCGCACGGTTGTAGGCCGTTGTCGTGTGCCGGTAGTGCGGGAGGAGCAGCCTTCCGTCGGGTGGTGAGCTCGGTGCACGGTGCGGTGACGGCGTCTCCAAGGCCGGTGAATGGCTTGCTCATGTGCAGGCGGCGGGAGGGCGCGAGTTCGGGATACTTCCGCGTGGCCTTGAACGTCTTGCCCAGTTTCCGTACAGCGACCCCGACGTGCGCTGCCGTTGTCGCAACGCCTCACGCGGGCCAGAGTTGGAGGAGCCAATCCTCCATACCGGCCGAGGAGGGAGTCATCCGGCGAGCGGCGCGCAGCGCGTATGTGCCCGGGCTCCCGAGGTCCAGCACGTCGCCCGCCGGGTAGCCGTCCCATTCATTGAGCTGTACGCGGCCCTCGGTGTGCAGTGCGAACCGGACGGTTTCCTGTGTGTCCCACTCTCCCCCCGGCGGGGGCGGCTCGGCGCTCCACACCTGCGTCCGTACGAGCGGGCGGTGGTCGGTCGTACCGCAGCGGAAGACCGCGCCGCCCGGGCCCGCGAGGACCGTCCAGCGCTTGCGCGCGCTGACGGCCGCGCTCGCGGCCTGCGGGTCGGCGCCGTCCTCCAGGCCGCGCAGGAAGAAGGTGAAGTACGAGATCCGGGGTTCGGCGGTGCGCTCCGCGCGCAGTTCGGCCGACACGACGCCCGCTCACCTCCTTCCGCGCGACAGGCGACCGGTCAGCTACCGATCCGTACGCAGAACGGGTCGGAATCGAGGATACGGTCCTCCTTGTAGAACTCGGCGATCTTCTCCCCGCCCTTGCGGTTGTCCTCGCTCGGGATGGGCTTGGCCGCGAAGTTCACGTGCGGCGGGTTGGCCCCGGCGCTCTGGTAGGTGGAGGCGAACGGGTACTCGTCACACTGCAGGCCGCGCCCGCCGTACCCCGGCCAGTAGCGTTCGCACACGGCCCGCACCCGGTTGCGGCTGCGGTCCTGCTGGTCGCGGTCGTAGTAGTTGCGGGTCAGCGGCTGGCCGCTGTCGGGCGCTCCGGGGACGTCCTTGTACGAGGCGGCCGGCTCGGTGCGTTCCGGCCGGTACTGGGCGTCGCGGATGTTGCGTGCCGTATGGCGGACCTGCGGGTCGCGGATGCTGATGTTGCTCATGACGGGGATGACCACATCGAAGACGCACGCGCTGCTGCGCCCCGGTATGTAGCTCGCTGAGTCGCAGCGGTGGCCGCCTCGGCCTGTGGTGATGGGCTTGGTGCGTGCGCCCTGGATGCCGGTGAAGACCTGCTTGATGTTGTAGTACGCCTTCCGGTCGGCGCCGTCGCCGTCGTGGGCGGAGCGGAACCAGTGGTACGAGGCATTGTCGCGCTGCCAGCCTTGCAGCGTGTCGGTGCGGCCGTTGCCGAACTCCGCCTCGCACGCCGGGTCGTTGTCGCCCAGTGCGTCGCAGTCGATGCTGTGCCGCAGGCGGAGGCCGGAGATATCGCCCTGGATCCTGATCTCGTCGAGGAGGGTGCCGTAGTAGACGCGGCGCCGGTTGTCGTAGCCCTCGCCGATGGTGGTCGCCCGGAAGCTGAAGGAGCCGACCGGGTAGCAGAAGAACCAGTTGCATCGCTGCTTGTACAGCGTCTGCCGGGTGCCCTGGCAGTAGAAGAAGTGGTCGATGGTCCAGCCGTACTCGCGGTAGGTGTTGCTGTTCTCCATGCAGACGTTGATGTCGGGGTCCCGCCGCTTGAGGCCGGGCCGCTCATCCGCGTCCTGCTTGCCGTCGAGTTCGTACTGCCTGGCGCGGGCTCCCAGCGTCCGGCCGTTCTCCCGCAGCTCGTGGAGCTTGCGCGCAGCCTCCTGCCGTTGCTTGACGTCCGCCGGGCTCTCCTTCGGAGCGGCCTTGTTGCTACGACGGTCCTCAAGGTCGTACGAGGGCGCCGCGGCTGCCTCGCCCGGCTTGGGCTCGGGGTCGTTGCTGACGAAGGTGAAGTCGGTGGTGGTTTCCCCCTTGTGCTGGGCGCTCGGGGTGCTCCCAGCACCGCCGTCGTCCGCGGCAGTCGCCTCGGTGGCCCCGGCCGGCAGCGCGAGTAAGACGCACAGGCCGGCTGCGGCGGCCGCGGTCAACAGCCTGCGTGATCCTCGGTGGTTCACGAGATGGTGTCCCCCTCGGTAGCGGTACACGACGTCGCCACGAGAGTTGTCACTCCCCCCACCGGCAACGCCAGGTCCATGACGCTGGACACGCTACGGGCACGCGCGCCCTATCTCGCCCCTAAAAGAGGGTGATTGGCTTGTTCACCCCAATCACTGACCGATGTCCATGGGCCCAGCTCGAACTCTCCGAACCCAGCAACGCGCCAGCCAGCGCAGCCCGCGTCTCCGGACGGACTCCGCACCGTTCGGGCGGCACGGACATCGGCACGGACGCTCAAAGCCGAAGGCTCGCTGCGCTCCTGGTCGTGCTGCTCCGGCAGATCTCGCCGCACGAGGCGTACCTCCTCGCCATGCACGCCGAGTTCCCTCAACTCCCGGAAACCGTAAGCGACTGAGGCAGGTCGATCCCGAACCCGCCAACTCGGTCCGGCGGCCCGTACGCCGCAGCAGCCAGGGTTGCCCTCTGCGCAGCCATCGTCAACCGCCTCACCTTCAACGGCACCATCATCGAGACCGGCACCGCCTCCTACCGCCTCGCCACTACCTCCCCGAGCCCGAGCCGAACAACAGCCGATCAGCTGAACCCCCTCCTGGAAACGGCCTGGACCGCGATTCCGTGAGTGCCTGCGGCTTAGGCCCGGGACCAGATGAATCCTCGGGGTCAGAGCTCAGCAGGTCATCGTCTTGACTTACCGGGGTGGTCGAGGCGTTCCGTGGAACCGGATGTTGGTGCACATACGACGCGACATCCGGTCCGCGGGCCGGCTGCCGAAATAGTCACGAAGAGCCTCGCGGCCTGCTATGCGGCGATCGCCGGCAGGCCATTCCCAGATCCCGTCCGGCGTGAACAGGTCCGCCACCGAGCTCGGATCCCCGAGGTCGAGCCGACGGACGAACTCGACGATCAGTCGCTCACATGCCCGCTCGGAGATCAGACGTTCCATCGGGTCAAGAGTCTCGGCTTCCCTGATCAACTCTTATCAGACCCACGCATGGAAGCGTGGGCTTCCCCGAACGTTACTCAGCAGCCACTCCGTGCCGTCTCGACCATGTCTTCCACTCCTCATGCAACGACGCCTTCACGGAACTGCGGACAGAGTCGAGTTCAAGGAGCCCCATCACAGCGGGGTTGGGCGGCGGCATGGCCCAGCCGTTTCTACTGCTGACCGACATTACCGGGCCTCTCGAGCCAGAACCGCTGCCAGCACTCGCCGACATTCGTTCTCACATCTCACCTACGCAGCCATACAGCTCGTACGCGCACCCCGTGAGGGCCGGGGTGTGTGCGGTGGCTCGTCGAGGGTGCGGTTGTTCGCCGAAGGTCCGGTTGCGGGAGACCGGTGACGTGCAGGTGGCGGTGAGGTCGCCGACTCCGGCCAGGCCGGAGAAGGTGAGCGGGTCCAGTTCACCTTGGCTGGGCGATCCATGTGCTGGTCAGGGCCTGCACGGCCGAGCCGTCGCCATCTGTGAGCTTCACGGCGGTGAACGCGCGCGCGGCATCCGAGGTCTGCACCCGGAAGGCGGGCTGCTCGGCCTCCAGCAGCTCGACGATCGGTGCCGCCGCGCCCTGCGGCGTCTGCGCGGCGGCGAAGGCATCGCGGGTGCGGGCCAGGTAGGCCGCCAGCGGGGGTGCATACGGGCCAGCCTCCTCCACCACGGTGTCGCGGTCGCCCACGTTGCTGACGAACTCGCTGGCCACCGCGCCCGGCTCGACCACACTGACGGCCACGCCGACCGTCGCCGCGACCGGGGCGAGCGACTCCATGAAGCCCTCGACCGCGAACTTGGCCGCGCAGTACGCCTCGTTGAAACGGCTGGCCGACCACGCCACCGACGCTGGTCACGGTCACCACGCGGCCGTTGCTCGCACGCAGCATGGGCAGGGCCGCCTTGGTGACGTGCAGGACGCCGAAGAAGTTGACTTCCATGACGGCGCGCACGTCCTCGACACTCTCCTGCTCCAGCGTGCCAAGGTGGCCGGCGCCGGCGTTGTTGACCAGCGCGTCCAGACGGTCAAGGCCAGAGGAGCGGGCCGACGCGCTCCTGCGACAGGACCACCTTCACACCGAGCCGACTGCAGGGTCCGCAACTTCACTGGCATTGGCTCATACAGAAACACCGGAATCCGCGGCCCGTTGGCAGTAACGGTGTTGGGGGATGGCCAGCGATCGGCGGTTCCTCCTCGTTCGAGCAGGTGACGGCAAGTGAGGTATCCATGGTCCTGATGATCGCCACTTGACTAACCGGGGTTCATGTGCACCGATTGCGGCAGGTGTCACCGGAACCGGCGGGCCACCGTGTGGAAAGACCGCTTGGGCTCCCACTGCCCGGTCTCCGCATAGCCGCGCCGCGTCCCGGTGGGGAAGGTCTTGGCCAGCGCGAAGCTGGCGATGTCCAGGTCGTGGCGGCGCTGCGGGGAGTAGGGCGAGTCGGGGGCTATGAAGTTGTAGACGAACGCGCCGTGTACCCGCTCGGCCGCGTAGAGGTCCAGCAACTCGCCGATCTCGTCGGCCTGTTCCCGTTCATTACGCACATAGCCGTCCTTGACCACCGGAGGTTCCCGCTCCCAGTCCACCACGTTGAAGCCCGACCCGCCCTGCTCCTTGGCCCCCGTGAAAGTGCAGCAGCCGAACTCGGTGATGACGACGGGCTTGTCGTGCCGGTGCAGGGCGCGCAGCTTCTTGGTGTATGTGGCCTTGTTCTCCGCGTTCCGGTACAGATTGACCCCCACGACGTCGAAGCCGCGCCAGTCGACCTCCTCCCACTCCCCGGAGCTGTACGTGATCCGCCCCTTGAACAGCGGCCGTACGGCCTTCAGCGCCCGGTCCAAAAAGGCGTTCAGCCGCTCCTGGTAGCCGGCCGACTCGGGGCGCTCCAGCGCCTGGCCGCGCTCGATGTAGTCCTTGCCCGGCACCAGGCCGGACATGAAGATGGTCAGCTCGGTGCCGAGCGCGATGCCCACGCCGGGGTGCCGGGCGCGCAGCCGCTCGGCGGCGCGCGCCACCGAGCCGAGGAAGGCAAGGGTCTGCTCCGCGTCCTTGTCGAACTGCCGCGGCTCGAACCAGACGAACAGTCCGTGCGCGGCCGCGATCGATGCGGCCTCTGTCAGCCGGTCGAGGTCGTGGCCCAGCAGCAGGATCGCGTTGCAGTGCAGCTGCTCCCTGATGGCCGCGATCTCCCGGCGGACAAACTCCCTCCGCCAGACCTCCCGGTCCGTATCGAAGTTGACGCCCTTGTAGGTAAGCGATCCTGCGGTCCGCGGTGACGCCGCCGCGTCGGTGGACGTCGTGCGGTCACGCGCGTTGTCGGCGGTGCAGGCGGTGCCCAGGGCCGCGGTGGCCAGGGCCGCGGAGCCCGCGAGCAGGACCCGGCGGGCGATCGGTACTGGTGTCATACCGTGAGCCTGTACGGAGTGCGGTCGGCGCCGCATCGGCCGAAGGGCTCGCACACGTCGACCAAAGTCGCTGCCGCGCTCGACCTTCGGCTCGAGCGCGGACTCCCGACTGGTCACCGACCGCAATGGACTGCCTCTGTCCCTGGGCATCTCCGCCGCCAACACCCACGACAGCCTCGGGCTGCAGCCGCTCGTGCGTGGTATCCCTCCCATCCGCTCCCGCCATGGTCCTCGCCGACGCCGTCCGTCCAAGCTGCATGCCGACAAGGGCTACGACTATGACCACCTGCGGAAATGGCTGCGCGAACGCGGCATCCGCCACCGTTTCGCCCGCAAAGGGATCGAGTCCTCGCAACGCCCCGGCCGACACCGGTGGGTGGTCGAGCGCACGGTGTCCTGGTTGGCCGGCTGCCGACGCTTCACCGCCGCTACGAACGAAAGCCCGAGCACTTCCTCGCCTTCGTCGGAATCGCTGCCATCCTCATCGGCCACCGGCGGCTATGAGCCGGGACACGGGCCTACAGGTCGACGCACTGAGGGCGAGCGTTTACCCGGCCGAACGCCAGCACTTGGGCGAGCACCTCCCGCATCCGCTCGAGGACTGCATCCTGCGCATCGGCCGCGCCGGAGCGCCCGCCCGCACCTACCGCGGCCCGGTCGCCAACTGCCTGCGGCAGGCGGGCGAATCCCACCGGAGCCCGACGCGTACCTGTGGTGCGCCTGCGACCTGCGACCGGAGCGCATCCTCATCGTCGACGGCCGTGCGGCCTGCCGCAGCGCTGACCGGTCTCACCTCCTCGGATCGCAGTAGCGAGCATGGCGACGGCGCATCACACGACACGCGGGGCTCATCCGTATACGTACGAGGACGTCACGAGGGCCGTGGGCGGACTGCCACTCCCGCCGAGCTTGGCACTCGAAAAATTCACGTGCCTGCGACCACGCCCGATCCTTACACTCGCTGCGCACGCGGCGAACGAGCCGCACGCGACACCGAGTTCAGCAGATCCGTCGAGTCCAGCGAGAGGAGCCAGACCATGCGTGACCACACCGCTGCCTGTGCTCCCCGGTCACGGTACGACGTGATCCCGGTGTCCTGATGGGCTCAGTGTCGGCTGCGCGGCCGTCACTGGGTCTCCGTGGACACGTGCCGAACACCTGATGAACGCCTGACCCCTGCCCGGCTGTCCAGTCGTCCGGCCCGGGCAGGCCGGTTCCTGCCTGCGTGTTCCGCAGCGTTCCTCCCGGAAATCGCGCTGCCCCATTTCCCGTCACAGCGAAAGGCCTCGGGCCGTGCGCACCACTCTGCGACACCAGTACGCCACATCACCGAACAACGTCCGAAATCTCGGCATCCTTGCCCACGTCGACGCCGGCAAGACAACCCTCACCGAACGGATCCTGTTCCTCACCGGCGCCACCCACAAGCGCGGCGAGGTCCATGACGGCACGACCATCACCGACTTCGACGCCCAGGAGCGCGACCGCGGCATCACCATCTTCGCTGCGGCGGTGAGCTGCGCATGGGACGGACACCGGATCAACCTCATCGACACACCGGGACATGTCGACTTCGCCGACGAGGTCGAGCGCTCACTGCGCGTCCTCGACGGAGCGATCGTGGTCTTCGACGCGGTCGCCGGAGTGGAACCGCAGAGCGAGTCGGTGTGGCGGCAGGCCGATCGGTACGAGGTGCCGCGGATCGCGTTCGTCAACAAGATGGACCGGGCCGGGGCCGACCTCGACACAGCGGTACGGTCGATACGGGAGCGGCTGCACACCGTCCCCCTCGTGGTGCACCTGCCGATCGGGCGGGAGGACCGGTTCACCGGTGCGGTTGACCTGGTGCGCATGCGCGCCCAGGTCTGGTATCCGGGCCGGGACACGTACGAAGTGGTCCCGGTCCCCCAGGAGTTGCGCGAACTGGCCCGTCAGCGGCGCCAGTTGCTCGAGGAGACCGTGGCGGAGCTGCATCCGGCGGCGCTGGAGGAGTACTGCGCCACGTCGGCGCTGTCCGCTCCGACGCTCGCCGCGGCGCTGCGCGATCTCACGCTCAGCGGCGAGGGCGTGGTGGTGCTGTGCGGGTCGGCCTACCGCAACCGCGGCATCGAGCCTCTCCTCGACGCCGTGGTGGCCTGCCTGCCGTCGCCGGTGGACGTGCCGGCGGTACGCGGAACCCAGGGCGGCGCGGTACAGGAGCGCAGCGCCGATCCGGCGGCACCGTTCGCCGGTCTCGTCTTCAAGGTGAACGTGACGGCGAACGGGCGGATGACGTATCTGCGGGTGTACTCGGGAACGCTCGAGAAGGGAGACACGGTGCGCGACGCGGGTGCGGGACGCATGGAGCGGGTCGGCCGGATCCTGCGCGTACAGGCCGACCGGCACACGGAGTTGGACCGGGCGGTCGCGGGCGACATCGTGGCCGTCATCGGCCCGAAGTCCGCCCACGCCGGGACCACGCTGTGCGCACCCTCGGCGCCCTTGCTCCTCGAGACGCCCACGGTGGCCGCCTCGGTGGTCTCCATGGCCGTCGGGGCCCGCAGGAGCGCCGACGCCGGCCGACTTTCCTCGGCGTTGGCCCGCCTGGTCGAGGAGGACCCCTCGCTGAGGGTACGGACCGATCCCGAGACCGGTCAGACCGTGCTGTCCGGCATGGGCGAGCTGCACCTGGAGGTCGCGGTGGAGAGGCTGCGCCGCGACCACGGCCTGGACATCGGCACCGGCCGCCCGCGGGTGGCCTACCGGGAGACGGTCGTCCATGGCGTGTCCCGCCTGGTGTACCGGCACGTCAAACAGGAGGGAGGAGCAGGCCAGTTCGCCCATGTGGTGCTCGATGTCGAGCCACTGGATATCCCCGCGGACGCCACGGCGGCCACGGACGCCGCGGGAGTCTTCGACTTTCGCTCCGCGGTTGTCGGCGGCCGCGTACCGCAGGAGTACATCCGCGCGGTGCAGGCGGGTTGTCGGGACGCGCTCGCTGAGGGTCCTCTCGGCGGCCATCCGGTGACCGGGCTGCGCGTCACACTCACCGACGGCTCCACCCACCCCAAGGACTCCTCGGAGATGGCGTTCCGTACGGCGGGCCGCCTCGCGCTCCGCGAGGCGCTGCGGGCCTCGGTGATGGAACTGCTCGAGCCGGTCGTCGAGGTGACGGTCACGGTGCCCGACGATGCCGTCGGCGGCGTACTCGGTGACCTCGCGGCTCGTCGCGGCCGAGTCTCGGGCTCAGTCGCACGCCACGGCACGGCGGTGATCACCGCAACCGTGCCGCTGGCCGAACTGTTCGGCTACGCGTCGCGCCTGCGCAGCCGCACCCAGGGCCGGGGCACCTTCACCAGCCGGCCCACCGGCCATGCCCCGGTACCGGCGACGGAGTCGGGCACGGCCGTCCGGACCGTCCGGTAGCACGGGGCGGGCCAACCCGCGCCGCCCATCTGGAGCAACCCCAGCGGGGCGGCGCGGCGGACCCCGGGGGCTGCCCCGGCGGCCGAGCCGGTCCTCCAGACGGCGCCTCAAGAGCTCATAGTCCGGCACAGCTACGGCCCGCCGGCGCCCGCCACTTGAAGCACGCTGCCCTGCACGATCGGCACGTCGTTCAGGTCGGGTACGTGTCGAGGCGGATGCCCACGCTCCTGCCGTGCTGGTCGCGGGCGATGAAGTACAGGCGCCCGTCCAGGAGTAGGACAGCGGTCGACTCGTGGGCGTTGTGCACGCCTTCGTACGCCTCCTCCACGAAGCCGAACCGCCAGCTGCGCCCACCGTCGTCGCTGTGGAGCGTGCGCACCGTACGAGGTGGGCAGGACGACGTTGCCGATGCGCGGGCAGCGACAGGCGCCGGTTTGCCCCGGGGGTCGCCGCCTCCGGACGCGACCACGGACAGCGGGTCCCCAATGAGCCGCCGTCGGTGGGGCTCATGACGCGTCAACCGGCCGAGCAGAGTCCGCTGAAGGGTAGTGGCTCGCCGGTGTCACGGCTGGACAGCGCGTCCACGCGCGGTGTTGGCTGTCCTGGGCCCGACGGCTCAACTCGGTTGGGGATTTGGCTGGTTGGGGGATTGTGCTGGCGTACTGGATACTTGGCTGACGAGCCTCGTGTGGCCGACGTTCATCGCGGCGTTGCTGTTCCGGTTCCGGGCCCCGTTGAACCGGCTCATCGAGACCGTCAACAGCCGGGTCGAACAAGGCGACCCCCTCGACCTCGCCGGTATCGCCCTCGGCCCCTCGTCACCGTCGACTCCTTCGGGCCCCGAACCTCGGCCCGGCGGCGGCCGAGTGGGAACGGAGTGGTGCGGCATGGAGGGTTGCGGCAATCGCGTAAAGGCCGCGGCCTATCGCGCCCGCAGGCAAGCCGCCAAACAGGGGCGCGAGCCCAGCCAGAGCCAAGATTGACGGCTTGTCAGGTTGGTCGGTCGGTTGGTCGGTTGGCTGGCTGGCTGGCTGGCTGGCTGGCTGGCTGGCTGAGTAGCCTTCACCGCCGCTCAGAGGTCCGCAGCATCGAGGCGTGCGGCGAAAGTCGGTCCCCATGCCTGCCAGGTGGACCCGCATGGCCTCGGGGGCTTCAATCAGCCGGTCGGCCAGAGGCTGTTCGACCCACCGGCGCGACAGGGACAGACGCCGGCTCGCGGATGGCGTGACCCCCTCCGACCACCGTGACTCCTTCAACAGGAGGCGTCGACGGTCGAGACGGATCCTGAGCGGACGGTGTCCGACACTGGCGTGATGGATCAACTCGAGCAGACCGTCGCACTCGTACGCGATGTCCTGGCGCCGGAGCTCCTCGGCATCTACCTCCACGGCTCCGCCGTGCTCGGGGGCCTCAAACCGGCCAGCGATCTGGACATCCTGGCCGTCACGCGGCGGAGCCTGGACGACCGGAAGCGGCACGCCCTCCTTAAGGGCTTGCTTGAGGTCTCCGGACTCACGGCCACAGTCCGGCCGGTGGAACTCACCGTCGTCGTTCAATCCGAGGTCTGTCCCTGGCGGTTCCCGCCGACCGGGGACTTCCTGTACGGCGAGTGGCTGCGCGCCGAGCTGCAGACGAGCGGGCCCCCGCACCCCAGCCCGATGCCGGACCTGGCCCTCGTACTCACGATGACCCTGGCGGGCGACCACCCCCTCACCGGACCGCCTCCCGCCGAGCTCCTCGGACCCGTCCCGCATGTCGACCTCGTCCGGGCGAGCGTCGCGGGCATCGCCGAACTCCTCGACGACCTGGCCGACGACACCCGCAATGTGCTGCTGACCCTCGCCCGCGCCTGGACCACCCTCGCCACCGGCGAGATCCAGTCCAAGGACGCCGCCGCGGACTGGGCCCTCGCCCAACTCCCCCCGGAACACCGCCCCGTCCTTGAGCACGCCAGGGATCTGTACCTCAACTGCCCGTACGCGGACGAGACCTGGAGCAACGAGCTGAAGGCCCAGATACGCCCGCACGTGGACGAAATCCTCACCCACATCGACCACCTGCGCCGACAGGCGTGAACCCCGACACACGAGCCGACGGGAACGACGCCATACGGCGGGCGATGCAGGCCATGACGATGGAGACGACTAAGGTCGGCCCCGGCCGCCGACCCGCAACCGCGTTCACCTCACCAACGGCGAAAGCGTCCTCGGAGGCGAACAAGAGGCCCACCCCACCGCGCCCCGGGCGAGGCTGCCCGCCTGCTCAAGAACACCGCAACCTCCGTGAGGCTCCGCCGTCGTCGGTACCGTTGGACGACGCGCTGGGCGGGTTCACCCGAGTCTGGCTTGAGCGGCTGTCCTTGGTCGACGACACCGCGTCGGGAGGGCGTCCGCAACCCGGACTGCCCCTCGTCGTCACCGTCGCCTCATCAACAACCTCGCCGAGCGCATCCCGGATGAGACCACCCCATTCCCCACCCTCACCTGGTGAGGAACCTACATGGACATAAGGGCGATCGACCTCAACCCGATGCCCTTCAGCCATGGGCTCCTCTCACCGTGGGCCAAGTGCGAGCAGCAGGCGTACGTACGGCGACCATCGGCTCGGGCGTTCCACGGCGCCGGTGACGGCGTGTTCGGCCCGGTCGATGGCGTCTCGCAGCAACGCGTCGTGGAGCCAGCGAAACACCAGCGGCCAGGCAAGCCGCATGCGGCCGCGGAGGCGCGCGACGAGGGTGTGGCGCAGCACTGTCCCGCTGCCGTCCGTGCGGGGGTGGAGGGTGAACTCGTGGAAGCCGTGGAACCCGTGGGGTGCGTCGAAGCGGAAGCGCACCCATTGCCCGGGAGCGTAGGCGCTGACGGTGTAGCCGATCGGGCCGTGGCCGCCGCGAGCCCCCACGCCCAACGGCCGGTCGAAATCCATGGCGGGCCAACGGTCGCACGGCCAGAGCCGGTCGCCGGGACGACTCAGTCCGTCGATCAGTGGCGCGAGCTGCTCGGGCTCGACCGGCAGCAGCCGTTCATGAACGTTGAGTACGGCCATGTGTCCCCCACTCCTCGTATTAGAGGGCATCATCCAATTGAAATGGAGGGTAGCCTCTAGAACATGCCGCGTCCACCTCGCTTCACCACTGCCGAACTGCTCGATGCCGCCGCCTCCGTGGCCGATACGGCAGGCCCGGCGGCCGTGACCATGACGGCGGTGGCCAAGGCCGCGAAGGCTCCCAACGGTTCGCTCTACCACCGCTTCCCCGACCGCCCTTCTTTGCTCTCCGCCCTGTGGTTGCGCACCCTGGAGAGCTTCCACACCGACTACCTCGCCGTGCTGGGCTCCGACGGCGACCCGCGCGAGATCGCGGTGGCTGCGGCACGCCACGTCGTCCGGTGGTGCCGCGACCACCCCGCACAGGCGCGCATCCTGCGGCACGGTGCAGCCGACTTCGGCAAGGACTCCTGGCCGGCCGAAGCCACCGCACGACTGGAGGCCGCCAACGTCCGGGTCTTCGCGGCCATCGGCGACCTGGCCGAGCGGCTCGGTGCCACCGATGCGACCGCCCGCGAGCGCGTGACCGCCGCCCTGATCGACGTGCCCTACGGCCTGGTGAACCGGCACCTGCGGGACGCAGACCCGATCCCTGAGCAGAGCATCTCCATGGCAGAGGAGTGTGCGGCGGCCCTGATCGCGCAGCGGTCCTGAGGTCGTCGCGACCCGCAAGCACATCGGCCACCTGGCGGGCGGCGCTATCTACCGCCTGCGCCCCGGCTCCTCCTCCTCCTCCCCCCCCCCGAGGCCGCCCCGAGGCCGCCCAGGTCAAGGAAGCCCTGATCGCCGAAGGACGGTGGTCGCAGTACTTGCGGTACGGCCTTCGACGCTGCGGCCGGGATGCCTTCACCAAGGCGCCCGTGCTCTCCGCGGTCGGCACCGGCGCCGACATCGGCGTACTCGCCGCCTCCGTATGGAACAACCCCGAGTCCGAGGCGGTGCTCGTCGCCGACAGCGGCGGCCGGCCTGCGCGCCGCCACCCTCGGCAACGACGTCAACCCGCGCGACATCGAGGGCCGCACAGGCGCAGTGGCCCACTGGTGGGACGCGGCCAGCGCTGTACAGACGGCGATCACCCGGCACACGGCGTCGGCGGGAGCAGGTCGCGCCGATGTGGGGATGGCCGTCAAGCGGGCGGTGCGGCACCCCGCGCCAGCATCCACGCCGACCGCGCAGGAGTGGCGGAACGCTTTGGCGCTCCCGCATTCAACCCGATCTGCTGGGTCAGCGCGTGTCGGGCGTGGGGACCTTGCTGATGTTCCCTGACGTGGCGTCAGCGCGCGGGGGTGTGCAGTGTTTCCAGGACAGTGGCCGCTAGGTGCCGAGAGATGGAGCGTGGGCCGGAACCGGCGGTCAGCCTCAGCGCGTACTCTGTCCCGCCCCGGACGAGGGAAACGGCGGGCTCGGACGGGCTCGGACATGCCGAAGGTGCCATGTCGGCCGATCCGCATGCCGCTCGCGCCCGCTCTGCGCAACACTGCGGAGGCGGTCTGTGCGGCCAAGCCAGGGGTGTGCGACCGGTCGACGAGCAGCACGTGGGGGCGGACCCGGCCGTGTAGCCGCCGCGGCGCCCGGCTGGTGGCGGACTTCGACCGGAGCGGCGGGCGGTTCGTGGGCAAGGAGCACCTGGTTGCGCTGATAGCGGGTCAGCCGGGAGCGCAGCGAGGTGTGCTGTCGACATCCATCCAGACCGCATCTTCCAGCCGGGCGGGTGCAGCGCGTTGCACGGCCCGGATCGTCATCAGTTCATCGATGGTGTGGGGGGGGCGGTGTGGGCGATGAGGAGACCGCAGGGCTGGCGCTGGCTGCCGCCAGCGGGGCGGCCCAGAACCGCTGGGGATCAAGGACCCGCTGCCTGAGTCAGGCCCTGTCGTCGAACTCCCGCCTGCCTCGCGCCCCTCAGGGGCACCATCCGTGCGGCAGTGGCTGAATTGCAGTCCCTCCTCTGCTCCTTCCTGCCCCCTCGTGGCCTTCCCGCCCCCCTTTCGTGGCATTGGCGGCACGATTCCGGCCAGGCAAACATTCCCTTGGGCGTTCTTTGGATTGGCTGGCGATGCCCGTCACGTTCGCTCTCGTCCAGAACGCGTAGGCGTCAGGGGAGGCACATCATGGTGTGGGATCTGATGAACCGGCGGAGGCACGCGGGTCGGGGAATGCGAGTCGGCGTAGGCGTGGCAGTGCTGGTGGGCGGGCTCCTCCCACCGATGGTGAGCGCCGACAGCGCGGCTGCGCAGACGAAGCAGCAGACGAGCTTCACGAATCCTGGCGTGTTCACCTTCACGGTTCCCGGCAGCCCTACCGACCTGAAACTTCTGACCATCAAGGTGTGGGGCGCCGGGGCCAGCGGGGGCGGCGGAGCCGGTGGCGGCGGTGGTGGCGGAGGAGGCGGCGGCGGCAACGCCCTTCTCGCGCTGGGCGGGGGCGGCGGTGGCGGCGGCGGTGGCGGCGGTGGAGGCGCCGGCGGCGGTGGCGGAGGCTCCGGCAGTTTCGTGGAGTGCACCGAGGCACTTGTCGGCGGCGTGACCTTGACCGTCACGGTGGGAGCGGGGGGAAGTGCTGGCGGCGCGGGGGCCGGCGGCAATGGCGGCGCCGGCGGCAGCGGCAGCGGTCCCTTCGGCGGCAGTCCCGGCAGCGCAGGCGGCTCCGGCTCCCTCGGTGGAGCTGGTCAGGAGAGCACGGTGGGCCTCACCACGGCGGTGGACCTGGCCTTCGCCTCCGGCGGCACCGCCGGCAGCAGGGCCCCGACCGGCGGCAATCGCGGTTTCGGCGGCGCTGCCGGCACGCTCGGCGGGGCCGGCGGGCTCGGAGGCGGCGGTGGGGGCGGCGGCGCCATCACTGGTTCCGGCGGTACCGGCGGCCAAGTATCACGGTGTCTGGGTATCCCCACCGCCACGCTGGACGGCAATAACGGTAACGCCGGCGCCGTAGGCAACTCGGGTACGACCGGTGGCAGTGGCGGGAGCCAACAGAGCGGCACGGGCGGGACCGGCGGCAGTGGCGGCACCGGAGGCAACGGCGGCAGCGGCGGGACCGGTGGCGCCGGCATCACCGTCGGCGGGTTCACCTTCGGGGCCGGCGGCAGCGGTGGCGGTGGCGGCAAGGGCGGTGGCGGCGGGACCGGTGGCGCCGGCGCCACCAGCGGCGGTGCTTTCGCCGCCAACGGGTCTGCCGGTAGTGCCGGGGACAACGGCGTGGCCGGAAACGTCGGCGGAAACGGAGCCGTCGTCATCGATGTGACGCCAGTTCCCTGAACCTGAAACCGGGTGTCCGCCCAAGCAGCCGTCACCCTCGCATCGCTGCTGATGTGGGCCTGACATTTGACGACAACTCCTGGTGCCGCGTCAGGCAGCGGGCACCCCATGACGGGCGCCCATGCGCAGTCGTCAACAGGGCGCACGTTGCCTGATACGGCACTAGGACGCTCAGAGTGGCCAAGTGAAGCGCTCAGTCACAGGTGCGAGCGCAATTCCTGTGAATCGGCCCTGTTCTCGCATAGCTACGAGGTTCTCGTATAGCTACGAGCCAGGTGGCGAGTGGTGCTCCGTAACGGTCGAGGAGATGCGCGCTAACCTGCGGCGGCCGACGCTGAAGGTATGAGGGCCGTCTGGTCCGGCACTCTCGCCTTCGGACAGATCGGTGAGCACGTCGGCCATCGCCCCATAGCTCTCACCGACCGCGTCCGTCTCCCCCAGCCTCTGGCGCTCCAGGCGGATCGCGCCCAGGTGCCGGGCCTCATAGATCCGGGAGCGCCACATCGCCACCGGCGAGCGGTCCAACATGCCGTAAGACTCCCAGAACGCGGTCGGCTCGTCCTTCTTTGCCAACTCCATGCGGATCGTCCAGTCCGCCGCCGGATCGCCCCACAGGGTGCGGTCGAAGTCGAACACGCCCGTGGTCACCGGCTCCGGCGCAGTGGCGTCCAGCAGACTGTTCACCGTCCAGAAATCCCCGCTCAACAGGCGGGGTTCGGTGACATCGTCGAGGACAGCACGCTCATGGGCGGCCACAGCCGCGACCTTGCTCACGTCGGCGGAGTCCAGGCCGACACTGTCCAAGTCCGTGGCGATCTCCTCCAGCGACGCAATCACCGCCTCGCTCCACGTGCCGTACGCGGGCCCTGCCACCGGCCCGAATTGCGGACCGCGCACCGCGTGAACCGTCTTGGCGATGGCTCCCATCTGCCGGAAGAAGCCCGGCCACCGGGCACGGGGATAGGCGCCGAGGCGCTCCGGCGCCGGGATGCCGTCCAGGAAGCTCTGCACCATCCAGTCGCGGCCGATCACCTGGTGCGACCGGTCCGCGGCGATGACGCGCGGCATCAGCGGCGCGATCGCCGCCAGGTACGGCACGGACGCGTACTCGTTGCGCATCAGCTGCCGCTCACTACGGAACTGCTTCTCAGGCCCCGGCGCTACCCGCAGGATCACCGACCGCTCCTGGTCAGCCACCTTCACCCGGTAGGTGCTGTTGTACATGCCCGCACCGAGCTCCACGGCGGACACGACCCGGGCCTCGGTCCCGAAGACGCGGCGGCAGATCGCCTGAATCTCGTCGGCGGTCACCGACTGCTGGAACGCCTGCGTGTCGCGCTCGATCGGCTGGAAATCCATGCGGTCCCCCGCCCAGAAGGTGACGGTGAATCGGACAACACCCGGCGTCGGGACTCCCCCTTGTCCCCGGCGATACGGGCCGAAAGGCCCCGTTTCCGTGAGACTCAAGCGGCCGGCGGCGCCCTGATACGAGCGCGCCCGTCCCCTCTCCCGGGACCAGGCCGTGCGCGCTCTCGCCCAGAGGGTGAAGACCCTGCAGCCACTGCCGACCCGACACCCAGCTCCGTGTCCTCCAGTAGCCCCGTCGGCCACAGGGTCAGCGGTGACTGCCGTTTGCCGACTGGCCCGGTTCCGGGTGCGGGACCCCGTGGCAGACCGGGCATCCGGTGCCGCGGCGTACGTCAGTGAGGGGGAAACGGCGGTAGGCGCCGCACATCATGCAATTTGAGTGACCGCTTTCCAGTCAAAGTCCTGAGCCTTCCCTGTCCTGAGCCTTCCCTTCGCTCGCCCCGATGCTGGCGCGCACCGTGCGCTCGATGCCGCGTGCCTACCCGGCCATGGATGACCGGTTGCTACTTCTGTGGTGCGGGTGGTCCGAGCAGCCAGTTGCCGGGGGCGTCGGGGTCGTCGCTGAAGTAGTAGTCGCGGATGGCCGCCACCATCTCCTCTTCGGTGACGTGTCCGTCGCCGTCGGCGTCGACCTTGTCGAAGGCCGTGTCGGCGTCGTGCTCGGTGATGCCGAAGGCAGTTACGAACCAGCTGCGGTATTCGTCCCGGTCCAGCTTGCCGTCGCCGTCGTGGTCGGCCATGGTCATCAGGGTGCTCACGAACGGGGCGTAGGCCGCGTCGAACGCGCCGGGTTGCTCCAGGATCAGCTCGGTGAACGCGCTGCGGTATTCGGCCTCGGAGATGCGACCGTCCCCGTCTGCATACGCGAACTGCCGCAAACCCTCCCACAGTTGCAAGCACATCTCCCGCATCTGCTGCCGCTGCGGGGCGTCCGCGTCCCGCCCGAACGCCTCCCCCAACCGCTCCGCCGCATGCACGAAGTCGCTCTGCTCCAGGTACCCGTTGCCATCCCGGTCCCAAGTCCGGAAACGGCGGGACAGCTTCTCATCCAAAAACTCAGACATGCCCCGACCCTGCCCCCCCCCGCCTCCCGGGGCATGCTCCACGGGCTCCCACACACCTCCAACGAGTGAACTCGCCCTTGACAAAGGTGAGTTGAACTATGGGGGTGGCTTCAGGGGGCTTGCCGATATTTTCAAGATCTCTTGCTGCCCGGGACCCTGTTGCCCATTCGGCTGGTGTTCGCACTCGATGATGCGGGCCTCGACGCCGCCGGAGCGGGACAGGCGGGAGCCGTCGTCGAAGCGGGCCAGGACCGGGGGGTTGCGGGCGGTCGAGACGCAGACCTCGACGCGAACAAGACGAGACGGTGACCGTCGGCTCCATCGAGCACCCGGTGAACGTCGGCTGCGGGCCTCCAACCCCCGCACCCGTAACGGGTTGGTGACGCCCGAGCAGGTCGATGCGCTGTCGGCTATCGCATGCGATGAGCGTGGGTGCGGGAACCGGCCGCCAGGCCCGGCGGGCCTGTAGCCAGCGTCATACGCTGGGGCTGTTGTGCAGAGACGGATAACGGGGGTGGGGAGCTTGACCACGTGAGGGCTGATCGTGGAGACGATCGCGGGTGTGGTGCCGTTTGCCAGCGGTTCGAGGCGCCCGCGGTGAGACAGGCCCGGCTGTCGGCCTCGGCCTCGTTGGCGAGATCCCGCAGGAACGCCTCGGGGAGTAGCGTCGGTGGGCTCGCTCGGATACAGCAAGCTCAGATCGGAGGGCGCAACCACGACCTGATCGATCGGGCGATCCGTGTGGTCTGGGCAGCACGGAGGTAAGCGTCCGCGCGGACCCGGTAGCGGAAGGGACCTGAGGTCAGGCGGGGCAGCTGCCGGGTGTGGCCGTCCGCGTAGGGGATGACGAAGCCATCGGGGTCGAGGGTCCTGAGCCCCTGGAGGGGGTAGGTGACGAAGCTGGGCTTGGTCTGGTCACCGTCGACCAGCACCGTGCAGCCCAACTGCTCCATCCTGGCCAGTGTGTCGGCGACGACCTGCTCCTGGACTTCGCCAACTCGGCATCGGTCAGCCGTCCTTCGGAGTGCTCGACGAGCGCCTGCTACAGGGAATGCGGACGAGGAAGACTGCCCATCGGCTCGGTGGGTGGCCAGTCGCTCATTACAGACTCGCCCGCACTTGGACGCGAAGGACTCAACTCGCCGTATTAATCGCTAACTCGCCGAATCAGACGCTCAGTCACACCAGACATGAAGATCACGATCTACAACTGGAGTATTAGGGGCGGTAGGACGAGGTCAGAGGCGTCGCGATGGCCAGGATCGGCGGATGAACTCGTCGTAGCTCATTCCTGCCGCTGCGGCCATCTCGGCGAAGTGGCTGCCCGGTTGGCGGATGCAGAGCATCGACCGCTCACCGTGCTGGTCGATCTCCGGCCAGGTGATCTGCCGCAGCCGCTTGTCCGCCGGCTCCGGAAGCCAGCTGCGGATCAGCTTGGTCCAGTCCTCCTCGCTCATCGGCGGGCCGCCCGGGGTGATCCCCGCGGCCTCCACTTCCTGATCGTCTTGCGGTCCCCCAGCGAGGCAGCCGTCTCGCACTTCGAGCGGCCCGCGTACCAGTGGACGTAGATCTCGGTGATGTCGACCACGGTGAAGGTTCTCCTTGCCATCCGGTGTGCCCATCGACTCCTCTCAACGCGGGCCCGTGGAGGCTGCTGCCAGAGCGGGTGTGTCAAAGTCTGCGCATGCTCGAGATATTGGTGGAAACGGAGAGCGGTGAGCGACACGTGCGCGCGTCCGCCGGGGAGCTTGCCGGTCTGGTCCGGCGCATCGGCGGTAACGGTGACCGGTTCCTAGTGGTCCAGCGAGTCCCCGACTTGCCCGATGAATTCGCCCAGGTCTGGCACCAGGCAGGCGAGGACTACCGACTGCAGCACCGCGACGAAGCCGCCGGGCTGTTCCAAGCGAGGATCGACGGGCCCGAGCCCGTGGTCACGGCACTGACCGGCTGGGCTCGCCGGGAGGCCGGTTGGGACGCCGGTCTGGATTGGTCACTGCTTGAGGAACCGGACCCCACCTACCAGCCGCCGCCCCTCGACCTCGATGACGACGAGCGCGAAGAGCTGGAGCAGCGCGTCCGTGAAGTCTTGGTCGGCGGCTACGCCACCCGACCCGAACTGGTCGAGCTCGCAGAGGAATACCTGGTCACCGACGACCGTCGGCCCGTCTCGCGCGAGCAGGCGTATGCGCTGGTCAACCGGCTGGGGCTGGAGCGCATCGCGGAGCAGCACACGTGGCAGTGCGAGACCGACCCTGAGCGGCTCACCCGTGCGTTCACCGCGCTGCAAGAGGCCGGGATCACCGCCCGCGAGAACTTCACCTGCTGCCGCAGTTGCGGTGACTCCGAGATCGCCGCCGAAGGCGGGCCCGATGCCCGCGGCTTCGTCTATTTCCACTCCCAGTGCACGGACTCCGCCGCGGCCGGCCACGGACTGCCGCTGCTCTACGGTGGCTTCGACGTCTCGCCCGAGACCACCACGGCTATCGGTCATGAGATCGTGGCCGCCCTCGGAACAGTCGGCCTCCACACCGAGTGGGACCAGACCCCCGGCCAGGTCATCACCGTCACTCGCCTGGACTGGCGACGCCGTCTGGTCGGCTAGCGCCTGTTGGCCGGCGAAAGCTCAACAGCACGCCGCACCGTGACGCCGCAGGGGCGCACGCCGCGTCCTGGAACTGCTCGGCCTCGGTGAGTACTCAGGGCCGGGGCAGCTCCAGGGCGATGGCATCCCGTAGCAGCTCGTGGGCGCGCCGCAGTGGGATGGAGTGGCTCAACCACTGCTGGCTGAGCCCTTCGACCAGGGCGATGAGGCGTTCCGCGGCGGCTTGCACATCCACCTCGGGGGCTGCCAGGCCGGCCGCCTGGGCCTGGCGGATCTGGTCTGCCAGCTCGGTGCTCCATTCCTTGGTCGCCTGGGCCAGTTCTTCGCGCAGGTCGGGGTCGAAGATGGCGGTGGCGCGCAACTCGCCCCAGGCCGCGCTGTTCTCCCGTACCGCCGGGTCGTCCTGCAGTTCCTTCAGCAGCATCTCGGTGAGCCGGGCGAGGGGATCGGCCAAGACGTCGGATACGTCGGTGTAGCTGATGGCACGCTGGTTGATGAACTCCAGGGTGTGCCGGAGCAGCCCGGCACGGTTCTTGAAGTGGTAGTAGACCAGCGCGGTGGAGACGCCCGCCTCGGCCGAGACCTCTTCCACGCGCAGCCCGCGCACGCCGCGGCGCGCGATCAGCCGTGCCGTGGCTTGAAGGATCTGGGTGGGCCTGTCCGGCATCAAGACTCCCTGCAGGATCATCGCGGGCTGGGATTCTCATGATGCCGTACAGTGGTCCTGACTAAATTTTCAGTCAGGAGGAGACCGTGGCCCTACGCCGGCGCCAGATGCTGCGAGCGGGGTTTCTCACGGCCCTCGGCGGGGCGCTCACCGCCTGCGGCTCGAAGAACGAGCGTCCCTCCCAGCCAGCGGGGGCCGAGACAGCGGCTGCTGGCTGGCGCATGCCTGAGGAGAGGGAGCCGCACGAGCTCACTTACATGGCATGGCCCACCCGGAAGATCTGGGGTGCGGACATCTCCGGCGTGCGCGGCGACATCGCGGGGATCGCTCGGGCGGTCGCGGAGTTCGAACCGGTGACCCTCTTGGCCAATGACAGCGATGGGGAAGATGCCCAGAAGGCATGCGGTACCGGCGTCACGGTCATGCCCGCTCCGGTGGACGACCTGTGGATGCGCGATACCGGCCCGACCTTCGTTCTGGGCAACCAGGGCATCGCCGGTGTCGACCTGAACTTCAATGGCTGGGGCAACAAGCAGTCCCACCGGCGCGATGGCCAGGTCGCACGCACCATCCTCGAGCACGAGCGCATCAAGCGAACCCAGGCGCCGATCACCGGTGAGGGCGGCGCACTCGAAGTCGACGGCGAGGGCACCCTGCTCGCGACCGAGAGTTCCTGGGTCAACGCCAATCGCAACCCCGGCACGTCACGCGACGACATCGAGCAGGCATTGAAGGCCCTTTTCGGCGTCACCAAGGTGATCTGGGTAGCGGGCGTGCGGGGCAAGGACATCACGGACTACCACATCGATGCTCTGGCGCGGTTCTCGGAACCCGGAGTCGTCGTCATGAGCAAACCGGCTGACGGAGCGCCGGCGGACTTGTGGACCCGCGCGTACGACCAGGCCCGCGCCGTACTGAACGAGGCCGTCGACGCCAGGGGCAAGCGACTCGAGATCGTGGACCTGCCTGAGCCCGGCGACCTCGGCCACCACAGCGAAGAGTTCCTCGCCAGTTACGTCAACTATTACGTGGTCAACGGCGGTGTCATCCTGGCGCGCTTCGGCGACCCGCGGGCCGACCGCAACGCCGCGTCCATCCTGCGCGACCTCTACCCGGGCCGAAAGATCGTACAGGTCCCCGTGGACACCCTCGGCGAGGGCGGCGGCGGCATCCACTGCTCGACCAAGGAACTCCCCAAAACGGCCTGAGGCCACCGCCGCACTCAAACGTCCATCTGCCCGTCGGCAACCAACCAGCGACTGCCGTCAGGCGTCCCACAGGACTGGCGGCAGGCGCCGACAAGGGCCAGCTCGTAGCGGCTGACCCAGGTGACCGGGCTCTCGTCCTGGCGTTGCCCCGGGGCCTCGCCCACCGGTACGTCTCCGCGGTGCACGCAATTCCGCGCCTCATAGTAGGAGCGCAGTCGGCCATGAGACTTCACGCGGTCCAACCGCAGGGCGTCAGCGCCCCGCTGCCCTGCCGTTGCGGCCGCCCAGACAAGGCTTTCGCAGCCGAAGATCAGCCCGGAGAGGGAGGGCGGTCGGGGTAGTGGCAGCGCAAGTGCACGATGAGCACGACCCGTTGGCGCAGAAGTGGGACGCTGGCATGCCCTGCCGTGATCTTCGGCTACCAGAATCTTGCCGGATCCCCTCAGTTCCCCCGTCGTATATGGCGATGCCGTGAGCGAGGACCCCCAGGCCACCGCGCAGACGCTCGCGCTGATCGCACAGACCGAGGCCGCTTCGGCCGACGCCAAGGTACGTATCCTGCAACCGGATTGGTCCGACGAGCAGGAGCAAACCGAAGTCGACCGCATCCGCACCGAGTCCGGCACGACTGTGCCTGATCCGATCACCGGCGCCCCCTCCGCCCCGCTGCCAGCACGACAGCGGGACGAAGAGGGTCAGTTTGCGGCATGAGCTCCCACCACCCGTGGGACAGCCGCTTGCTGATTCCAGGTGCAGACCCTCAGTCCATGATCATGGGGCCGAAGGCAGCTCCGCTGTTCCAGTTTCCGTTGCCCCAGTTGCCGCTGTGCCAGCCACTGCCCGGATCTGGCGCGTAGACCTCCTTGATAATGACGACATTGGAGTCGTCGTCAGGCCCATCGGCAACAGCCGTACCAGCGCCGGGCAAGCTGACCGCCGCAGCCACAACAGCAACGGCAAAAGCCGTACGAATCCGCATGACGCTCTCCCCTCAAGTAGGACATTGGCCACGCTTTCCCATGCGATGGCGCCTACTCCGGCCACTGAGCGCACGCACCCAAACGAGTCACCGCTGACGACCATGAGAAATCGCTGCGTACTGGGCACCGTTCGGCGTCGGCACCGAGGGGTGAGAAGTGGGGCAAGGGTCTTCTCCTTGAACGCCCATGCCGGACGCCACCTGTTCCGGCCCCGGGGCAGCACTACCCGTGACAGGAGACCCTCCCGCATGACTGATCCGGAACTGACCGCAGACCGCAGCCGGGGCGCTGGAGTCTGGCCCCTGATCCACGCTGAGCGAAAGGCGCTGGTGGCTGCTCTCGCAGACCTGACTGACGAGCAGTGGGCAACGTCGTCGCTGTGCGCCGTATTGGCGGTGCGCGAGGTGCTGGCGCACCTCACCGCGGCAGGGAGCCCTCAACTCCCTGCAGTGGCTGGTGGGTGTGCTCCGCTGCCGGTTTGACTTCGACAAGCAGGTGGCCATGCGGCTGGCGGAGCAGCTGGGCGCCACTCCGGCCGAGACGCTGGAGAGATTCCCGCGCGTGGTCCCGAGCACGACCAAGCCACCCCTCCCTGCCATGGCCATGCTTGGCGAGACCATCGTGCACGGCTCGAATCTTCCCGATCTTGCCGCGATCTTCCCGTTTCCGCAGGTCAGAGCGGCCTCACCGCCCCTAGGCCGATCGCGTCCAGCCGCCCGTTTCCCAGCCTTTCCCGATCCTTCCGTCCACTGCGTGTCCACTACGCGTCCGCGCGCGATCCGCCTACGGCCTGTAGCGCCGAGGGATGTGAACACCGTCTCCAGTCCTTCGCAACCCGTGTGCCTCGAAGGTCAGTTGGCTGGAGCCGAATTGCAGCGCCCTCGGGTCGGCTGAGGCGATTCACCCACTGAGAGCAGCGCCTGGCGTGCGACAAACGTCCCAGGAGCATCGACTTCGTCAACACCATGCCCCGCGACCCCAACGGCAAGCCCTGCAAGCGCCGCCTGCGCGACCCGTACCGGGAAGGCCACGCCCGCGCCATGCAAACCGGGCTGATGTCATGTCAGCCCTGAGCGTGACGATCGCGCAGGCGCGGTGGTCGGCCCGTGCTCACTTCTTGGTCTTGCCGGAGCCGGCCGCTTCCTTCAGACGCTCTTCCGCTTCTCGCCGTGCCCAGTCGCGCACGACCCAGGTGGCTCCACCGACGGCGAGCGCGATCGGCCATTCGAGAGCACCGCCGACGGTGAGAGCCCCCAGACCGCCGTAGAACAACAGGTCCTTCCTCTCCAACAGGTTCTTCCTCTGCAACGTGGGCAGTCGTGAGGTCATCTCCTGCGCGGTGGCCTTCAGATCTTGTGGGGTGAAATACGGAACGGGCACCGCAGGATGGGCGGTGTGCATGTGCAGAACGTGCCCGGCCTGCTCCTGCTCGACCTTCTTGTCTTGCTTCTCCTGTGCCGCGGCGGTCTTCCGCCTGGCCTCAGCTGCAGTGGGCATCTCGACCACTCAATTCGTCCGAACAGGATGAAGTAGTTCAATCTCTATTCTGCCGTGTACGGAGCCCGGGCGATATGGAGTGCCGGTGGCACCGGGTGACGATCCCCCCGGCGTGCCACACGTGCAGGCGGCCGCTGCGGGGCTTCCGGAGGGCGGCGCACTCGGGGCGTGGACATACTTGGGGAGGGCGTCGTTCCCCAAGAGGTGCCGCGCACCACTGGTGGCCGATCGTGGAGGCCGTGTGATCCGCTCATTCCTTTCCGGGACTGTCGGGACTGCCGCACGGGTGGTGCCCGCCGTGCCCGCGGCGCTTTCGGTGCTGGGGCGGATGCTGACGCCACACACGCGTCGGACGTGGCAGGTCCCGGGCGGGGTGCATATCGAGGCCCACAGCTTGGGACGGCCTGGGACGATCCAGGCCGCACGCGACCTGGAAGCTCGGTTGCGTGAGGTGCCGGGGGTGGGCCGGGCGGAGGTGAACGGGGCGCTCGGCTCCGTGTTCGTGGGCTGCGAGCCTGCCGGGGTCGACCTGGAGCTCATCGTCCGCATCGTTGCGGAAGCCGAGGCTGAGACAGCGGCCGAGGCCGCCGATGAGGAGGCGGCCCGCGGGGAAAGGACGAGCGAGGCCGGCGTCGGCGCGGTCCGGACTCCGCGCCCTGCCGGTTTCCCCGGTGGTCCTGAAGCGCAGGTCGGTGCGGCGGTACAGCTCGGGGGGAGCGTCGCGGCGTTCGGTGTGGCGGTCCTTGGCCGGGTAGCCCGCATCCGCGGTCTGCCACCGGTCGTACCAGCACTCGTCCAACTCGCTGAGGGCACTCCCCGGCTGCGTGACGCAGCCGCCCGAAGGGTCGGTGCAGCGGCTGCCGAGACCGGCTGGGCGACGGCGAATCTGATCACCACGACGCTGACGTTCCGGCCGCTCGGCCCTGTTGTGGCGGGGTTCCTGGCCGCTGCCCGGTACGCGGAGGTCAAGGCCCGGCGCCTGGCCTGGCAGGACTGGGAGCAGCGGCTTGGCGGCCGCGAGGGGGCATACCGCCACGATGCCGCGCCTGTCCAGGAGCGGCCGGTTCCGCTGCCGCCGGGTCCTGCGGAACGTTACGCCAACGCGGCCGTCCCCACGGCGCTGGTGGGTTACGGGCTCACGGGGGTCGTCACCCGCAGTCACGACCGGGCTCTGGCCTGGATGATCGCAGGCATTCCGAGAGGCCCCTGGCACGGCCTGGAGTCCTTCGCCGCCGCGGTGGGGCAGGCCGCCTCCTCGCGGGGAGCCCTGGTACTGAGACCGGAGGCGCTGCGCCGCCTCGACCGCATCGACACGGTCGTCCTCGACGCCCGCGTGCTGGCCACCGGTGCCTGGACGGTCGGCACCGTGCTGCCCCTCGCGCCGCCCGGTGACCACCCCGGCGGTGTGCCGATCGTCGACGAGATCCACGCGGCCATCCACGAGCTGGTCGACAGCGCCGACCCGTCGCAGCCACAGGAACGCGCGGGCTGGGCACTGCGCCCGCTTGCCGACGGCCGCGACGCTGAGGCGGCGCTGCCCGAGGAGGCGGCCGCCACAGCCGCGGAATGGGCCGAGGAGGGTATGAGGGTCCTGCTGGTCGTCCGAGAGGACCGGCCCGTCGCCGTCGCCGGCCTGGTGCCACAGCTGCACCCGCTCGCCGAGCAGCTGGTGCAGGCGGCGCGCGGGTGCGGCCGGGTGGTGCTCGCGGGCGGCCAGGCCGGGCTGCACCGCCGCCTCGGGTTGGACGAGGCCGTTCCCACCGGCGGCACCCGCACCGTCGCGCTGGTCCGCTCCCTCCAGCAGGAGGGCCGTGGCGTCGCCGTGGTCGCCACCCGCGCCCGCAGGGCCCTGGTCCAGGCCGATGTCGGCATCGGCCTTGCCGGCGGTCGCCGTCGCGTGCCGTGGGACGCCGATGTCGCCGCCCCGCCCGACGTGGTGCATCTGCTGCTGACCGCGGTCAGGGAGGCCCGCAAGCTGAGCCGGCTGTGTGTCCGCCTGGACGTGGCCTGCGGCTTCGTGGGCACGACGGTGGCACTGATGGTCCCCCGGCGCGACGCCTGGGCGCGCGCCCGTCTGGTGACCGACAGCGGGACCCTCGCCGGTCTCGCGGCCGGATTCTGGGCGGGATGGCGGCTGCGGAGCAGGCCGGCCCCCGCCGCCGTCGAACGCACCCCCTGGCACGCCATGACGGCACGTCAGGTCATGACCCGGCTCGGCACCTCGTCCCGCGGACTCGACGACGCCGAGGCCGCACGGCGCCGCCAGGTCGACGGACACGACCGGAAGACCGGCGCCGTCACCCTGATCGGCAGGGTCACCGAGGAACTGGCCAACCCGCTCACCCCCGTCCTCGCGGTCGGCGGCGGCATCTCGGCGGCGCTCGGCTCCGTACTGGACGCCGTGCTCATCGGCGGCGTGCTCGGCGTCGACGCGCTCGTCGGCGGCGCCCAGCGGCTGAGTGCCGACCGCGCCGCGGACCGGCTCGTCGAGGCGACCTCGGCACGGGCACGGCTGCGCAGGGCGGGTCGGCCCGGTGCCACCGAGACACCCGCCGACCGCCTCGTGAAGGGTGATGTCATCGAACTGCGGGCTGGTGACGCGGTCCCGGCCGACTGCCGCCTGATCGAGGCGACGGGCCTGGAGGTCGACGAGTCCAGCCTCACCGGTGAGTCCCAGCTCGTCCCCAAGACCCCCGCACCGACGGCGGCGCAGGCGGTCGCGGACCGCCGCTCCATGCTCTACCAGGGCACGACGGTCGCGGCCGGCAATGCACTCGCGGTGGTCGTCGCCACGGGAACCGCCACCGAGGCGGGCAGTGCCGCGGAGGCGGTCCCGGCCGACGGGCCGCCGCAGAGCGGCGTGGAACGCCGCCTGAACGCCCTGGGCCGCTGGTTCCTGCCCCTTTCCATCGCGTCCGGCGTCGTCCTGTTCCTCGCCGAATTCGCCCGAAGACGGCCCCTGGGCGCAGCCCTCAGCTCCGCGGTCAGCTTGTGCGTCGCCGCCGTACCCGAAGGGCTGCCCTTCGTCGCCACCGTCGCAGAACTGGCCGCCGCCCGCCGGCTGTCCACCCGTAACACCCTGGTGCGCAGCGCCACCACCATCGAGGCCCTCGGCCGCACCGACGTGCTGTGCTTCGACAAGACCGGCACGCTCACCGAGGGAAGAATCAGCCTCCAACAGGTTTCCGACGGCCGTGACCGACGCCCGCTCGACGCGCTCACACCACGGCTGCGCCGAGTCGTCGCCACGGCCGCCCTCGCAGCTCCGGCCGGCCCGGCCTCGGCGCTCACCCACCCCACGGACCGTGCCATCGCCGCCGGGGCCGAGCGGGCCGGTGCCCTGCCGGTCCTGGTGGTGCCGGAAACAGCCGACGGCTGGCAGCGGCTGGCAGAGCTCCCGTTCGAACCCGGGCGCGGCTACCACGCGGTACTCGGCCGTGCCGTTGAACAGACACGCCTGGTCGTCAAAGGCGCACCGGAAGTAGTCCTGGCCCGCTGCGACCGCATCCGGCAGAACGACAGCACCATGCCGTTCACCGCGGACCTGCGGGACGCGATCGACCGCGAGATCGACCGGCACGCCCGGCGCGGCCTGCGGGTGCTCGTGGTCGCCGAACGCACCCTGCCGGAGCACGTCGCGCAGCGCTCTCCGGCCCTCGGCGACACAGATGTCGAGGGGCTGTGTCTGCTGGGCCTGCTCGGACTGGCGGACCCCGTGCGGGCCACGGCCGCCGAAAGCGTCCGCCGACTGGCCGCGGCCGGGGTGCGCATCGTCATGCTCACCGGGGACCATCCCAGCACCGCCGCGGCGATCGCGGGAGAGCTGCAGCCGGACGAAGAGCTGCGCATGATGACCGGCCCCGAACTCGACGCCCTCGACGACGCCGCCCTCGCCGAGAGGCTGTCGCAGGTCGCGGTCTTCGCCCGGGTCACCCCTGCCCACAAGGTGCGCATCGTCACCGCGTTGCGCGCGGCCGACCGGGTCGTCGCCGTGACCGGCGACGGTGCCAATGACGCCCCCGCCATCCGGATGTCCGACGTCGGCATCGCCATCGGTTCCCGGGCGACCCCCGCGGCCCGCGCCGCCGCCGATGTGGTGGTCGCCGACGACCGCATCGAAACCATCGTCGACGCCATCGTGGAAGGCCGGGCCATGTGGGCCTCGGTCCGCAAGGCCCTGGGCATCCTCCTCGGCGGCAATCTCGGGGAGATCGCCTTCGTCCTGGCCACCAGCCTGCTCACCGGACGCAGCGCACTGAACGCACGCCAGTTGCTCCTCGTCAATCTGCTCACGGACATGCTGCCGGCCATGGCCATCGCCGCCCGTCCCCCGGCAGGCAGAGCCGGCAAGCTGCTCGCGGAAGGGCCCGAGGCCTCGCTGGGCAGAGCCCTCACACAGCACATCCGTCTGCGCGCCGTGCTCACCGCGTCCGCGGCGGGCAGCGCGTGGATCGTCGCCCGGGCGACCGGCACCCGGGCCCGGGCCGACACCGTCTCCCTCGTGGCTCTCGTCGCCTCCCAGCTCCTGCAGACCCTTTCCGACGCGGGCCGTGATCCGATGGTCGCCGTCGCCGTCGCGGGATCCCTCGCGACCCTCGGCCTCATCGTCGCCGTCCCCGGCCTCAGCCACTTCTTCGGCAGCCGGCCGCTCGGTCCCGGGGGCTGGACGATCGCCCTGACGGCAGCGGCGGGATCTGTCCTGCTCCCTGCCGCCTGGCAGCACCTCACCGCTCACGCGCGCACCGCCCTACCCTGACGAGCCAAGGACAGTTCACCCGGACGTCACTTTCGGTCGGCCCACCGGAAAGGCGAATCCCACACAAAGGAGGAGTCCGGTCAGACCCGCAAGAAAGGCGCCTCTCGTGCCACACCTCTTCACTTCCCTCCTCACCAAAGTCGCCGTCTCCGTGCTCGAGGCTCTTGCCATGCGTCTGCTCACCCAGCTATGGAATGCCTACACCCGGGGTGGACGCCCGGCGGCGGCCACCGCCTGAGGCGCAGATCGAGCCGTTGTGGCGAGCTTCTCCACTGGCGTTCCGTACCGTGCTGTCGCCGCTGTCCAGCACCTCGCCGTCGGAACGCGGGGGCGGTCCCAGTTGCGGACGAGGAAGGTGGGGCGGTGGTCGGGGGTCGGCTCGGGCAGCGTGCCATGTCCGCGCCCAGCTCGACGGCGGTGATACGGCAACCGCGCTCGGCGAGCGGCAAGGTCGCCTTGCCGGTGCCCGCTCCTACCTCAAGGACCGACAGCCGGGGCCGATGCCGGCCACCTCGGCGAGGTCGTCGAACAATTCTGGCGGATACCCGGGCCTGGCCCGGTCGCACAGCTCCGCGTCCTCGTCGAAGATCCGGCTCAAGTGGACACGGCGCGTTTCGTCAGGCGCCGAGTTGGTCGGCCAGCCGGGACGTGCGGCGCTGGTGGCGCGCTCCAGCAGTCCGGGAATCTGCTCGCGGAAGGTCTGCCGCGGGCAGGCAAGCACCGGACACAGCAGGCGCCGTACTCGCACCGACACCACCACACGTCGGCCTTCCACCGGCATATCCGCCACTGTACGTCCGTGGAACCGTGCACCCTCGCGGTCGGCACCCCGCACACCGGGCACGGCACAGGCTTCGGTCGCGTTCGTGCTGACAGACGAATCGCCTCCCCCCTCGTCCACCAGATCCTCAAGGACCAGTGCTGAGAGGCCCGAAAGAGCCATGCTCTCAAGGGAGTTGACGTCTCTGCCGGATACTCAGACGCTCGGATTGACGGCTGCCAGGGCTAGGAGCTCTCTTTCGGATCACTTGGTGGAGGTTCGATCTCAGGGCCTGCTGGCGCCGGCGGAACTGCTGCCTGCGACGATGCGCTGGTGACCTATGACCTTGCGGTGTGGGACGGCGACCGTCCACTCGAAGACGACCAAGCGGGCTCGACCTACGACGAGCTCTACGAGCGCTACTTGGAGTCGGACGGGGTTGTGATGCCTCCAGTGCCGCGCATCGTGGCCTACGTGGAAGCCCTCGTCGCGCGATACCCGGACGATATCGACCGCAGTGTCGTATGGGCGTCGCCGCCGGTCATCGAGGAGGCATCGGGCCCGATCGTGTACCTGCTTATGTCCTATGGCAAGGCTGAGGAGGTGTCCGAGTACGCCGCTGCGCTGGCTCGCGAACACGGGCTCATCTGCTTCGATCCGCAGGGAGAATGTCTTCGGCCGTGAGCTGGATGTTCTATCAGCGGGCGGACCAGAGGAAGATGCCCGCGATGAGGAGGCCGGCGCGGTAGACCGTGGCTGTCTTCTGGTAGCGGGTGGCCAGGCCGCGCCATTGTTTCAGGCGATTGATGCAGCGTTCGACGGTGTTGCGTTGCTTGTAAGCCTCGCGGTCGAATCCGGGCGGGCGCGCACCGCCGCGGCCCTTGCGCTGGGTAGCCGACGGAATGCTGTGACCTGCTGAAACGTGGCTTCAACCGAGTAAAGGTCCCGCGCAGAATCATGGAGATTCCCGGTGAACTTCTGTACGCCGACGTGTGACTGAGCACGATGGTTGGCCCGTCTGGCCAACGGAACGCTCACTTCCGCACTACGGGAGGGAGCGCCCCTCGGGAATGGCATCAGAGCCCAAAGAACTCGCGGAGGCCGCCATAGGAACCCCGATTCCATCGCTGGATCGTGTTGGCCTTACCCGGTCCCGGGCCGGTGACCGCCCGTCAACCTGCCGGGTAGGGCGGCGCGGAGGGCAGCTGAGCGTGGGACCAGCGGACGGGGTTGCCGTTAGGGCCGTTGGTGAGCCAGGAGCCGTCGCCCAGGGGCTCTAGTTCGTACGGGCTGGTCACCTCGACGGCGATCTCGCCGCTGACTGTGCCCGTGCGCACGTCGATCAGGTGATAGCGGAACCACTCCTCCTCGTCCTGGTTCTCACCGCCCAAGGTGACGACGGCCGTGTCCGGGGTCAGGTAGCCGCCGCTCCATTCCACGAAGGTCTCCTCCGGGTCGTACCCGAAGGCCTCGACGGGGAGAGTGAAGAGCACGTCCCCGTTTGGGTGGCGGTGGAAGGAGACGTCCGCCTGCCCGTGGTTGACGGTCATGAACTGCTGTCCGTCCGGCGCCAGGTCGATCAGGCAGCGGTCCCACCATGGGTACGTCACGAACTCCGGCTCGCCGCCGGCCCCGGCCGTGCCCCGGAGAATGACGGAGCCGTCCTGGCCTTCACCGATGTCGAGGTAGATGCTGCCGTCGACGGGGTGCACGTGATGACCGGCGCCGTGCCCGACCGTCTCCAGTTCCCGGCGGGCGAGAACCACCCCGTTATCGGCGTCGTACACGACGCACTGATCTCCGTTCCCGCGTTCCGCCATCGCGTCCGGGCGGTAGACCCACACAGTCCGGCCGTCTAGAGAAAGCGCACAGCCAGGCCGGTGGCCATGGCGCACGTCAGAGTGCGGCTCGAAGGCCGACGCCCACACCAGGTCACCGGCGTGCGTGAGGCAGACGACCCCGTTCAGTGTCGTATACACGACTCGCTTCAGATCGGGCCGGACCACCGAAGCCACCACCTCGTCGCCGGCCCGAGGCTGGAACACCGCGGCGGGCTGCAGCGTCCCGAAGGCGCCGGAGTCCATGACGTAGGCATGGATCCACGCGTCACGGTGGCGCGTGATGACCTTCGGAGGCTGCGCAGGAATCACCCGCCGATGCTAACGCCCAGCTCAGGCCGACCGACAGATGGGCCGGTATGCACGATCCGGCCCATGACGACTGCTTCCAACGGGACGGACCAACCCCGCTTCCGAGCCCGTTTGTCGAGCGAGGCATGTGCAGGTCAAATGCGATGCTCTGACCGGCCAATTATCGCGCTCAGCGGCCAGGTGTAGCGCTCAGTCACACGACAGGGCGTAGCGCACGGCCCCGACTCGGCTCTACAGACGGACGTGCCCGTCGGAGAGACGATCGAGTTTGACTGGAACGACAGCGCGATCTACCCGGGTACGTCACGGAAGTTCTGGGTCCATGTGCCCGCGCAGTCTGTCCATACTTACCTGGTGCGACCTCGTGTCACACACTGAGTGCGGCAGTTGGCCCGTCTGACCAACTGGAGCGCTAAGTTCGGAAGCCTCTGAACTGCGGTGATGCTTGAGAAGTTAACGGCCCAAGGGCTGCACAAGCCCGCTCATGCGGTCAGCCAGCTATGGGGACGTCGAGCGGAAGAGGGCCAGGAGTGCCTGGCCCGGCGGGGTGTCCGCGTCGAAGAACTGCGTGGCCAGCGTGGGCGGCACGGCCGTTCCGTGCATGCGGACCTCGTGACACCTGAAGCAGAACGCCGCCTCGAACAGCGCCAGGTCGAGAGAGTGCTCGTATGCTCGGACGCTCCAGCCTGGCGAGAAGCCGCAGCGGTGCTGTTCGCTGCCGGGCAGGCTCTCGATCAAGGTCAGGGCGTCGGCAGCCTCGCTACCGGCCCAGTGGGCGACCGTCGTGCCGGGGTATGGGACGCCCCGCTTGGTCGGGAGGGCGGAGATCCTTACGACCTCGATCAGCACGGTGGCGGCAACAGCTTCGGCGGGGATCTGCATGTGCGTAGTGTGCCCGCCGGTCCGGCGGGCAACTCAGGCACTCCACCCGTCCCCGGAACGTAAGGCCAACTAGGGCGTTTCTCTCGGATCACCGTGCGGCCCAGAGGAAGATGCCTGCGATGAGAAGTCCGGCCTGGTAGATGGTGGCGGTCTTGTCGAAGCGGGTGGCGATGCCGCGCCACTGCTTGACCCGGTTGATGCATCGCTCGACGGTGTTGCGTTGTTTGTAGGTGTCGCGGTCGAACCCTGGTGGCCTGCCGCCCTGTTGGCCTCGGCGTTTGCGTATGGCGATCTGGTCGGCGGGTTGCGGGATCACCGTGCGGACCCCACGACGGCGAAGGTGCTGGCGGATGGCGCGGGAGGAGTGCGCCTTGTCCGCCAGCACGGCCGCTGGGCGAACCCTCGACCGGCCGCGTTGCCGCGGCACTCGCAGTGCCGCCATGACCTGCTCGAAGGCGGGCGCGTCGCCTGCCTGCCCGGGTGTGAGCACGAAGCACAACGGGCGGCAGCGGCTGTCGGCCGCCAAGTGGATCTTCGTGCTCAGTCCGCCGCGGGACCGGCCGAGGGCATGGTCGTGCGGCTCGCCGGCCGCGGCCCCTTTTTGCGGGCCCCGGCGGCGTGCTGGTGGGCGCGGACGATGGTGGAGTCCACCGCGACGACCCAGTCCAGGTCCCCGTCCGCGTCGGCCTGGGCCAGCAGTGCGGTGAACACCCGCTGCCAGGTGCCGTCCATGGCCCGGTCCCGCAGCCTCGTGTAGGCGCCCCTCCACGAGCCGAACTCCTCAGGAAGATCCGCCCAGGGCGAGCCCGTGCGGTACTTCCACGCGATCGCGTCAATCACCTGCCGGTGATCCCGCCACCGCCCACCCCGTTTCAGCGTCCGGTCAGGCAACAACGGCTCGATCCGCGCCCACTGCACGTCAGTTAAGGCCACACCCGAACCAACGATCAGATGATCCGAGAGGCAACGGCCTAGTTGGCCACGACGACGGCGACAACCACCGAGAGCGACAGGGCCCCACCGAGGGCACTGAGCCAAGATGCGGGTCGCGGCGCGGCGCGTTCGGATGTGGGCTGCACCGGCAGCCGGTCCAGTAGGGAGGCGTTGGGGAGGATCACGCCGCAGGGGCAGGCGGGTACGGACTGATCAAGGACCGTGAAGTTCGATCTCCCAGGCCTGGAACGGCGGCTCGACCCGGTAGCTGGGGTCGCAGTAGGCGCGAATCCACTGTGCGGCACGGTACTGGGCATCGCCGTCGTTCAACACCTGGCCATTTGCGTCGACTTGCAGCACATTGCCGTAGATCGCGAAGACCTGCTCCAACGGCGAACCGAACTGGAAGAGCGCCGGGCGATAGTCAATACCGTCGAGCAGATCCACGTCGATGGTGCCGTTCGCCAGATAGAAGGCGAAGAACCGGAGTGACGTACGCACGTCTACAGAAAGATGCCCCACCTCCCCATCATGCATGATCCCCACGCTCCCTCGACAAGATCATTTCGAGGGTCGGCCGAACCCTCGCAACGAAGCCGCGTGGCTGGCGACCGATCCGCGAGCACCGCCCCAGCAGCCACCCAAAGTAGCCGCCCGGGCAGCGTGTTGAGCCGCTGAGTGTGACAGAAAGAGGGCCAGCACCTTCACCGGTACTGGCCCTCTTCTGTCAGGTAAGCCACAGCAGGCTCAGCCTGCCTGGGTGCTTACAGCGCGCGGACGCGCGAGGCCTGCGGGCCCTTGGGACCCTGCACGACGTCGAACTCCACGTGCTGGTTCTCGTCGAGGCTACGGAAGCCCGAGCTGTCGATCTCCGAGTAGTGCACGAAGACGTCCGGGCCGCCGCCTTCCTGGGCGATGAAGCCAAAGCCCTTCTCGGCGTTGAACCACTTGACGGTTCCCTGAGTCATTTACCGCTCCTTACAGGGGCTGGTTTAGGGGACTCGCACGGTGCGAGATCCCCGGCCGGTTCACGACGCGGCTGCTCCAGCAACCTGGGAGGCAAGCTTCGCGCCCGGCGTCATCGTCGGGGCCGAGGGCCTGGTAGACGGTGGCCAGCCCGTCGAGGTGGAAACGGTGCCCGAGATGTCTGGTCGGGATGTGCAGTATGCCGAGACGGCCGTGGCGCAGGTCGACGGTGCCGTGGGTGCGCGTGCCCTTGAGGTTCAGTTCCGGGGCCTGCAGGTGTCGGCAGTCCATCGCGTCGCCTGCGGGGTGCTGTCAGAGGGCTGTGCGGGTTCTTGGGCGCACCGGGGAGGCTCTGTCCCGTCAGCCGGTTTCTGCTGGAGCACGACGACGTAGCGCTTTCCCTCGTACGTCTGCTCCCGGCGGGAGCTGTAGTACTCGTAGTGCGACAGCGAAATGCCCGAGTAACTTCATCCCATCGCACAAAATCCTTCGTACGCCAGACTGATACCTCCCTAGGATCGCCCGCATGCGGCGCACCATCATCATCGGCGACGTCCACGGCTGCTTCGACGAGCTGCTCAAGCTGCTGGAGGAAGTCGACATCCAACCGGGCGACCTGCTGGTCAGCGTCGGCGATCTGGTCGACCGGGGTCCAGCACCCGGTGATGTCGTGGGGCTCTTTCGCGAGCGCCCCAACTCGGTCGTGGTCATGGGCAACCACGAGCGGAAGCACGTGCGCGGGATTTTCTCCTATGCACAAGAGATCACGCGCTTGCAGCTTGGCGACCAGTACGCCGAAACGGTCGACTGGATGCGGACGCTGCCGTACTACTTTGAGAATGAGCATGTCCGTGTTGTCCACGCCGCGATGCTGTCCGGAATTCCGCTGGCCGACCAGAGGGAGGAAATCCTCTGCGGCTCGACGAGAGGCGAACGAGAGCTCACGACGCTGTTCCCGGACAGCCACTGGTACGACCACTACACCGATGCCAAGCCGGTGGTGTTCGGCCATCACGTAACCGGCCGGGAACCGATGATCCTCGACGGCAGGATCTTCGGCCTCGACACCGGTGCCTGCCACGGCTGGAACCTAACGGCACTGTGTCTCCCAGGATTCACGGTCCACTCGGTAGATGCGCATGCGGACCACTGGTCGACCACCAAGCGCCAGTGGCAGTTGCCCGTCCTGAAGTCCAAGCCTTGGCATGACTCCACCTGGATGGAACTGGCTCAGGCGATAGAGCGGTTCTCCTCAGCACCTGACACCGACACACACCGGTGGTTGGAGGCGCTCCAAGAGTGGGCCGCGGATCTGCAGTCGGCATTCCCCATCCTGGTCGCCACAGCGCATCGAGTCGCCGACGAGCTCACCTTGGACGGGCTACGCCAGCATCCTGCTGCGAAGGTTCTCTTCCAGGCCCGTAACGGCCGCCTCGACCAGACCAGCCTGGCCAGGCAGTGCCCAACACCGCGCCGAACGATCGACCTGGCGGCCGCATTGGGGCTGGTACTGGATGAGCTGCCCAACTGAACCGCCAGGGGCGAGGGTTACACCAACTTGGCAGCAGCCCCCGCGTCTCGGTCATGTCGTCATAATGCCGAGCCCGACCTGCGGACTGCACCATCGGCCGTGTGGCGAGGACCCGGCACGGTGGCGGACAGGGGGAGTTCGAGACGCTTCCGTGTCGAGTCGGAAGGTGCCGTAGGGGTTGATGTTCGGCCAGAACAGTTCTCCACAACCTGGAGGCCGCCGTGGATCTCGCGGCGCCGTTCGGAGCTGGCCAGGTAGGCGCACGCGAAGATCAGGCGCACAGCCCGGCCGGAGGGCAGCCGGTCGTCGCTGCGCATGAGCGCCACGGTAGGCGGGCCGGGGACAGGGGACCTCGGCGCGGCTCCGGCAGGGCGGGAGGCGGTTTGGGCGCCCGCACGGCAGCATCCCGCACAGGGCAGAGACCTGGTGGCCAACGGCTTGGGGAGCGATAGGAGTGCCCCGCTGTGTGGCCCCGGGTCCTGGATGGTCGGCGGACACGGCACTCGGAGGTCGGCTACCCCATGGGGGCATCGGAGGCGGGCTGGCCCGGACTCTCCAGCAAGGTGGACAGGTATTCGGGTCGCTCTTCGACCACGAGGTGTCCGGCCTCGGAGACCACACCGAGCTCGGCGCCGAGTGTGGCGCGCACTGCCGGGCCGAGCCGCCGCGGAGGGAGGAAGACATCGTGCTCCCCGGTGACGACCAGGCGGGGAACTGACCGCGTGGGCAGGGTGGCAGCGCCGGGCGCCCCGCTGGAGCGCGAGTGCCGGGCGACCAGTGTCATCCAGTTGACCAGTTCCTCGCGGGGTGAATGGCCAGGCGCGAGCATGGCGCGCAGGAGCCGGGCGCTGTGCGTCGGTGCGGGCCGCAGGAACCAGGCGGCCGAGACGGCCAGCACCGTGGGGGTCAACCTCAGCCTGGTCAGTCCGGCGGGGGAAGCCAGGACGAGCTGGTCGATCCGGGGAGAGTCGCTGGACAGGGCGATGGCGGCACCGAAGGAGTGGCCCATCACCGCTACCGGCTCGGACGTGATCTTCTCGATCACCTCGCTCAGCCATGCCCCGTACCAGGACAACCGGCCGCCGGCCAGACCGCGTTCGCCGGAGCTGAGACCGGGCTGGCCGGGGACATCCACCAGCAGGACCCGGTAGCCGGTGGCGACCAGGGCCGTGGCCAGCGGCAGGGACGCGGCGGCGTTGAAGTTGGTGCCCGGGACGAACACGACCGTCGTCGCGCCGAAGCCGGCGAGGACCACGTGGCTCTGTGCGCCCTTGGCGGTCACCGTCTTCCGTTCGTGCGGCACCGGCCACGCGGCGAGCTGGTCGAGGCACCAGCGTCGGATGAGCTCCCTGCCCGTCGTACTGCGGTAGATCGAGTCCACTGGTCGAGTATCGCGCCTCGTCCCGGGCCGTGACGTGAGAAGGGCCGCACGGGTTGGGCAAGTTGTGACGCAAGCCTGGGCCCGTGCGGCCTGTTCCCACCCTGCCCTGTCCGGCGTCCCTCGCGCACACTTCGGCGAGTTGCTCGAAGAACTCGCTCCGAAGTGGGAAGCGGCCCGGGAGTCGGCACAGCATGAGCGCCGCGGCGGGGGCCGGCGGCGGGCCGCTGGCGCGGGGCCCGGGCAGGGCGTTCAGGTGGGCGAGTATCAGCCAGCGGCGGCCAGCCAGCGGCACATACACGCGGTTGTCCGCAGCCGCGAACTCCTTGCCGGTTCCCGCGCTGCAGGAGGTCGTGTGACCGAGGGTTCCCGCCTCTCACTATCTGCTGCCATGCATGCCATGAGGAGCCGATGTCTAATGGTCGTAGCGGATCTCAGCTTCGGCTGAGCTGAGTGTTGACGGGTACGCCATCCGAGGCCGGGGCCGCGGAGGAGGCGGGCGTGGGCTCCGAGGTCTTCGAAGAGCACGACGAAGCCGACTTGATCGACGCCGCGGCCACGGCCCTCGCATCGGGATCCGGCGGCGCTGCCGTGCGCCGTGTCCTCGACAACTCGCCTGCCGCGATCGCGATCATCGCCCCTCCGCTTCGCTATCTGTACGTGAACGCCGCCTACTCCGAGATCGCCGGCGTGCCCGCTGCCGACCTTCTGGGCAGGGCCATGAGCAGCGAGAGCGTGGCCGTCCTCGCCTCCGAAGGCGTCGTACTCCAGGTGCTGACCGACGGCAGATCCCGTGAGCTGACCGTCACCGGCAGTGCTACCTCGGCGCTCTCGCCCGAGCAACGCTCATGGCGCGGCGCCTACCATCGCCTCGAAAGCGACGGTGCGACCATGGGCGTCGTATGCGTCCTGCGCGAGGCGCCTCCCGAACAGCACCCGCAAGGCGAGCTCGTACGGGCTCGTGCCCGGCTGCGCCTGCTCAACCAGGCAGCCACCCGGATCGGCACCACCCTCGACGCGGACGCCACCTGCGCGGAACTGGCGCAGTTCCTCTTTCCCCGCCTGGCCGACTTCGCGGCCGTGGACCTGCTGCCATCCGAAGCGGTGGCAGGCGGGGAACCGCGCCCGCAGGCGCCGCTCAGGCTGCGCCGCGTCGCGGCTGCCGGCAGACCGGCCCTGCTCAACACGTCCGACTTCTACCGCACCAGTGGTGTGGTGAAGTTCCCGCCGGAATCACCGGTCTTCCGGTGCACAACGGTGGGGTATCCCGTCGTCCAGAACCACATACCCGATGCAGGCCTCGCGGAGCACGCGCCGCAGCCCGGCTGGCCGACGCATTCAATCCTGGCCGTGCCCCTGGTCGCCCGCGACTGCCTCATCGGTGTCATCTCTCTGGCGCGGGCGTACAGCGCCGAAGGCTTCAATGATCACGACGTGGTGCTGATGCGGGACCTTGCGAGCCGAGCCGCCGTCGACATCGACAAGGCCCACCGTTTCACCGCCACGGAAGGCATCGCCGTCACACTGCAGCGGGCCCTGCTCGCGGAACCCGGCAGCCCACACCCCAACATCAACCTGGCCACGCGCTACCTGCCGTCAGGCACCAGCGCGGTGGTCGGCGGCGACTGGTACGAGGTCGTACGCCTCCACTACGGCCGCACTCTCCTGGTCATGGGCGACGTCATGGGCCATGGAGTCGAGGCCGCGGTCGACATGAGCAACTACCGCTCGATGCTGCGCTACTTCTCGGCGACCGACCTTCCACCCCACCGCGTCCTGCGCCAACTCGACAGGGCCATCTCGGACTCAGCAACAAGCCGCCCCGCAACCTGCCTTCTCGCCCTCATCGACCCGGGACGCAGCATCTGCTCCCTGTCCAGCGCCGGCCACCTTCCCCCTGTCGTGTTTGACGCGGACGGCACGGCCCACATCGTCGACGTGCCCACCGGGCCACCCCTAGGCACAGGCTTCGGCGGATACGAGCTCACCTCCCGCGACATCGGCCCCGACAAGGTGTGGCTCCTCTACACCGATGGCCTCGTGGAACGGCGTGACGAGGACATCGACGCATCCCTTGGCCGGCTCGCGGGGCTCCGGCTGGCGTCGTCGACCGACTTGGACGAATTCCTCGATGCGGTACTCCAACACTGCGGCGCCGACCAGGCGGAGGACGACGTCGCCGTCCTGGCCGCCAGACTCCGCCACCGCCGGGAAACCAGGGCACCTGCCCGACGAATCACATGAGCGGAGATCGTTCCCTGGCTCCGCCCCGGCCTGTGTGAAGTCGGTCCTTACGGCCCGTCGCGGCGACGGTGACACCGAGGCCGACCATCGTGAGCCCGCCGACTCCACCGACCACAGACAGCCCTGAGGCAAACGGGCAATCCGCCCCGTGCGGCCGCCGCGACCAGCCCCACACGCCGTCGGAAACCACTGCGATGACGCGCCCTTGCGCCAACGCCCGCCCGATCACGAACAGTACGCTGGGCCCAGGGACCACGATCGCCAGGACTGGACAGAGGGTGTCTGAGAAGCGCCTTTCAGAGCAGGCGACTTGGTGGTTCCTGCACTTCGGGGAGGCGAGGACGCGGACAGCGGCATTGGCACGGCGATGATCATGCTGATCACCCTCGCGTCATCACCCCCACTTTCCTGAGGAGGAACGCCCGCCCGGCAATTGGCGTGTGGACCGGCGTCGCTGACGGTGGCGGTGGCGGTGGCGGTGGCGGTGGCGGTGGCGGTGGCGGTGGCGGTGGCGGTGGCGGCATCCTGGGCATGTTCCTCTCCGCCGCCCTGGTCGACGTGGCGGACTGGCGACGCCGGCTGTTCGTGCTGCCAGTCCTTCTCATCGTCGCAACCCTCGCCATGGCTACTGCGCTCCGTCCCCAATTCCCGCCAGACCTCCCAGCACTCCAGGGAGGCGTACCAGTCCGCTGCGATCGGGTGCCACTCCTCGGCAGCCTGCGAGGGCTGAGGTGCTGCTCCGCCGGGAGCCTGGTGAGGGTCGGGCCGTCGCTCTTGTTACCTCGGCGCCGCTGGCCCGAGCGCTTCGGTACCGATCCCGGCATGCCTCCCCCCCTCGCTGCAACCGGACCACCCGCGAACTCGCCTTCTACCTGTGCTGGTCGCCCACCAAGGTGCCGTTGCCGGAGCTGGTGCGCATCGCTGGCATCCGCTGGAGCGTCGAGGAGTGTTTCCAGGCCGCCAAGAGCCAGGCCGGGCTCGACCACCACCAGGTCAGGCACTTAGGTGACCACCGGCACGGGCTGGACCCCATGGCATCGGCACATCACGCTCGCCATGCTCACCCTGGCCTTCCTGGCAGCCGTCGCCGCCGACGCGGCCCCGGACGGTCCGCCGATCCGCATCCCCCGGCCCGCAGCCGCGATCCGATCACGTTGACCGTCCCGGAGATCCCCCCTGCTCACCGCTGTCTTCCAGCCACCGACCATCTCTGTGACCCGTCTGCTGCACTGGTCCATCTGGCGCAGGCGCCACCAGGCAACGGCCCGGCGTAGCCACTACCGACGACGGCCCACCGATGAACTCGTATGAGTTGAACCACAGTTGGCGTTGAGCACCTTCCGGCATCTCCTTGATCGTGAGGGAGACCGCGCCGGTAGAGTCGGCGGGACGGTACCACCTGGGGGAACTGATGACGGCAGCGGATGCAGTGCCCATAGTCTTCGTTCACGGGACGCGTTTCAGCGCGGGACAGTGGAGCGTGCAGCTCGCTGCACTCCGGGACGAATTCCCGGTGGTCGCCGTCGACCTGCCCGGCCATGGGGACCGCTCGGCTCAACCCTGGAGCCTGAGCAGTGCGACCGAGGTCATCGCATCCGCGGTGGATTCGCTCGACCGTGGGCCGGCTCTAGTCGTCGGGCACTCGCTCGGCGGATACGCCTCGTTGGAGTTCGCGCGGCGTCGTCCAGAACAACTGCGAGGGCTGATCCTCGCGGGAGCCAGCGCCTCCACCCACGGCCTCTGGGCAGCGCCGTATCGGTGGATCGCCAGGCTGGTCCCTCGTATACCGGCGGATCGGCTGGCACAGTGGAACGACCGGTTGCTGCGGCGGCTCTATCCGCCAGAAGTGGTGGAGGCGACCATCCATTCCGGCTATGCCTTCCATACTCTGCCCGCAGCCTGGGGCGAGGTACTGGGACGCTTCGACGCGGGTGCGATGCGTTTTGTGGAGGCTCCGGTTCTGATCCTGAACGGTGAGAAGGATGCCGTCTTCCGGGCTGGTGAGGCGGACTTTGCCCGTGCACATCCCCATGCTCGCGTCGAGTTGATCCCGCGGGCAAGACATCTCGCGAACTTCGACGACCCGGACGCCTTCACCGGTGCCGTCCGCCGCTTCGCTCGGCAACTCCCTCCCACCAGCTGAGCTGAGCGCGCCGTCGCCGGGACCACCCGGCGCCCCTGAATAACCACAACGCAATCCCCAGCCCCTGGCGTCAGCTTCGGCTCTTTGACCGGGAGTTCGGTCGGGTCGGTCGGTTAACCGCTCCAGGTTCGTTGAGACTTGCCGGTACTCTCCCCGTACTCCGGGCCGGCAGCCATTGATTCCACGAAGGCGAGGAGGCGTACTACGACCTCGTCGTTGACCCGGGTCACTACGCCGGCGTGTGCATCGGGATGCTGGACTCCCCCGGTGTCAGCAGCACTGAGGACGCCCTGAGAGTTGTCCCGCAATGTCGGTCAACGGCCGGCACGTGCGGGGTTCGGTCCTCGTTCCGGGAACGGAACGCCCCAGGGTTCCTCCTCCAGGAGGAGCCCGTTGGCCAGGTAACTGATGGTGCGGTACCAGCCGGTCAGCACGAGAAGTTCGAGCAGCTGCGCGTCCTCGTAGTGGGTGCGCAGGGCCTGCCAAGCAGACTGCGAGAGGTGCGCTGTCTCGTGCAGTTCGTCGACTGCATGGAGCAGTGCTTCATGGCGGGGCGGCCACGAGCTGTTGGCCGCGGGGTCGATGTCGGTGGTTGCCTGCAGCTGTTCGAGGCTGAGTCCGGCTTGTTGGGCGAGGGTCGCGGCGTGCACGCCCCATTCATACGCGCAGTGGGAGCGCGCGGTTACACGGGCGATGACGATCTCACGGTCGATGGCGGGGAGGAGTCCGTGGCCCAGGAGTCCGGCACCCAGGGCGAACATCCGTGAGGCCAACTCTGGGTTGCGGTGCAGTACTCGGAACAGCGTGAGCGGCTCGTGCGGCACGTTGGGAGGCATCCAACGGCGCAGTGCCTGGTCGACGGAGGCAGGGTACGGCGGGGTGAGCGGTTCGATGCGCGGCATGCTGCACCTCCTGCTTCGATTTTCGAATCAGTATGATGCTTCGAGAACCGAAGCGCAAGGAGTGGGTATGGGAGCCAGAGCGCCACGGCCGGGGGTGCCGGTCCGAGGGTCCGAGTCGGGCCGCCCGATCATGGCCGTACTTGACCTGCTCGGGCGGCGCTGGGCGATGCGCATCCTGTGGGAACTCAATCAAGACCCGGCAGGCTTCCGCGAACTGCAGCGCCGGTGCGAGCGCATGTCCTCCAGCGTGCTGAGCACCCGGCTCGACGAACTGACCGACGCCCGCCTGCTCATCCTGCACAGTGACGGCTACCACCTCACCAAACTCGGCCAGGACCTCGTCGAGGCGCTAAGCCCGCTGGATGCCTGGAGCCAGCGATGGGCGAGGGAAACGGGCACCGCCACGGCAGAAGGATCCGAGGGCTGAGAGCACGGCACGGCAGATGCCACGCCGGGTATCCACGGCGAGGCCGGCCGTGGGCCTACCACTGGAGGACCGGGTGCTGCTGGTTGCGGCGTATTGGCGAACCAACTTGACACCGCGCCAGCTTGCCCCGCTGTTCGGAATCTCAAAGTCGGCGGCGGACCGGATCATCGACCACCTCGGACCGAGGCTCGCGCTGCAGCCCCGCAAGCAGTTCAGCAAGGACACCGTGCTCATCGTGGATGGAGTTCCTGGTGCAGGATCGTCGCGTTGTGTTCTCCCTCGTCCAGCGTTGTTGCAGGTAGTCGGGGTAGGGGTCCAGGATGGAGGGCTTGCGAGGTGGGCGGCGCATGACCTCCTGCCAGGTGCCGGCGCGGGCGTACTTGCGCACCGTGCGGCGGTCCAGGCCAAGCTCCGGGGCCACGGCGCTCAGGCTCCGGCCGGTGTCGGTCAGGGCATGCACGGCCTCGAACAGTCTCCTGGCGTGCCGTCCGGCTCGTGTGCTCGCCGAAGCGTTCTCGGCCGTCTCTGCGGCCCGTGGCAGATCAGCCCCTTCGGCCGGCAGTAGAGCTGCGGGTAGGCAGTCGCGGCACCGAACCCTCCAACGTCGCCGCGGGCGGCAAGGACTGCCCGGTCCGCTTCCGCTGCATCGGCTGCGGTCACTTCCGCACCGACGCCTCCTCCCTCCCCGACCTCGAGGCATATCTCAGCGACCTCCTGCGGAACCGTGAACGCCTCGCCACGACCCTCGACGCCGACGACTGGGCGAAGGCCGAAGCCATGCCGTCCGACGAGGGGATCACCCGAGTCCGTCGACTCATCCGCCGGGTCAAGACCGACCTCGACGACCTGTTGCCGGAGGAACGAGCCCACCTCGACGAAGCCATCGCACTCGTCCGCCGAGGGCGACGCCCGATCCACCTCGGCATGCCCCAAGTCCGTCAGCCCCGCCCCGGCTTCCAGCCAGGACTCAGCTCATGACGCCCTCCCCGCACGACGGCCGCCAGGCCGCCACATTCCGGCGCCGCGAACGGGCTCGCGCCGCCCTGCGCGAAGCACTCGCCGCAGGCGAACCCGTCAGTGTCTCCGGCATCGCCCGTCGAGCCGGCCTGGACCGCAGCTTCTTCTATCGCCACGGCGACCTGCTCCAGGGGATCCAAGCCGCCGAGACACAGCCACAGGCCGACGAGGGGCACGGCGTCACCTTGTCGCCGCTGCGGGCAGACGTCGCGAACGCCAACGACCGCGACAGCCGACTCACCGCCCGGATCCGCCAGCCGGAAGAGACCCTGTCACGAGCCCTGGGCGAGCGGGCCTGGCGAGAATCGGGCCTCGGTGCCCCCACCGACATCCACGCACTCCAGGAGCGGATCACCCAGCTTGAACAGCACAACGCGGACCTGACCGCCGAGCTATCCGAACGCGAAGAAGATCTCGTCGCCGCCCGAGCGGCCAATCGCCAGCTCATGGCCACCCTCAACGCACGCACATGAAGACCCCGTCAGCACGGATTGTCCTTTGACAGCGAACCCGGTCGCTGCGTCATCCAACCCGGTCGACGCCGCTGGCGTCGCCCCGCAAAGGGCCTGTGCAAGAGGCCACTTGGACAGGGAAAACGCAACTTCGACATGGCTCGCAGAGGCAGCTACCTTCACCTGGTCTTCGGCGATCGCGAACGGTCACGCAGGGGTTCCTTCAGGCTGAGCCACCCGCGACGGGATGAGTTGGTCACGCCCCACGAATCCTTGCCCCATGCGTAAGCCACCGAACCGGGTCCACACCAGGCACCCCCAACCAGGGAGAGACGCATGCCCCATCTTGCTCTGTACACATTCGGCGTCCTGAAGTCACCTCTCGCCGATCCCGCACCTCTCACGCGCGAACTCCACGACAGCGGCAAGGCCATCTACCGGAAGATCAGCCAGCACCCCGGATACCTCGCTCGTGCTGAAGCGGCAGACGGCGGCCGGGGCACACACTTCGACTTGGACTGGGGTGCATGGGGCGAGTTTGCCGTACCGACCTGGTACGGCAAGGGCCATACGGTGGAAACCATCGCCCTGGACTCGACCCTCTCACTCTGGACCGACCTGCGCCCCGCCTTCGACGCCATCTACACCGGTCTGCACCGCGAGGCGCTGAACAGGCGTTACGACTGGTTCGAGAGGACAGGACACCCGAATTACGTGTGCTGGTGGGTCTCCGACGGCGTGATACCCACCTGGCAGGACGGGGTTTCCAGGCTGGAACACCTCCACGACCACGGCTCCGCGCCGCACGCCTTCACCTTCCACCACTCGTTCGCCCCGGACGGAACTCCGACCAGGATCAAAGGCATCGGGCCGAAGAGCGACCAGGTTCGCTGACAAGAAATCCTGAACGGCTGGGTTCGCTGTCAAACGCCTCGATTGAATGACGGCGAACACGGATCGCCCGATTCAGCGATTGCACCACACCTGTCGCACTGCCACCCTGACCTCGTCAGGTCGCCCACCTGCACGAACACTGGCAGTCGAGCATTTGCGGCACTCGGGTCCCCCAGAGAATGGCCGCCTCTATCACTGCCTCCAGAGTCGACAGCAATACGACCCCGGTCCGGCTTTCTCAGCAGCCCTGAAACCCGCGCCTGATCCTCGACTCGACCCGTCAGCGACATGAGATGTCTTCGACTGCTCGGCGACGGTGTGGTCGCGGGTGGGGACCAAGCTGCCGTCCACGATGAGCACAGTGTCCTTGGCGAACCGCTTGCGGGGCTGGAGCGCGAGCAACGGTCCGAGACGGTCTATCACGCGGTCCGCCGCGGATGGCGACACCCCGAACAGCGGTGCGAGCTGGCGCATCGTCAGGTTTGCGCGCCAGTACGCCGCGACCAGCAACACCCGGTCCGCTAGGGACAGGCCCCACGGCCGACCCTTGCGGACCGCGTCCGCACCCTCGCGCCGCAGCACGGCCACCAACTTCCCGGAGGCACATGGGCTCAGCCCGGTGAACGGGGCTATCCAGGACGGCGCCGACGCCGTGATCACACCAGCCACGTCAGGGATCATCGCACCGTAGCGTGCCCGGCCAGCAGGCCTCCCCGCCTCAGCGGAACTCGTGAACCACCTGGATCTCGCCGACAATGTGGGCGTTGAAGTCGTCCAACTCCTCGGCCGGAACCCAGAGCTCGAGGATCGTCTGCCCGCCGGCCTGCTGGATGGGGTACCGGCTCAAGAACTCCGACTCGACCTCAAAACGAGTGACGAAACCGGCGCCATCGTGCTTCACGTTCCAGTCCCGCGCGATCCTGACCGCGTAGTCCTCGTTGAGGACCGGGTAGAAGATCGGCTGCTCCGGCAGCCGGGGCGGCCAGGCGCGCCAGTTCAGCTCCCGAACCAGGTCCAGCTCCTTGGGGCCGGTGGGGCGCCACAGGGTCGTCGTTGCTTGCTGGCTGGTCATCTGCATCGCTCTCTGAACGTGGGCCGCCGGTACGGGGCGGGTCGGGAGACCGGACGATACCGGCACCACGCACTCGGCAGCGACGCAGTTTCCGTATTTTCCGTACCCTGGCCAGCTCCGTGCCCAGGCGTTACGGGTAGCCCTTAGAGCAATACCGCCGGACCGGCCGCGCCTGGGCCTACGAATAGGGCAAAGGCTCATCCCGTCTCCGGGGCGAGAGGCCATCGGGCCGTTACGGCCCGCCCGACCACACCCAACTCCGGCCTGTGCGACGCCGGGACCCAGCTCACCTCGGGCGGGGCGCGGCGGTCGGTCAGGAAACGAATCCAATGATGCCGAAGCCGGGCTGTTGCTCGGCGTGCCGCATCCAGTTGAGGCACTGCATCACTGCGTCGACCACCTCGGGCTCGAGCGGTGGCGCGTGGTCGGCTGCCTTGGTCTCCTCGAATTGCTGCAGGGCCCGGGTGATCTGCTCCGGCGTCCACTCTCCGGAGGAGGGGATGTGGGTTCGCGGCAGCTCCTGAGGGAGGCTGCCGAGCCAGAAGTCCTCCAACGAGACGGCGGTGATCCGCAGATCCCGCAATCCCTGGTCGACCACGGAGAGCCAATCTCCCTTGAAGGGCGAGAAACATGAGTTGTTGAGGAACGCCCCGGTCAGTGAGCAGAGCAGCTTGTAGGCATACGCGTACTGAAACGCGTGGTCCTCATTGTCGCTGAAGGGCCCGCCGTTCACCACAGTGCGCAGTGCTTCGTAGGCGGTTGGGGCTCCGTCCTCGATTTCACTACTGAACCAGTCATCGTCATGGTCCAGTTGGTCGCTGAAGTTTGTGCGTATGACCTCGAGGAGTTGTTCGTCGCGCGAGCCGATTATGGCTCGCGTTGCGTTCAAATCGAGAAGGTGGACAGTCAGGCCGGAACTCATGTGATCCAACCTAGCCGTACCCACTGACAGTCCTCCCCGAGGGGACACGGCTGGGTCAGGCGGAGAATCCGTCCGCTGGTGCCCTGGTCGTCGTCGTAGCGCACGAGCGAGAGCGTGTACGTCTCCGGGGCCGGGCGCCCGGCCTCTTCCCAGGCGGCAAGCCAGGCCCACAGCACGGCGAGGGACGGGGAGTCGACGGCGGCGGCGTCAGCGTCGGCTGGCGGCCCTCAGAGGCCAGCCGCATGCACCGCAGTCACCTCCCTCCCGGCTCTCTCCCGGGGCGACCAAGCTCGATGGCCCAAGGGCCGCCGTGGCGCCAGGTGAAGACGGCCGACCACGGCTCAAGTGATGACGAAGGCCCCAGCAACTGGGGGCTGAGCACGGTGGAGAAGACCCAACTGCCCACGTTTTCAAAGCATTTGCCGCCCAAGGGAGCTCTGGCGACAGGTCACCTCACCTCTTGGAGTGAAGGCCGGACATGAGAGGTGGAAACGCTGTCCGCTCGGGAGATCACGTTCAGTTGTAGGCGTGTGGCGGTCTTGTCGTGGAGGGGACGGTGGCAGGCATGTCCGAGGGGAATCGTGGTCGGCTTGCGGGGCGCATCACCGAGCGGGTGCGGGCCGATGGTGCTATCGAGGACGCGTGCGCGAGCCGGGTCGCGGAGTCGGCGCTGCTGGTGGAACTGCTGCGGGCGGAGCAGTCGTTGTCCGCTGTACGGGATGAAGTACTCGCGTACGTGGAGCGGGCGCAGCCCGATGATGAAGGCAGTCAGATTCTGCGTGAGGCGGTGCTCGGCCGTCCGGACGTGCGCCGAGCGGAAGCCTTCTGCGCGACGTTCGAGCACGGGACCGGGCAGCGTAAACGGCGGCTGCTGCGGACGGTGTTCGCGCTGTTCGGTCTGGTTTCCTTCGATGACGGGCCCGGGGTCGCGTACCGTGGTCAGGCGGTGTGGACCGAGCTGGTGCTCTGCGCCGCCAACATCCTGAACGACCACGCTCACGGTCGGGCCGACCCAGTCGACCAGGCGTTCCTGGTGAGCAGGCTCACTGCCGCGCCGCCGGCCCGGGTCTGGCAGGGCAACGTCTTCGCGCATCTAATCGCTCTGCACGCGCTGCACACCTTCCAGCCGCACGGCCCGCTCATGGCCAGCGGACTGGCCGCGGTGGCCGGTGCCCGCCGGCCTGACGGCGGGGTGCAGTTCGTCACCTCGCAGGGCGTCTTCGTCACCGCGATGGCCGGCACGGCTCTCGTGGCGGCCGGACAGGCGCCGGAGGTCGTCCGCCGTATGGCCGACTGGGTGGCCGACAGGCAGTGGGCCGACGGCGGTTGGGGGTACTGCTCCGAGACCTCCCAGACCGACGTGGACGACACCAGCCGCTGCATGGAGTTCTTGCACGCCGTGGACCCCGGCCGCTACCACCAGGTGCTCCGCCGCGCGGAGAGCTATCTGGTCGGGATGGCCGGGCCGGACGGCGGCTTCCCCACCTACGTGCGGGGACATCCGTCCGAGGTCGACATGACCGCGGGCGCCGTCATCGCCCTGAGCCCCTACTGGGCCCGGCATGCCGAGCTACTCGATGCCTCGGTGCGCTTTCTGCTCGACCGCCAGGGGGGCGACGGGACGTATGAGCGGGCCTGGTCGCTGAGCGAGTCCAGCGTGATCAACCGGGTCCTCGACGCACTCTCGCGCGTGCCAGAGCCCGGACCGCGCGTCGAGCAGGCGATCCACACCAGCATGCAGCGCCTGTGTGACACCCAGAACGAGGACGGCGGCTGGGGACAGGGACCCGGGGCGGACAGCGATGCGCTGTCCGCCGCGCAGGCCGTCCCGGTCATCGTCCGCCACGGCCCACGACCGGTCGCCGACCACGCGGCCCGCTGGCTCCTCGGCAAGCAGCACGACCACGGCGGCTTCACGTCGATCCCCGACCAGGCGGGCCCCCGGCCGCTGCCGTTCGACTTCCCGGTCCTGGCGGACGTGCACGGGCTACTCGCCCTCAACGCCCTCACCGCACGCCCCCCAGTCGGCACCGACGCACCGTCCGGGGGCCAGGCGAGGGAGTCCGATGCCCAGCCACGCCAACTGCCCGCGTTCTACGCCCCGTTCGGGCCTGCCGTCCATCCGCTGGCAGCCGAGGCGGACGCCCGGTCCCTGGCATGGATGCACGAGTACCAGCTATGCAGCGACGAGGGCGAGCGCGCCCGCATGGCACAGACCGACTGCGGAGGGCTCGCCGGACGGATGGCCCCGGCCGCCCGCCCGGACCTGCTGCAGATCTTCTCCGACTACACCCTGTGGGCCTTCGCCTTCGACGACGAGTACTGCGACGAGGGCCCCCTCGGGGAGCGCCCGGGCGAACTCGCTGACGCCTGCGTACGGATGCTGCGCTGCACGGAGGTCCCGGAGACACCGGTGTACGGCGACGACCGCTACGGGATGGCCCTGCGGGACCTGCGCCGGCGCCTCGATGTCGCGTCGTCCCCCGTGCACGGTGCGCGGTTCGCCAGCCTCATGTACGGCTACCTCCTCACCGAGGTCCGCAAGGCCGGGTTCGTGGCCCGTGGCCAGCGCCCCGGCCTGGACGACTACACGCTGGTGCGCCTCTTCAGCGGCGGCTCGATGGTGTTCGTCGAAGTGGCCGGCATGTGCAACGGCTGCCCACCACCGCCCCATCTGGCCGACGATCGGCGAGTCCGCGCGATCACCGAGACCGCCGCAACGCTCTGCGACTGGGTAACCGACTTCATCTCCCACGGCAAGGAGACCGAGCGGACCGGGGACGGGTTCAACCTCATCGACGCGGTGCGACAGGAGTACGGCTGCGGTGAGGACGAGGCGTACGAGCGAGCGATCGTCATGTGGGACCGGATGGATCATGACGCTGTTCCTGAGGCTACGGGAACGGCTGCACGTCGAACTGCCAGAGCTCACCGCCTACGTCGACGGCCTCGCACAGTACGTTCGCGGCGTGCTCGACTGGTCGCTCGAAACCGACCGCTACGTCTACCTCAACGGCCGCCGAGGCCGCCGCGCGTTCCGGCCGGGCGGCTGGCGCGACACCCCCCGTGACAACTCCACCGAGGCCCTGCCCATCCCCTCCGTCGCCTGGTGGTGGCAGCACGACCCCGGCACCGCAGCACCACCCGCTCCCCCAGCCGCCCACCGGTTCGCCGTCCCCACCGGCCCCTCGGGCCTTGGCACCACAGCCGCCCGTATCCCCCGGCTGGTCAAGGCAGAACTGACAAGCCATCCGCTTTCCGAACGTGATCGTTGGCTTCGGAATCGGTGGGCATGAACTCCCGCTGGCGGCGGGAGAGATGGGTCGGTTGGCCCGCTCGCGTCGAGAACCCGGCTTCGTCCTAGCTTCGGTCGGCTCGCAGCGCCTTTGAACCACAGGCCCCGCCGCCCGCAGTTCAGCGGTCAGTCCCCCACCCTGGGGATACCCCATGAGCAAGACGTACGGCGACGATCACCATCCATCAGCGCCTACGACACCACAGCTCCAAACTCCGAAACCGCGCTGCCCGAGAGGCGGCCACTAGCGCTCGTTCGCCCATGTGGGATATCCGTCAATTGCAGAGCAGGACGATGACGCATTGGAAGTCGTCGCCGTCCCCGCCGGGCGGCGATTGAGCAGCCGTGGGCTGTGTGGCGACGTGTGGAGCAGGCGTCGCGGCCATGGCGGATGCGGTCGTCGCTGACCCTGCCGCAAGAGCAATCCCTAGGGCAGTGCCGACCGCGAATATTCGCGAAACGGCCCGCCGCTTGGGGCGATCCATCTGTGTAGTGCTCATGGAACGAGAGTGCGCGCCCATGTGGTCAATTTCGTGCCGAGCTCGGCCAATCGGGTGAATCACCCCGGGGTCGCCCGATGGCGAACCTAAGAGCTGCCCCGTAATTCCCGAAAGGCGATATGAGAAGACCCCGCCGGTCGCCGACCGGTGGGGTCCTCCTGCGGGCTGTTCCCTATCGCCACCGGTACGGAGTCACCGTCTCCCCGTACTTCATCCATCGACAAAAACCCTGCACCCGTTCTCCCGCGTGTGATCTACTGACCTGGGCGCGACGATCGAACGCGTGAGTGATTAAAGGGGGACCCTTGACGAAGGGCATCATTTCCAGGATCGCCACCCTGGGCACCGTCTCCGCGGCCACGGCCGCCACCGTCGTCTTCGCTTCCGGACCGGCCATGGCGGCCGGGGTGGACTCCTTCACCTACACCAAGACCACCAAGTACGGACAGGGCCTGTACTTCTCCGGGCCCGAGCGCTTCGACGTCTGCGACACGGACGCCGACGGCCACCAGGTCCAGGGCCGCATCTGGTCCAAGAGCAACAAGAGCGACATGAAGAAGGAACTCGACGGAGGCGACTCGGGCTGTGACCCGGTCTCCTTCAAGCGGGCCAAGGGCACCAAGATCTACATCCAGATGTGCCGCTGGAACGAGAAGACGAAGAAGCCGGTGGGCTGCGGCACCGTCTCCAGCCGAGGCCGCGCCTCCTAAGCTCCGCCGGGACCCGGCAGGCCCCGCACCCTTCCCCCAGCGGGGGGGTGCGGGGCCTGTCGGCGTTCTGGGCGTCAGGAGAAGAGCATTTCCCTGCCCGCCACCAGAAGGGGACGGGCGTCGTGCGTGGTGCGGCCGGTCAGGCGACGGTCACGGACCAGCCGCTGCGCGAGAGCGTCTTGGGGGGACCTCCCGTGCAGCGTCCCCTTGGGCCGAGGAGTACGCCAAGGTCGAGATGCTCATCGGCGACCCGCTCAACAAGGAGATCGTCGTGGACGCCAGCTGCTTCAACTACCCCAAGTACCCGCAGAAAGTCGCCACGTTCGAGGGGCTCTCCACCGACCTGGAACGGCTCGGCACGATCTGCGGAGTGAACGTCGGCCGCCAGCGCCCGAATCGGGGGACCCCGTGCCCGTGTTCCTCTACGACTCGGGCACCGACAAGCCGAAGTACGTGCGCCCCCTCGAAGGCTGAGCTCCCGCCGCCCGCCACCCGTCGGACGAGCCGTATGCGTCTGACGGGCTCATCGAGTCCGTCAGCAGCGACGAGCAGAGGGACTCGTGTCAGCGCCGAGCGGCTGCACGAGGTAAATCGTCTCGCAGTCTGGCGAAATTTCGTCTTGCCATCGGCCACCCAGCCCCCTCTTCAGTGCGTTGTAAGGTTAGGCTAACCTTCGGCGCGTGAAGGTTGATGAAGAGACCAGCGCGGTCACACGTCCCCGCGGTCATGAGCTGTCGGCTACGGGTGTCACCGTGGCGTACGACGATGTCGACGTCGTGCACGACGCGTCGTTGGCGCTGCGGCCCGGCGAAGTGACCGTCCTGGTGGGTCCGAACGGAAGCGGGAAGTCGACGCTGCTTCGCACAGTGGCCCGGCTTCAGCGGCCCAGGAGCGCCACGCTGGTCATCGACGCCGACACCGACGGACTCGCGCTGTCCCCGCGTGAGTTCTCGCGGCGCGTGGCCCTGCTGACGCAGGGACGCCCCACGCCCAGTGGGTTGACCGTGCGGGACGTCGTCGAGTTCGGCCGCTACCCGTACCGGGGCCGCTGGGGCAAGGCAGACCCCGGTGGCCGGGCCGCGGTGGACCGTGCGCTGGCCATGACCGGCGTCACGGAACTCGCCGAACGCGGCGCGGAGCACCTCTCCGGGGGTCAGCTCCAGCGCGTGTGGCTCGCCGGCTGCCTCGCGCAGGAGACCGGCGTACTGCTCCTCGACGAGCCCACGACCTACCTCGACCTGCGGTATCAGGTCGAACTCCTCGACCTGATCCGGGACTTGGCGGACGACCACGGGATCGCCGTCGGTGTCGTCCTGCACGACCTCGACCAGGCCGCTGCCGTCGCCGACCGAATCGTGCTGCTGCACGAGGGCCGGATCATCGCCGACGGCCTCCCCGAGGACGTACTGACACCGCAGCGGCTGACCGACACCTACGGCATCCGCATCGAGGTCGACATCGATCCCCTGACCGACCGGCTGCGCACCCGCGCGATCGGCCGACACCACACCCGAACCGAAAGGCTCAGCACCCGCTCATGAGACGCCTCCTCCTCACCACGGCCGCCGCAACCGCCGCGGCGCTCGCCCTGTCCGCCTGTGGGACGACCGAACCCGCCGCCGACGGCGACGTCAAGAAGAAGACCGAGCCCATCACGCTCACCGACGCCACCGGCACGAAGGTGAAGCTCGACGGCCCCGCCAAGAAGGTCGTCGGGACCGAATGGAACGACGTCGAGAGCCTGATATCGCTCGGTGTCGACCCGGTCGGCGTCGCCGACGTCAAGGGCTACAAGACCTGGAACACCGCCGCCCCGCTCAAGAACAAGCCCAAGGACATCGGCACGCGCGGCGAGCCGAGCATGGACACCATCGCCTCCCTGTCCCCGGACCTCATCGTCGCCACCAGCGACCTGAAGCCCGCCGCCGTGAAGCAGCTGCGCAAGGTCGCCCCGGTCCTGGTGACGCAGTCCGCCGACGCCTCCGACCCGATCGGGCAGATGACCGAGAACCTCGACGTCATCGCGAAGGCCACCGGCACCACCGAGCGGGCCGAGAAGCTCAAGAAGCAGTTCGACGCGAAGCTCTCCGAGGGCAAGAAGGCGCTCGCCGACGCCGGTATGGGCGGCGCGAAGTACGCCTTCGCCGACGGCTACGTCACCTCCAACCAGGTCTCAGTCCGGCCGTTCACCAGCGGCTCGCTCATCGGCGCGGTCAGCGAGAAGATCGGCCTGAAGAACGCCTGGAAGGTCAAGGGCGACAAGGTCTACGGCCTCGGCGCCACCGACGTCGAGGGCCTCACCAAGCTCGGCGACGTGCAGTTCGCCTACATCGGCAACGACGGCGACAAGGCCAGCACGCCGTTCAACGGAGCGCTGAAGAAGGACGCCGTGTGGACGTCCCTGCCGTTCGTGAAGAAGGGCAACGTCCACCGACTGCCCGACGGCATCTGGATGTTCGGCGGTCCCGAGTCGATGGGGCAGTACGTCGACGCCGTCGTCGACGCGCTGACGAAGAAGTAACACCATGGCCGTCACCGCAACCGCCCCCGCCCCCCGTTCGTCGGTGGCCACGTCACGCACCGGCGCGGTCGCGGTGACGGCCGCTCTGGTGCTCCTCGTCGTGGGCCTCGCGCTCGTCGATCTCACGCAGGGCACCGCCGCGGTCGGCGCACCCGAGGTCTTCAAGGCGCTCACCGGCCGGGCCGACCCCGCAGACGCCTCCGTCGTCATCGCCTCCCGACTGCCGAGGCTGACCGCGGGGCTGCTCGTCGGCGCCGTACTGGCCATGGCGGGCGCCGCCCTGCAATCGGTCAGCCGCAACGTGCTCGCCTCGCCCGACACCCTCGCGGTGAACGCCGGTTCCTATCTCGCGCTCGGGCTTACCGCCGTCACCGGCGTCTCGCTCCCGCTGTTCGCCTCCTCCGGCATCGCGTTCGCCGGTGGCCTCGCGGCGGCGGCCGTCGTGCTCGGCCTCTCGGGCCTCGGCGCGGGCACCGTCCGACTCGTACTCGCCGGCAGTGCCCTCACCCTCGGCCTCACCGCCGTCACCGAGGGCCTGCTCCTGCTGTTCCCCCAGGAGACCCACGGCCTCTACCACTGGAACCAGGGCAGCATCTCCCAGAACGGGTTCGACGGCGTGCTGCAGATGGCGCCGATCGCCCTCGCCGGACTCATCGGAATCCTGCTGCTCGCCCGCCGGGTCGACGCCTTGGCCCTCGGTGACGACGCCGCCCGCGGCCTCGGCGTCCCGGTCCGTGCCACCCGGATCACGGGGGTCGTATGCGCGGCGCTGCTCTCCGCGGCGGCCGTCACCCTCGCCGGGCCGATCGGCTTCGTCGGTCTGTGCGCGCCCGCCCTCGTCCGCCCTCTCGCCCGCAGGATCCGTACGTTCTCCCGAACGCGTAGCAGCCTTCCGGTCGTTGCTCTCGTCGGCGCGGCGCTGGTACTCGGCTCGGACGTGCTGCTGCGCGCCGTCGTGCCCACGGACGTGGCCGTCGCCGTTCCAACCGGCGTCGTCACCAGCCTGGTCGGCGCCGTCTTCCTGATCGTGATGGCCACGCGAGTCCGGGACACCGCCGGAGCGGCGGCGCAGGACCAGCTGCGCATCAGGAGCCGGGCCGGCTTCCTCATCACCACCGCCGTCCTCGTGGCCGCGCTCGTCGGCGTGACCATCGCCGCCGTACTCATCGGCGACACCAAGCTGTTGCTGGGCGACGTGACGAACTGGGCACAGGGCCGAGCCGGTCAGGCCATCACGTTCGTCCTCGACACCCGGGTGCCCAGGGTCCTCGCGGCGCTCCTCGCGGGCGCGGCCCTCGCGCTGGCCGGGACGCTCACCCAGGCCGTGACCCGCAACCCCCTCGCGGAGCCCAGCATTCTGGGTATTTCCGGCGGCTCCGCGCTCGGTGCCGTGCTCCTCGTGACGACGGTGTCCGCCGTCGGCTCTTGGAGCCTGGCAGGCGCCGCGTTCACGGGCGCCGCGCTCAGTGCCGTTCTCGTCTTCGGGCTCGCCGCGCGAGGCGGGTTCCAGCAGAATCGGCTCGTCCTCGTCGGGTTCGGCGTCGCCACCGGGAGCTCCGCGCTGATCAGCCTGCTCATCATCCTGACCGACCCGTTCAACGCGACGCTGGCCCTCACCTGGCTCTCCGGGTCCACCTACGGGCGGACCCTGCCGGACGTGGTGCCGCTCGCGGCCGTGCTCGCCGTGGGCGTGCTCGCCGCCGTGCGGCGGCGCACCGAGCTCGACCTGGTATCGCTCGACGAGGACACGCCCCGACTCCTGGGGCTCGCCCTGGCCCGGGGGCGCCTGGGCTTCCTCGTCCTGAGCGTCCTGCTCAGCGCCACCGCCGTGGCCGCCGCGGGCACCATCGGCTTCGTCGGCCTGGTGGCACCGCACGCGGCCCGGGCCCTGGTGGGCCGGCAGCACGCCCGGGTGGTTCCCGTCTCGGTGCTCCTGGGCGCCGTACTCGTCTGCGCGGCGGACCTGTTGGGCCGAACCGTGATCGCGCCGGCTCAGCTGGGCGCCGGGCTGATGACCGCGATGATCGGCACGCCGTACTTCCTCCACCTGCTGCTGCGCGGCCGCCGGTAAGGCACGTACGCCAAGTTGCTGCGGCAGTCGGGCCCAAGTGGCCGCCGTCGCCGACCTCATCGCGGTATGGACTCCCAGGAGCAATGAAAGTTAGGTTAGCCTTACCTCAATTGAAGGGGCCTGGTTTCATGCCCCTCCCCGGAGCCCCCCATCCCGTCCCGTGAGGAGTCACCTTGAGCGCCGCCGCAGACAACTCCGTGCCCGAGCAGACCGCGGCGGAGCGCATCCGCTCCGTACTGGCCCAGGCGGTCTCCCTGTCGCTCACCACGGACAGCCAGGACTACGACCTGATCGGCATGCACTCCGTGGACCGCAAGGGGCGGATCACTCTCCACCCCCAGGCGGACAGCCCGTTGGCCGCCCAGGTCGCCGCCGCCCCGCGTGGCAGCCTCGCCGCTCTGCTCGAGTTCACCGACATCGCACCGACGGCGCTCCGCGACCGCGTACGCGCCAGGGTGACGATCTCCGGCCGACTCGCTCCGGCGGGGCCTGGGGACGCCGCAGGGCTGCGGCTCGACCTGGCCCGCGTGACCCTGCGCACCACGGCCGGGACCCAGGACGTCGAGCTCGACGAGTACGCGCTCGCCGAACCCGATCCGCTCGCCGTCGAGGAAGCCGCGATGCTGACCCATCTCGCCGACGCCCACGACGACATGGTGACGGATCTGATCGCCCTCGCCGGGTCACAACTGCCGCACGGCGTGCAGCGGACCCTGCCGCTCGCCATGGACCGGCACGGCATCACCCTGCGCTGCGAGTACCGCGAGGGCCACTGCGACCTGCGCCTGCTGTTCCCGGCCACCGCGCAGGACTCGGCCACGGCCGGAGAGCAGGTCCGACAGCTCCTCATGACACCCCGATGCACGCATCACCGGCACCCGTCCGCGCGACCCTGAGCACCCATCCCTGGAAGCCTCACGTACCCCACCGCGTCCGCGTGTGACGACCCCAACTCACCTGCGGAGCCTGCCACTTGCGCCCGACACCGCCTCGTACCCCCTGGACCCCACTCTCGTACCCCCCGGTCGCGACAGGCACCATCAGCGGGGTGCCGGACTCCGGGTCGTCGATGATCCGGCAGGGCAGGCCGAACACGTCCTCGACGAGCCCGGCGGTCGTGACGGTGGCCGGGTCGCCCTGCCTGGGCGGGGACGACGCCGCCGGGCCGCATCACGATGAGGTGAGTGGCCTACCGGCACGCCTGGTTGAGGTCGTGCAGGGCCGCCACCACGGGGTGTCCCTCGCGGGCGTGCAGCTCGGCGCCACAGGTCGAGCACCTCAACCTGATGGGCGATGACGAGGAACCTCGACCTGGTGGGCAATGTCGAGGAACGTGGTCGGCTCGTCGAGCAGGAGGATCGGGGTCTGTTACGCCAGGACCATGGCGAGACAGACGCGCCGTCGCTGGCCACCGCTGAGGGCGTCGACGGGCCGGTCCGCGAGTTCGAGTACGTCGGTCTGCCGCATCGACTGCACCGCCACCGCGCCTCGTCCTCGGCGGACCACTGCTTGAGGAGCCGCTGGTGCGGGTACCGGCCGCGGGCGACGAGGTCGCCGACCAGCGGAACGGACGCCCTCGCCCGCCTGGCAGGGCCGTCCACCACGCGTGCGTGTCCTGTCGTCGAGCAACAACAGCGCCTCCCCTACCCGATGACAGCGCCTCGTACCCGATGCTCCGTCACGCCCGGCGCCGGGCGAGGGCGGTCTCGGCCAGGGCGAGGAAAGGGGCATCGACCGCCGTCCCATCGGGCGCGACGGGCCGGTTGTCGACCTACACCGTCTCGATACCCCGCTCGGCCGCGCACCGCATGACCACATCCACGGCCGCCGCCTTCAATTCGACGGCCAGCACGTCCGCCCCCCCCGGGCGGCCTGCTCCTCCAGGTCAGCGCGCAGGCGGCGGCGGTCCGCGAGCGCGTGGCTGACACCGGTCACCTCCGCCCCGTGAACGTCTTCGAGATGGCGCCGCAGAACACGGCCGTACCGCGGGTCGGCCGTGGTGGCGAACCACACGCGCTTGTCGGAGTCCGCTCGCGAAAGCCTGCCCGGCGCCATGGCCACGGTGGACAGCCTCCCCATCTGGCTGCATGACCTCTTGCTCGACCCCGCCCGCGCCGCCTTCACCCACGGTCTGAACATCATCAGCGGCATCGGCGGCCTGCTCGTCGCCGCCCTGGCCATATTGGCCGTACGGCTGCTGCCGCGAACCCGCCCTGGCCATGCCACTACAGAGCCGAGCGGCGCCGCAGCCACCGAAGCCACCACAGGCAGCACTGGCACCACCAAAGCCGAAGCCACCAACGCTGCCGCAGGCACCACGAAAATCGCAACCTCCGAGGGTCCCGGCCCAGTAGCAACCGACTCACCCCACAAGGGGGTTGTCCGGCGGATCATGTCCGGTGTCGGTGGCCTGGCCGATGAGTTTTGCGCCCAGGACTGGTCAGTGCAGGCAATGTCCAACGGGCCCCGTCGCGGCGACGGTGACCGGGGCACCGAGAGAGAGGCGAGCACATTGGCACTGATCATCGCGGGGAAGTTGTACGTGGATCCGGCTGACCGGGACAGGTTCGTTGCGGGCCACCGCGACGTCGTCGCGCAGTCGCGCCGACAGCCCGGCTGCCTCGACCTGTCGATCTCCCCCGATCCGGCCGAGCCGGACCGCGTGAACATGTTCGAGTACTGGGATTCGCAGGAGGCGTTGGACGCCTGGCGTGCGATCGCGCCGACGCCCAGCGTTTCCGTAGAGATCAAGGACGGCCAGGTCCTCAAGCACGAGATCGCCAATTCGGGGCCGCCCTTCGACTGACGCTCCCGTGCCACCGCCCGGACAGGCCACCGGTCTGTCCGGGCAGATCACGGTCTGAGCCAGAGCCGGATGGCGGCGACGGTGGCAGTGCCGTGAAAGGTGAGAGTGCCGTGAAAGAGGTAGGCGCGCTTGTCGAACCTCGTGGGCACGGCCCGGACGTTCTTCAGGGCATTGATCGTCCGCTCAACTTCGTTTCTCCGCTTGAGAGAAACGGCCTAGCTCATGGGGTCGCCCTGCCGCCGGTGACGGGCCCTTCCGGCTCGGGTGCCTGCGGCCCCTGTACGTACGCATCGAAGAATTTGTCCACCCGCGGGTCGTCGGCGGAGGTGACGGCCAGCTGGTGGCCCCAGGCCGTCAGCTTGACCGGCGCGTCCTGGCCAGGCACCGGACTCATCATCCGATAGGGCACGCCCTCGACCTTCTTCCTGAACGCGTCCACCACACTCCGCGGTGCGTTCTCGGAGTATGTCACCCACACGACGCCGTGCTCCAGGGAGTGCACCGCGTGTTCGTTGCGCAGCGGCCTGTCGTAGACGTCACCGTTGGCGTTCTGCCAGGTCGGATGGTGTGGGCCGCCCACGGGCGGGGTCGGGCCACCGGAGTAGTCGACCGGGCCGAGCACATGGTGGCGCTGCTGGATGCCGTAGACCCGCTCACCGGAGATGGCGGCCTTGTCGGGGCCGATGCCTCGCGCGGCCACGCGGTCGGCGTGGGAGCCGTCGTGGGCCGAGGCGATCACCGTGACGCCGGGGACCACGGCGCCGGCGACCAATACGACCGTGGCCACCATCCCCAGCCGCCGCCTGAGCCGAGCGCACCGGGCCTCGCAGTCCCCCGGCCTACCGTTCGGAGACTCGTACTGCTGCTGATCCTGTGTCATAGCCGGAATGTACGGGGACAAAGAGAGCGGGATTGGGCATTTTTGGTCCGGTGCGCGTGTCCGAGGGGCGTCCAAGGAGTGTCCGAGCAGGAATCACCGCTAGGGCGTTCGGTTTCCTGAACGCTTCGGTCTCACGGGTCAGTTGCGGCCTTGACGGAACGGGTCGTACGCCTCGAAGGGGTCCTCGTCGGTCTCCCCACGCCGTCGGCGCTCGGCCTGGTACGCAGTCCACGCGGGTTCTCCCCGCTGCATGGATCGCCAGGGCGTTCCGAATTTTCAGGGCCCCAGTCTCCGCGTCGAATCCTCATCCCAGGATTACGAGCCGACCTCAGCTCCCCCATCCGGGCAGCGTGGGCCGATGGCCGCACGCCGCTGTCTCGCCGAGTAGAGCGCCATCCAGACCGCTGCCACCAGGAAGAGCAGCGTGAACGCTCCTGACAGGACCGCCAATACCAAGGCGCCGCCGCCCCCGACGTCCTCTTCACGGGCGACCGTCAGCGGATCGTCCGCCTGATACCGCACCGTCCATTCGGTCCCGACCCCGTTCTTACCGCCACCGCTGCCCACCGGCAGATCTGCCACGATGGTCCGACCGTCCGCCTCGAACGTGACCTGACAGTGCCCGGCCATGCACGAGCCACTCTTGTGCAACGTTGCTTGAGCACGCTCGCCGTCCTGGAGCGAGCGCAGATGCAGGGCCGCAGGAAACATCACAAGCCCCGACAACGCCCCGAGCAGCACCGCGATCACCAGCGACATCGCCACTGCCGCACGCGGCGACAAACCGTTCGGTGCCATGGCCTGCTGGTAGACGCTGGGGGTATCCGCGCTCGATCTGCCGTCCTCATCTCTTGCCATCAGGTTCCGTTCGGTCCGAAATGATTTCTCGTGTCACACGCGAGACCGGTGTTGCCGACCAGGGTAAGTACCGCGAGAAGCCCGCAGAATGCCGAGGTGCGGACACATCGGGCCGGGCCTGGCTGCCTGGCACCGGCAACCGGGTGCCGGACCACGCGAGAGGCCTGGACCTTCATCCCTCGCCTGCGAGGCCTTCGGTGATGTCCTTCGTCGCGCATGAATCGGGCGGAGGGTGTGCCTGAGAGCTCGTACAGGACCATGAGTCACGCCCGACCAGGACACTTCGACAAGATCCTGTTACGCGCTTTACGCGCTCTGAGGGCCCAGGTCCTTACACACGCTCGCAGAGGACCTGGACCCGGAGACCGTCCACATCCACTACGCGGTGCCCGTGGGGCCCGAACGCCGCAAAGGGGCGGTGAGGGCGGGTCGGTCCACCTTCCCGTTCGGGTTGAGTGGGAAGGAGTCAGTCCGTCGGATGGAAACGGCGCGGCACCATGTGCTCGGGAAGCCGTGCGCGCAGTCGGCGCACGAGCGTGTTGGGCGGCACAGGCGTGCCCGTGTAGCAGCCGACGAGGTCGGTGCCGTGATCGTGGCCGAGAGCCAGGACCACGGTCTCGTGGATCTCCGGCATGCTCCGCAAGGCGGCCTCGATGTCGCCCAGTTCGATGCGTTAGCCATGAATCTTCACCTGGTGGTCCAGACGCCCGTGGTGTACGAGGATCCCGGCCTCGCGGCGCACCAGGTCACCTGTGCGGTAGTAGTGCGCGGAGGTCAATCCCTCCGTTCCCCCGTACACGGCGCCGCCGTTCCCCTCGTGGCGCAGGAAACGTCCGTGGTTGTCCGCAGGATCGAGATAGCCGTCGAACCGCTGCGGTCCCCGCACGCAGAGCTCGCCCTCTGCCGCCGGACGGCCGTGTTCGTCCAGGATCAGGTGGTCCAGATGCGCGTGGACCGGGCCGATCGGGACGGTGCAGTTGCTCGTGGCCGGCCACTGGTCGGGCCGTGGGGGCAGGGTGTACGACGTGCAGGCGACGGTGAGCTCCGTCGGACCGTAGACGTTCTCGATGGTCGCTCCGGGAGCGGCGCGGCGCCAAGCGTGCGCCTGGTCGTAGGTGAGTTGTTCCCCGATGAAGACGCTGTGGCGCAAGGTGCTCACGCGACCGGCGGGGAGATGGCTCAGCTGCTCGGCGACCGAGATCACGGAGGGGACCGAGAACCAGTGGGTGATCCGCTTTTCCCTCAGGTACTCGACCGGGGTCAGCAGATCGTCGCGGCCGGCCACGACCACAGTGGCCCCTGAGCCCAGGGCGGCGAACAGGTCGAAGACCGAGGGGTCGAACGTGAGGTCAAAGGTGTGCGACATGCGGCAGCCCGGCCCCAGTTCGTAGCGGGCGATGCTGTGCGCGAGATAGGTGGCCAGGTGGCGGTGGCGGATCGGCACGCCCTTGGGGCGACCGGTGGAGCCCGATGTGAACAGGATGTAGGTGACGTCATCCGGCGTGGCGGAGTTGGGCGGAAGGGCATCCTTGGGCGGGTGCGGGCCGGCTGCCTCGGGGGGTTCGGCCGTTTCGTCCAGGGTGAGGGCGGTGGCGCAGACCTCGTCCAGCGCGCCCGGGTACCGCGCACCGCCCGGGGCGGTGACGACCAGAACGTCCGGCTCGGCCATCTCGCAGATGAGACGGTTGCGTTGGACGGGGAAACCCGGGCTGAGCGGCACGAGCGTGGCGCCGAGCCGTTGTGCGGCGAGGTAACCGGTCAGGCCGGCGATGCCCCGATCGGCCAGCAGGGCGACCGTGGCGGGTGTGCCCCTGTGGGCGCGCACGATGCGCCGCGCGGCCTCGAGCACTCGGGAGCGCAGCTCGCGATACGTCAGCCGCGTACTTCCGCATTCCACGGCCGGTTCGTCCGGGAAACGCGCGACCGAGCGGGCGAACCATCCGTACAGCATCAGGCTGGACGCGTCCGGCGCGCGCTCGGGCGGGTCGTACAGGTCGGGCGCGATCAGGCGCATGGTGTCGGGCGGCGAGCCGCGCTCGGGCACCACGTGCAGGAGCTCGGTTCCCAGCCGGTCGACGCTGCGGCCCAGCTGGTCCAGGCAGGCGCACGGCTGCGCGCCGAATCCGGCGAAGCGATAGGCGACTTCCATCGTGCGGTTGCGTTCGGTGGGCCGGAAGTCCGCGGCCAGATGTACGGCACCGCGCGCCGCCTGGTCGATGAGCCAGCGCAGGGCCACCGCACCCGCGCCGAACGAGACGCCCCGGCACGAGGTGGCCAACAGCTTCAGACGCCACACCGACCGGCGCCGCTCCAGAAGCACAATCCCGACGGCGCCATGCTGCCCGAAGCGATCCTCCATCGAGATGGCCAAGACCTCGTGTTCGGGGTCCTGCAGGAGCACGCGCAGCTCCGCATCGCTGTACGGCACGCCCGTGGCGTTCATCTGGCTGGTGCGCCGGGTGAGTTCCTCCAAGCGGTCCAGGTCCGCCTCGGCGGCCCGGTCGATCCGCATGGTCACCCCGAGAGAACGGATGAAGTCCTCGTCCGGGCCGGCGAATGCCTCGCGTGCCTGCTGCCGACGGAAGTTGGCCTGGTACGAGGCTCGTCGACGCCGGGCATCCGGGGTGCGGGCAGCGCGGAACTCCGCAAGACCGGTGAGGCGGACGGCGTCCTGGGCGGCGTAGCAGCGGACTTGGGGAAGGCGGAGCTGCACTTCGGCCCGCTCGGCGGGCTGGTCGTCGATCAAGGCGACCGTGTCCACGGCGAAGCCGAGCCGTTCGGCGATCCGGCGGACCGCGGCGGACTTGGGCCCCCAGCCGATCTGCGGGAGCACGATGTACTCGGCGATGCCTTCCCGCACCAGGCGGTCCCAGGCCAGGTCGTGGTCGTTCCGGCTCACCACGGACTGCAGCACGCCCCGGGCGTCGAGTGCCAGGACGACCCGCCGGACCTCGTCCGTCACGACAACGTCGTCGCCCTCCAGCAAGGTGCCCTGCCGCAGCGTCTCGTCCAGGTCCCACACCAGGCATTTCACCGGTGTTGCCGGGTACGGGCCGCCGCGGCCCACGCACATGTCCACCGTCGTTCGCACCGCCTTCGTCCGGAGTCCGGTCCATCTCAGATCTCCCACAGCGTGACCGCCCACGCGGCCACGGGGCTGCTGTTGAGCACCAGCACGAGGTCGCCGCGGGACAGCTCGCCCAGGGTGAGCAGCCGGTCGAGGTTGAGCACCACGTCCATCGCTCCGATGTGTCCGTAGGCAGCGAGGTGTTCGCCGCACACCGGGTGGATCGGCAGGCCCAGGAGCGACTCGTAGAACCGGTGCGCCCCCACGGTGGTGTTCTGCGTCAGGGTCGCCGCGATGTCCGCCTTCGCCGCGCCCGCTTCGGCCAGGACCTCGTCCACGAGGGCGGCGAGGCGCATACGGCTGTGCAGGGCGAGCTCGAACCGGTAGACGTCGGCCGACGTGCACTCTTCGCGCCACTCGTAGCACGGCACCGTCTTGTAATCGATGCGGAACAGGTCGTGGAACGAGCCGTCGGTCGCCATGCGGTGCGCGCGCAGCACCGGACGGCCCTCCCGCACCAGCGTCATGGCATACGCGCCGTCACCGATGACCGTGACGGGGTGCCGTACCCGCCGCGGTCCGGTCGGCCGGCTGCCGTGGGCGATCAGTACGATCCGCCGGGACGGATCAGCCAGCAGCGCGTCCCTGGCCAGTGCCCAGGCGGCGCTGGATCCCGCGCACCCGAGTCCGTCGAGCGTGAAGGAGAACGCCCCCGGCAAGCCCGGCCTCCGCCTGCACACGGCAGGAACCGGAACCGAGCAGCACATCCGGCGCCCGGGGTGCGACAAGCAGCACGGTGTCCGGGCGGGCGACACCGGTGCCCTGCACGGCAAGCAGCTCCCGGCAGGCCCTGGCGGCCAGGTCGCCCGCGGTCGTGTCCGGCAGTACGCCGACCGCGCTGATGCCGCTGCCACGGACGAACTCGCGCTCCTCCCGGTCGAGACCGGCGAATTCCGGCAGTTCGTCCACCGGTACGCGGAGTGCGGGCAGGACACAGTGGAGTGCGCCGACGCCGATGGTCATGACCACCGCGCCAAGGCGTGCTCGGACAGCAGCAGATGACCGATCTCGTTGCTGCCCTCGATGATCTCCATGAGCTTGGCGTCCCGGTACGCCCGTGCCACCGGCCCGCTCTCCCGGGCCCCCGCCGCACCCAGCACCTGCAGGGCGGAGGCGGGCCCCCGTGCCGCGCTGCGGGCCGCGTGCTGTTTGGCTGCCACCGCCGCGATGGCCGCGTCCGGGGAGCCCTCGTCAAAGGAGCGGCTGGCATGCTCGCAGCTGCGGGCCACAGTCTCGTGCGCCAGATGCAGTTCCGCCAGGTGACGAGCGATGAGCTGGTGCTCGGACAGGGGCCTGCCGAACTGTTCGCGGGTCCTGGCATGGGCGCAGGCCGTGCGCAGTGCGGCACGGAGGATACCCAGACTGCCCCAGGCGACCGACAGGCGGCCGTAGGTCAGGGCGGGCCCGTCAGCCACGCGGAGGGCAGGCTCGTATCGGCGAGGAGGAGATCCACGGGCAGGCGTACTGCCGCCATGCGCACATGGGCGTGGCCCGCCGCCCTGCAGCCCATGGGGTCGGACACCGGCTCGATGGTCACGCCCCGCGCGTCGGTCGGCACCACTACGACGCCGGTGCCGTCCGTGCCGCGGCCGAACACCACGATGTGGTCGGCGTAGGACCCCGCCGTGACCCAGACCTTCTCCCCGTCGACGACCACGCTCCCGCCTACGGCGCGGAGAGTGGTGCGCATGGCCGACAAGTCGCTTCCGGCCTGCGGTTCGCTGAACGCGATACCGGCGATGGCCCCGGAGCAGAGCTCGCGCAGCAGGCCGGCCTGCTGCTGCTCGGATCCGAGCCGCTCCACGGTCCACGCCGCCATGCCCTGAGAGGTCATCAGACTGCGTACGGACGAACTCAGTTCACCGACGCGGGCGGTCAACTCGCTGTTGTCCGCGCTGGTCAAGCCGATTCCGCCGTACTTGACCGGCAGTTGGGCGCAGAGCCCCCCCCCCGGGGCCCCGAGCCCGCTGAGCACCTCGGGCGGCAGCCGCCCGTCACGTTCCCAGGCATCAGCCTGGTCCCCGATCAGAGCGGTGGCCGCGGCCGCCGCGCGGTCCATGCCCTCAGCCGGCATCGCGGCTCAACCGCAGCACGAGCTCGGTCATGGCATGGACCGTCCGGAAGTTGTCCAGGGTCAGGTCCGGTCCCGTGACGTAATGCCGAACGACCGCTCGACCGCGGTCAAGAGTTCCACGGCGTACAGCGAGGAGACCAGACCGGACGCGAACAGATCCGTGTCGGCGCTCACGGCGGTCCGGGTGCGCTCCTGTACCAGTGCCAGGAGCCGGTCGCGGACGGGGCCGGAGGCATCCGCCCGGCAGGGAGAAGCGGTCATGGGCGTGTCCCCTCGTAGACGAAGATTCCCTGGCCCGACTTGCGGCCGCAGCTTCCTGCCGCGACCTTCTCGACGAGCAGCCGACACGGCCGGTAGCCGGTGTCGCCGGTCCGCTCGTAGAGCACGCGCAGCGAGTCAACGACATTGTCGAGACCGATCAGATCAGCGGTGGCCAGCGGGCCGGTCGCGTGCCCCAGACAGCGCTCGAACGCCGAGTCCACGGAGACGGGATCGGCCAGTCCCTCCTCGACGATCCGGGCCGCTTCGTTGATCATCCGCTGCAGGATCCGGTTGATGACAAAGCCTGGGCCGTCGCCACCGCGATCGGAGTCTGCCCGAGCGAGGACAGCAGCGAGGTGGCCGCCGCCATGGCCGCGTCCCCGGTCCGCCGACCGCGGATCAGTTCGACCGTGCGGATCAGATAAGGCGGGTTCATGAAGTGGATGCCGATCAGATCCTGCGGCCCGGCAGCGCCAGCGGCGCACTGGTCCAGGACCTCCTGCCACCCGGTGCGACCCCGCCGCTCATGCACAGCAGCGGGCTGGCCCTGGTGACCGAGCGAGCAGAGTCGGTAATCACCCGCCAGGTCCTCCGCGCCCCCAACGGCGCCGGGTTCTGCAGCGTGCACCTGGTCCCGCTGGCCATGCCGAACCAGCAGTATGTCGGCAGCACCAACCTGGTCACCTGCCGCCCGACCATCGGGCCCGATCTCGGCTCCAGCCACAGGTTCCTGCACCGGGTGTGCCAGCAGCTCGACCGCGGCCTCGCGGCCTCATCCATCCGCACGTGGTTGTACGGGGTGCGCGCCATCGCGTTGGACGGCTACCCGCTCATCGGCGGGTGCAGCATCGACGGCCTGGTCTTCGCCACGGGCGCCTACCGCGGGGGTTTCTCCTGCTCACCGGTGATCGCCCGGCATCTCGTCGACGGCATCCTGGGCAACCCCGTGGCCGACGGGCGCTTCGACTGGTTCATTCCGGAGCGCGCGCCGATCCAGACGATGACCATCGACACGGCAGCCGCCGAAGCGGCGGTCAACGTGGCCGACGGCGAAGACCCGGCGTACGACCGCGAGTCCGTCACCGAAGAGGCCCGCCGCCGCACCCTCCGCATGTACGAGAGCCTCGACAACCCCATTGCCCTCGGGCCCGAGCTGTCCACCGCATTCACCGACCGGGCCGTACCCGAGGACCTGGCACGGCTGCAGAGCTACCTGCGCGCAGCACGCGACCACCACCCGCAGCCGTGGCCAACGAGCCCCGAACCAGCCCGCGTCTGAGCCGGGTCGGGACCGACAACAGCTGACGGTACGGCGACAAGGGCCGGGCCGTACGCGACGTCCGCGGCCGGTGCGACGGTGCCGCAGGCGAGGCCGGACGGCACCACGGGGACGGCGGTGCAGCCGGGCGTACCGCGTGGCGAGACCGGCGAGCTGTGCTCCGCACCGACCGCCCGGCACGGCGCGGTGAGGCCATCGGCACCTCACCGCGCCGACTCACCCTGGCGTGAGCAGGGTGCGGCATCGCAGGCAGGCCCACGAGCTGCGCGACCAGGGCGTGGACCTGCCGGAATGCGCCCGCCGTCTGTCCTGCACCTTTCCCCTCTGCACGCCTTCACCGGTGCCCGGATCGAGACTGGGTAACGTCACCAGCGGGCCGCCCAGAGCGGCAATTCGCCACCAAGGCGACCTGGCCAAGGCCATGGTGATGCGGGCCCTGGCCTCACCGCTGCCCCTCGCCTGGGTGACCGCCGACTCCGCCTACGGCCAGGAATGGCGGCTGCGCCGCATGCTGGAGGAGGCGGCGTCGGCTACGTCCTGGCCGTGCCGGAGTCCCAGCACGTCCACGCCCTGGGCCGCATCGACTTCGCCATCGCCCAGGCACCCGACGACGCCTGGGAGCGTCACTCCTGCGGCAACGGTGCGAAAGGCCTGGTTCCGGCGCTCTTGCACCGCTCACCGTGGCAGAAATCCGGCGACTCCTGGCAGTTGGCTGTCCCTCGCTGACACGCCTTCGGCGCCACGCGCTGAGCTGGTCCCGCTGGCGCAGCACCACCAAGCCATCGCCAGACGCTGCCACGACCGCCGCCGCATTCAAGGCCACGAGCTCCCTAGTCCTGATGAACCATCAGCCAAGTACACTCACAGGAACACGGCTTGGACCAGCAGTGATAGCGAACTGCGACTGGGGTAGTGAGGCGGCTGGACGGTTGCAGCTGCTACTCGCCCGGACGCCAGTCCCGAGCGTCGAAGCTGTCACCGGACCTCGCGCAACCTGCCGGTGCGGACTTCGTAGACGAAGCCGCGGATGGCGTCCTTGTGGACGAGCAGCAGGCTTTCCCGGATGCGGGCCACGGAGCGACGAACCTGCTCCTCCAGGTCGCTGAAGGCCTGGAACTCGAACGGCACCTCAGTCCCTGTCTCGCTCTCCACCTGCCGTTTCAACTCGTCATCCTTGAACGTGAGCATCCCGCACTCGGTGTTGTGCATGAGCATGATCTCTCGTGTTCCCCCGATGCGCTGGGAGATGACGAGCGACCGGATCGTGTCCTCCGTAACCACCCCTCCGGCGTTCCGGATGACGTGCGCGTCCCCCTCTTCCAGGCCGAGCATTTGGTAGATGTCGAGCCGAGAATCCATGCAGGCGATGACGGCCAGGCGCTTTCTTGGCAGCCGCGGAGGATCGAGGTCCTCGTACGCCGCCGCGAACGCAGCGTTCTTCTCAAGCACGTCATCGATGGCACTCATCGCTCTTCCTCCAGGCGTACGCCTCGACACTGGCCCGGCCGGGCCCGGCACGACCTTGGAGCCGGTCGTCACCAACACCACGGCCTGCATCGCGAGACGGTAGGTGATATTCCACCTTAAAAGGGACGCCGGGTGTGGCACTCGTACGTGGCGGCGACGTGCCGGGTGCGGGGGTCCGCGTCGGTGATCTCGTGGGGCCCATCTCGGTCACAGCTCGGTCCATCAGGGACGTAGTCGCGGACATCGTCATGCACCGCGTCGGCGTCCCAGGAGGCGCGGCACAGCAAGTGCTGCATGCCGTGCGGGTTCGCCTCCCCAGCCCACCCGGCGATCGTCCAGCAGTTCTTGCGCGGCACGTCCGACAGAAGCCCGCATACCAACCGCCCGGCCCGGCGCCGGGGCTCAACACGGGCAAACCGCCCCGCTATCCGTGCCATCAAGCCCTCGAACGCCTCCCGCCAGCGTGCGGGATCCATGCTGTGACCCGCGGCCACCGCCTCGTCGTTTGTTCACACAACTCACGATGATCAACGGTGGCCGCACCCGTACTCGCACCGGCCCCCACCAGCGAATTCACGATCTACAGCTTGACCACCGAACCCGGCTCAGAGGCATCAGGCATCCAAATAGACTGGGCTCAGAGGCGTCTCAGGGACGGAGGTGGCTTCATGCCCGCCATCCTCTTCGTCCGGATCACATCCGGACTCGATGCGCAGGAGCTTGAGCGGCGCCTGCTGGAACGGCGGCCCCGCTTCCATGACGTACCCGGTCTGCTACAGAAGGTCTACGGCCGCGACAGCGAAACCGGCGACGTGTGCGGCATCTACTTCTTCGAGAGCCGGGAGGCGCTCGACGCGTTCCGCGAGACCGAGCTCGCCCGCACCATCCCTGCCGCGTACGAAGCGGTCGAGGTCCGCCGCGAGGTGTACGACGTGCTCTATTCACTGCGACCCGACCAGGGACCCGTCGCCGATTCCGGCCACCCGGCAGACACGACGGCGTGACCCGCCGACGACTGGCGCGATGGCACCAGACCGAGCCTGCGCCAGTCACTACCAGCGCCCAGCAGCCCAAGAGTCGGCCCGAGTCCGGTTGACCGCGGGCGGCCGGGTTCGAAGCACCACGTGCTGATCGACACGCGCACGGCACACCGCTGCGCGTGTCGCACCGGCGGACACCGCAACGCCGTCACCCAGCTCCTGCCGCTGGTCGACGGCGTGCCGCCGGTGCGGGGCAAGCGGGGCAGGCCCCGGCGCAGGCCCGCACGTTGTATGCCGACCGCGGCTACGACCACGACCTGCACCGCCGCCGCCTGCGGGAGCACGGCATCGTGGCGAAGATCGGCCGGCGCGGACAGCCGCAAGGTTCGGGCCTGGGCCGGGTGCGGTGGGGCGCCGAGTCTGCCATCGCCTGGCTCCACGGTCCCCGCCACTTACGGACGCGCTGGGAAGCACGAGACGACATGCACGACGCCTTCCTCCAGCTCGCCCACTGCATGCCCCTCGCCCGCAAGAACCCAGCCCTCTGACCCCTTACGCCGCCTGTCCCGTCCCTTCTGTGGCCGGGATGCCCACCGGGTCATGGGCTGGCTAAATGGCAAGTGGCCCCGCACGTGGTGGTGCGGTCAAGCGAGGAGGGCTGGTATGGCAGGTGTTCGTGTCAACGGCGTCGGCCTCTTCTACGAGACGGCCGGCGTCGGCGATCCGCTGGTGCTGGTGCACGGCTCGTGGGACGACCACCACGACTGGGAACCGGTCCTGCCTGACCTGGTCCAGCAGTACCGGGTGCTCGTCTACGACCGGCGCGGCCACAGCCAGAGCGAGCGCCCGCCGGGGCAGGGCTCTCGTACCGAGGACGAGGACGACCTGGGCGCGCTGATGGACGAGCTGGGATTCGCGCCGGCGCATGTCGCGGGAAACTCCTTCGGTGCGTCGATCGTTCTGGGGCTGGCCACCCGACGCCCTGAACTCTTCCGGGGCGTGATCGTCCACGAGCCGCCGCTGATGGGCATCGTCACCGGAGAGCCCGGTTTCCGGCCACTCATGGACGCCACCGACCAGAAGATCGGCTCTGTCCTCGCGCATCTGCGCGCGGGCGAGACGCGGGCCGGTGCCCGCCTGTTCGTGGAAGAGGTCGCCCTCGGACCCGGCACCTGGGAGCAACTCCCGGAGCAGACGCGTGAGACGTTTCTGCGTAATGCACCCACCTTCCTCGACGAACAGAAGGATCCCAGCTGGGCGATGCTGGACCTCACGGCCCTGTCGCGGTTCACCGAGCCCGCACTGGTGACCACGGGCACCACAAGCCCGCCGTGGTTCGCCACCATCACCACCCGGATCGCCGACGCCTTGCCGCAGGCACGGGTGCACACCTTCGAAGGGGCCGGGCACATCCCTCACGTGACCCACCCGCAGGACTACGTGGATGCAGTGATCCGTTTCCTTCAGACAGCGGGCCGCCGGCCGTAACGCACGGTCGCTGGCATTCACCATTTCATCGGAAGTGGCTTGGCTGACCCCTCGCCGGTCCTGGTGCAGGGGGAAGTGCAACAAGATCCGCGGCGGGCACTCATGTCGACCCAGGCGATGAATGGGCCGTGCTGCGGTTGGAGCGCGGCCCAGTCGACGCCAACGGGAATTGCGCTCACCTCGGGCGCAGTTGAGCCACGAGATGTGCTCGACGACCTCGTGCGGGACGTGAAGCATGACGCGATACGGGACCAACAGGGCTCCTTTGTCGACGTGTTGGCGAGTGAGATCACCAACGCAACGACCAGGGGCCGCCCTTTCTCGTTACGAGCCCTGTCGTCCAGCCGTCATCACGCTCCGGGCTCGCGGATGAGGAGGCTTCACTCAGCCGCCGCGCGGAGCCCAGGAGTCGAGGCTCGCCTCGCTGAAGCCCTCGTAGATGTATGCGATTCCGCCTGTCGGTTCCTCGAAGCATTCGGCATCACCGCGGTATACGGCGATGAGCGAGTCCGTTCCCCGCCACCAGGTATCTGCGATGCCCCGGACCTGTGGGAGGGGTTCGAACCGGTCCAGGTCCAGGGCGTCGACCTCATCTCCCTGAACCTGCGTGATGCGCTTTGCGTAGCAGGTGGCGTAGTGGGTCAGCGCCTGGGCTTCCACCCAGCCCTCGATGCTCGCGTGCAGGATGACTCCACGTGCGTTGTAAATCCCGAACTCGCCTCCCGGGCCGATCACGAATTCGTAGGGCAGCGCAACTCGTGTGCCTCCCGCCTCGAACCACCAGCTCTCATCGGTGAGTTCAGGCACATTCGCATCGAGGCTTTTCGGGCCCCCACAGTAGAGGAGAGACGGCGGCAGAGCGATCCCGCCCCAAACCTGTTGATACGCCGCGGCCCGGTCGATCACTTCGCGAGGAACCCCGCACCCCCGCCAATCATCCCGGTATTGCTCAATCTCAAGGCAGGGCACCCGATGGCCGTGCACTCTGAGGAAATACCCAGCCCAGCGTGTCAACCCTTCCGGGACCTGCGGAGACGGCGGCGGGTACTTGGTCATGCCCCCACGCTAGCCCGGGGGCAACCGGGCGACCTCAAGGGTCCCGATAACGGGTAGAGCGTGGCGGCTACCCCCCAGGCGACACCGCCGACGCCGAGATCTACGGCGCCTACAGGGTGCTACGCGGCGGTGGCTGGTTCGAGAGCACTGGAGCTGCAGGGCATCCGCGCGGCGCCCCAGTGATCCCACCTTCCAGGTCGACGCCGTGGGATTCCGCATTGCGCATTGCGCATTCCCCCGGTGAGCTCATCCACGCTGTGTGCCATAACCGCCGCCTCCCGCACGTCCACTCGATCCGGTCGGCCTCGTTCTTCTCCGTCGGCGGGCCGATGCGGCGACCGTTTCGGGCACAGCCCACAGCGCAGAAGGGTTGACAGCTGACCGGGCGGACCGAATGATTTCGGCCATCGTTCGGCATTGTCGAACGAGTGTCCCCTGAAACGTTCAGTGAACCGAGGTCGCTCATGCGCGTGCGCTCTGTTACCGCCGCCCTGGCCGCAGCCGCCTGCGCGGTCGTCGGTCGCGTCGCCCCGGCCGGGGCGGACACGGTTGATGTCGCCCCGCCGGGGGCGAACGACTGGTCGTGCCGAACCAGCGAGGCCCACCCGTACCCGGTAGTGCTGGTCCACGGCACGTTCGAGAACATGCTCAAGAACTGGGCGACGCTCTCGCCGAAGATCGCGGACGCCGGGTACTGCGTCTTTGCGTTCAATTACGGCAACGATGCCACCGGTCCGATCGCGGACTCGGCCAGGGAGCTGGCCGCATTCGTGGAAAGGGTGCGCGATGCCACCGGGGTGCGGAAGGTCGATCTTGTGGGGCACAGTCAGGGCGGGATGATGCCGCGTTACTACCTCAAGAATCTCGGCGGCGCCCACAAGGTCGGCAAGCTGATCGGCATCGTGCCGTCCAATCACGGCACCACCAATCCGCTGACCGTCCCGACCGGTTACCTCGGGTGCCAGGCCTGCACGGAGCAGAGGGCGGGTTCGGACTTTCTCGCCGACCTCAACGAGGGCGGGGACACGGTGCAGGGGCCGGATTACACGGTCATCACCACCAAATACGACGAGGTCGTCACCCCTTACACGAGTGCCTTTCTGGACGGGCGGAAGCAGGACGTCACCAACGTCACCGTGCAGGACAGGTGTCCGGCGGACGTGATCGAACATGATCAGAGTCCCAACGATCCGGTTGTTGGTCAGTGGGTCCTGCACGCCCTCGGCCAGAGCAATGCCCCTGCCGATCCGGCTTTCAAGCCCGACTGCCTCGGCTGACCCTCAGCGTCAGGCCATCCGGGCCGTCCGGGCTGCAGGCTGCGGGGAGGGTGAGCGTGCGCGGCTGGTGCCGTGGAGACGCCGAGCCTTTCCGCTCCTGGGACGGGCCGGTGAGTGATCCTGGTGGGGCCATGCGGATCTTCCTGGTTGTCGCCGTCCTCGCCGTCACCAACACGGTCAGCCACCGGCTGCCGTCCGAGGCGTACGTGCCGCTCTGCGTGACCGTCGCGGCGCTGCTCCTGCTGATCGCCCGCTGGGACGGGGTCACCCGCGCCGGTCTTGGTCTCGCTCGCGAGACGGTCCGCCGCGGGCTTGTCTGGGCGCTGGTCCTGGTCGGTGGCGTGCTCCTCGTCTACGGCATCGGGCTCGCCATTCCCGTCACCCGTGACGCCTTTCTGGATGACCGTGTGGCGCATCTGTCTGCGGGGGAGGTGGCGTACCGGGCTCTGGTCAGGGTGCCTTTAGGCACCGTGCTGCTGGAGGAAGTCGCGTTCCGCGGCGTGCTGTGGGCCATGCTCACCCGAAGGTGGGGCCCGACCTGGGCCACCGCTGTCTCCTCTGTGCTTTTCGGTCTCTGGCACATCCAGCCGTCCCTGGGCCTGTCCCGCTCCAATGCCGCCATCGGGGCGACCTTCGGCAGCGGCGGGAGTGGGGTGGTGCTGTCCGTTGCGGCGGCGGTCGTCGTCAGCGGCATCGGGGGCGTCGTTTTCTGCGAGCTCCGTCGCCGCTCCGGCAGTCTGATCCCGCCGGTAGCACTCCACTGCGCCCTCAACAGCGCGGGCTACGTCCTGGCCTGGGCAGCCGCCCGGTGGTGGGCCGGTTCATGAGAACGCGCCAGCACTTCGGCAACGGTTTCGGCGGCACAGCGCAGCCGTAGCCGTAGCCGTAGCCGTAGCCGTAGCCGTAGCCGTAGCAATGGTGTGCACGCGCTGTAGGAGCACGTTGTCGTGTTAAGGCAGCGCCCAGGCGGACCTGCGTGAGTGGGTCAGGCGGGCAGGGTGGCCAGCCAGCTGGTGAGGATCTCGTTGACCTCGGCGGCACGTTCCTGCTGGACCCAGTGGCCGCAGTCGTCGAGGAGGTGGGAGGAGACCAGTCCTGGCAGCGTGGCGGGGTATGCGTGGATCGCGTCGGCCAGCCACGTGGTGGAGGCGTCCAGGCGGCCGCCGATGAACACCGACGGCTGGGTGATGGGGGCGCCGTCGAAAGCGGCGAGGTCTTCCCAGTCACGGTCCATATTCCGGTAACGGTTCAGCGCCCCGGTCAGGCCGGTTCGTTCGAACTCCCCGGCGTAGACGTCGAGACCGTCCTCGCCGAGCCAGGCGGGCAGCCGACCGGCGGGAAACCGGTCCCGCAGCGTCCCGCCCGGGCTGACGAAGTGCGGGTCGGGGGCCTCCGGTCCGGGCATGGTGTCGCCGGACAGGGCTGCGTAGAAGCCCGCCAGCCAGCCGCGCACGTCGGGTTCGATCTCCGCCTCGGCACGGCCCGGCTGCTGGAAGTACGAGACGTAGAACTCCTCACCCCCGCTGCCCAGTTGCGCGAAGATCTCGCTGGGCCGCGGCCCGCCGCGTGGCGTGTAGGGGACGCTGAGCAGCCCCACCGCGCTGAAGACTTCCGGCTTGAGCAGGGCCGAGTTCGCAGCGATCGACGCACCCCAGTCATGGCCGACGATCACGGCCGACTCTTCCCCCAGCGCATGCACCACCTCGGCGTTGTCCGCCACCAGGTCCAGCATCCGATACGCGGCCGTGTCCACCGGCCTGGAAGAACGGCCATAGCCGCGGACATCCACAGCGACCGCGCGATAACCGGCCGCGGCCAGGACCGGCAACTGGTAACGCCAGGAATACCAGCACTCGGGGAAACCGTGCACGAGCAGCACCAACGGCCCCGACCCCTGCTCCACCAGATGGATCCGCCCAGCCGACGAGGGAATCAGGCGATGCGTAACATCCACGGTATCCATGACATCCGTGATGTCCACGGCATCCGTGACGTGCTGCAGGGGCATGAAAACCTCCGACCCAACTCGGCCTGCGCGGGCCACAACCACCGCCCACCCGACCACGGCGTGCCCGCGGCTCCGTACCGATCCTGCAGCGAAAGCCACCACGGGAGCGAGCCTCGTTGCCGATCCAGCAAACACACCCGACCGGGCGTTCGCGATCCGCGTGTCCCACAACCGTGGAACGACCGGCCGGGCAGGGCAGGGCACGTACACCGTGAAGGAGACGCGGCCTGCCGCGAGGCCTGTGGTCCCTCGCCGAACAGCTCTACGGCAACGGCCAGTTGTACGCGACGATCGCCGCAGCGAACGAGGGCCGCCGCACCATGACCGACGGAGCACCCACCAGCCTGGAATCCAAGATCGATTGTCAGTGGTGGGTGGGAAGATCGGAGCATCGAGTCGGAAGAGGGGGAGCAGTCATGTCCGGAAGTCAGAACTACATCAATCACGTTGCTCTTGTGCTGGATGCCAGTTCGTCCATGTCACACCTGAGCCGCAAGGTCGTCGAAGTCGCCGACCAGCAGATCGCCTATCTGGCCCGCCGATCGAAGGAACTGGACCAGGAAACCCGCGTCACGGTGTACGTCTTCGCGGACAAGGCGGAGTGCGTCATCTACGACAAGGACGTGCTGCGGATGCCGTCCCTGAAGCAGCTGTACCGGGTCGGTGGAATGACGGCTCTGCTGGCGGCCACGCTGAAGTCGCAGCGGGAGCTGGCGCAGACGGCTCAACTGTACGGCGACCACAGCTTCCTGACGTTCGTACTGACCGACGGACAGGAGAACGCAAGTCATCGCTGCCCGGATGCCCCTACCACCAATCCGCGTGAACTGGTGCAGGCCGTGGCCAAGATGATCGAGACGCAGGAAGACAACTGGACCCTGGCCGTCCTTGTGCCGGACCAGATGGGCAAGCGCGAGGCCATGCAGTGCGGCTTCCCGAAGGACAACATCGCCATCTGGGACGCCACGAGCACACAGGGTCTGGAGGAGGCCGGGCAGGTCATCCGGCAGGCCACCGAGAACTTCATGGTGGGCCGCGCCCAGGGCATCCGGGGATCGCGGACGGTGTTCTCCACGGGTGCGGAGACGGTCAACAAGGAGACCATCAAGGCAGCCGGTCTCACTCCGGTGAATCCGTCGGAGTACCAGCTGATTCCGGTCGCTCGCGAAGCGGGGATACGGGACTGGGTCATCGAGTGCGGGCACACGTACCGCACCGGTGGTGCGTTCTATCAGCTGAGCAAGTCGGAGAAGATCCAGGCGCGGAAGCAGATCGCGGTGCTGGAGAAGAAGACGGACCGGGTGTACACGGGGCCGGAGGCCCGAGCCCTGCTCGGCCTGCCGGACATGGAAGTTCGCGTCAAGCCGGACCACAACGACGACTTCACGATCTTCGTGCAGAGCACCAGCGTGAACCGGAAGCTGGTACCGCACACGCGGCTACTGCTCATGATCTGACGCCTTGGAAGCCCCGCCAGTCCGACTGGCGGGGCTTACTTCCCGTTCAGCACGCCGCCTGGGTCGGCCCGACGGCCACAGGCGGGTCGGCCACAGCCCCGTGTGGCGACCGGAAGCTTCCCCTGCGGTGGCCGGCGAGGCGAGGGCGGGTGCGGCGGGCACGGGGCACGGGCGGCACGGGCGTCTTCGCCGCACCGGTGAAACCCTCGCCGCCTGCGCTGGAGCCCGCCGTCACCTGCGCTGGAGCCCGCCGTCACCGGCAGCAGCTCCCGGTCTGCCGGGTACCGCTTTCGACAGTGCCAGGCAGACCGCCGCGCCGCGAGGTCGCTGCCCCGGGCAGAGGCCAGCGCCGAGTGCCAAGTGATGACGCGGCTCGTACGCTGAAAGTACGTGGGCCTGGAGGTGCGTTCATGCCCGCGAGTATGCGGAACGGGTGCCCTCTCGTACGGGCTTGATCACCGAGGGTGACGGCCACACAGGCAAGGCGACCTGAACGGCGGCCGGTGAGAGGAGGAAGTCGTGGTGCAGGTAACGGCAGACCTCATAGGTGCACCGTGCTGGCTCAGTCTGACGGCACGAGACCTGGACGCCTCCGAGCGCTTCTACGAAGCGGTGCTCGGCTGGACGTTCAAACGCGGCACCATGGGCCAGGCATACTCCGTCGCCGAAGTGGACGGCGTCCCCCTGGCCAGCATCGCGGCCGTGGCCAGTCAGTTCGCCGTCCCGGTCGCGTGGACCCCGTACTTCGCCGTCGACGACGCCGATGACGCGGTAGCCCGGATCCGCGAGCGCGGCGGCACCGTCGCCGTCGGCCCCGTGCCGTACCCACCCCGCGGCCGTGCGGCCCTGGCCTCCGACCACGAGGGCGCGACCTTCGGCATCTGGGAAGGACGCGTCCTGGCCGAATGGCGGATCGGTGAAAGAGCGGCACCCGCGTGGCTGGAACTGCACACGACAAACGCCTTCGATGCCGCCGTCTTCTACGGCGAGGCCCTGCAGTGGGCCGAAGACGGCGGCCCCGGCGGCTGCGAAGTGTCGTACGAGGAAGACAAGGTCGTCCTGCGACACAACGGCGAGGCAGTGGCACGCCTCAATAGCGGCCCCGTCGAGGAAGCCGCCGCGAAACCGCAGCTGCGCCCACGCTGGCTGGTCCACTTCCGGGTCCGGTCCCTGGAATCCGCCACAGCAACCGCAGCGGAACACGGGGGTGCAATCGTCCCCGACGCCCCATGGCCCGGCCGCGGAGAGCAGGCCACCATACGCGACCCGGACGGCGCCCTGTTCACCCTGGACCAGTCACTCACCGCCCCATGGCCAGTCGTGCCCTGAACCAGCCCGCACACCGGTCATCGGGTGACCTCGGGTGACTTCGGGTGACTAACACCCCGCTCCCCCACGCGGCTCCCCGCATACGGCACGGGGGCGCGGAAACTCGCGTAGCAGACCGCGACCGACTCGAAGGCAGTGACGCATCCGCTGCGTCTGGAGCGGACAGCCCCCGACCGTCACCCTGCGACAACTCCCCCGCGGCCAGCGCACACGCCGCATCTTCACCGTCGTACGCCGCGGACGCAGTCAGCACCCCGCCCTCCAGGCATGCCGGGACGCCCTCCTTCGGGCGGTCACCCTGCTGTCCACCCAGGCACCGGGGCAGCACGGTTCACCGTGGCCTCCTTCACAGCCAGCGCCGTGAATTCGCTCGTCTGCCCAGTGCCGGTCATGACACCCATGCGACCGGTTTCCGTGCTGCGCCATGAGCCGCATCAGGGTCGCGGAGGGCCGTCTTGTGGGGCTTCAGGGTGGGCGGCCGTCGGCGGCGCGTCGTGCGAGGCCGGAAGCTCCCGTCCCAGGCGTGCGAGTGGGGACAGAGCCATGACCGCTGGGGACAGCATCATGCCTGCGGCTGTCATCAGGAGGCTGGTGCGCAGTCCCCACTCCTCCGCGAGAAATCCGCCGACCAGAGAACCGAGCGGAGTCAGCCCCATGCCGACGAACGTGATCGTCGCGGCCGCGCGGCCTTGCATCCCGTTCGGTGTGACGGCCTGCCGGACGGCCATGACCGTGACATTCACCAACTGGCTGCCAGTCCCGAACACGAAGCCGGCCGCAAGGAGCGCGGGAACCGTCACCGCAGAGGAGCCGCGCAGCGCGGGAACACACAGGAACACGCCGTCGCCGAGTGCGGCCGCGCTCATGAGTACCGCGCCATAACCGAAGCGGCTCGGCAGGCGGGCGGCCAGCAGCGAGCCCAGGAGCGCGCCCGGTCCCGCCGCGGCGAGTGCCAGCCCGACGACGGTGCCTGACAGGTGTAGTTCCCGCGGCAGGAAGAGCAGGTAGACGGTCATCATCGCCGCGAAGGAGAACTGAAAGGCGGCCGAGGCCAGGCACACGGTCCGAAGCACCGTATCGCCGACGACGAAACGCAGGCCCTCATGAATCCGCTGCCAGACCCGAGGGGGACGTTCCGAGCGCTCCGGGATCGATTCGGCTCGGCGGATCCGCCGGATCGACAGGAACGACAGCGCGAAGAACAGCGCGCTGGTGGCGGCAGCAATCGGCGCCGACAGGAGGGACACCAACGCACCGCCGAGAGCGGGACCGCTGATCTGCGCCGCGGACCGGCTGCCCTCGAGCGCGCTGTTGCCTCGCACCAGTTGGTCGCGTTCCACCAGTCGTACGAGAGACGCCTGGTATGCCACGTCGAAGAACACGGATAGGGCCCCGACAGCGAAGGCAAGCGCAAGCAGGGCGGGCAGGCCGAGCCAGCCGAAGAGGCCGGCCATAGCGGCAGCGCCCAGGGCCAAGGCCCGACCGACGTCCGTGAGCACCATCGTCGTGCGGGTCCGCCACCTGTCCACCCACGCGCCGACGAAGAGCGAGAGCAACAGGATCGGCGCCTGCCCCACCGCGCGAAGGACGCCCAGCTGGCCAGCACTGGCGTGGAGCGTCAGGACGGCGAAGAGCGGCAGAACCACCAGACCTGCGTGTTCACCGAGTTGGGAGGCGGTCTGCCCCATCCAGAGTCTGCGGAAGTCGACGTCCCGGCACAGGCTTGACGGAGCAGATCGACCGGAGTCGGATGCAGCGGAGGAAGCGGACGGCACGGGAATCCCTTGTGTTGCCGACAACGAGGCCCGCCACCGAGCACATGAAAGGTGCACCGATGGTTCAGGCAGGGGAAGGCTCGCTATGCCGCAACATCAAGGCAGCACGCGATGACAGGCCGGTCACGGCCAACAACGTCAACGCACGCTCGGAAAACCGACCATGTTTCAGCTCCTCGTGGGTCACTCGCCGCGCCCGAACCCTAGCCGTCGGCGGCCCGACGCAAAACCGGCCTCGCTCGCCTCTCACGCAACCAAGCAGGCTGAACCCCTAGTTCGGAGAAGCCGTGGCAGCCCAGCCCGCCAACTCCCGTCCGTAGCCGGAGCGTTTGACTCCGTCGAAGGGACGTCGAAGGGAAGTCGAGGGGACGCCGAACAGCGGAGCGAGCTGGCGCATCGTCAAGTTCGTTCGCCAGTACGCCACCACCACCAGCAGCAGGCGGTCCTCCAGACGCAGACCCCAGGTAGGCCGTGCCGATCTGAGCCCACCCTGCTGACCAGGCGCCTGGAGGTATACCTCCAGGCCCTCTTCGACCGCCACATCTGATACGTCTGAAGCCGGATCGACGCCCTGCGAGCCGAAGGCCAGGTCGCGCTTGGCGGGCGAGCGCCCCGCCGCGGGTTTCTGGCGTAGCTGGGTCATGCCCCGTCCGGGCTGTGATCGGCGAGGATCAGCCGGGAATCAGCCGGGGTGCCCGAGGCGCCCCGGGGTCGCTGCGGGCTTCAGCCACGCCCGCGCTGCCGGAGGCGCCGCCTCGGCCGCAGGCGCGGCAGCAGGTGGGCCACGCGCGGGAGCTCCTCGTGCAGCAGCCGCCCGACGAGCGCGCCCCCGAAGACCACGACCCCGACGCCCACCAGCCAGGACTGGACGACGAGTACGGTGCCGAACGGGCCGTACGTGACGGCGTTGGACGCGATCAGCGGCGAGAACGCGTACCGCGAGACGACCCTCAGGCCGGTCAGCCCGATCAGCGTCGCAATCGCGCCCGGCAGCAGAGCGAGCCAGCCGACCCGCCCACCGAGCAGCATGCGCTGCGACCACCAGAAGAACAGCAGAGTACTCACGCCCGTGGCGGAGAAGTGCCAGAGCGAGGTCAGGAAGGTGTAGCCCTCCGGCGCGCGGTGCTGGGTGATCCGGGCCGAGCCGAAGAGGTAGCCGATCAGAACGGCGGCCCACACCGCGTGCCGCCACATGGTGTGCCAGCGGGCCGTGGGCAGCTCCCACACCTTCTCGTACCCGGTCTGGATGGACCAGCCGAAGGTCAGGCCGAAGACGCACAGGGTCGCGAGACCGAACGCCGTGGTCGTCTCAAGGACCTGCCGGGGCTGGGTGAACAGCCCCTCAACCTCCTCCTGGGCGACCGTGGAGACCCCGATGCCCTCGCCCAGCCACGCGGCGAACCCCCGGGCGTTCGCCGGGTCGGCCGCCGAGACGACGATGAGCAGCGGCACCAGCGTGAGAAAGCCCAGCGCCGCGAAGCCCATCGAGCGGTGCATCACCTCCAGCTCGCTGCCCCGCCGCCACCCCCGGGCTGCGGCGGAGCCGACCAGCGCGTCATACCGCCGCCGCCACACCGTCGCCGGGCGCCCGGGTTCACCCTCGGCACCGGAAGACTTCTCGCCCATGCCCTTTGGCCTACCCGTGGACCTCAGCGGCGCCCTGCGCCGCCTCAGTCCGTCAGCCGCTCGCCGGGCGAGATCACCCTGATGTCCGTGCCGGGTGCGGCGGCGTGCGCGGCACGGACGAAGTTCTGCGGATCGCGGTCGCTCTTCGTCATCAGCTGGTCGCGGAGCAGGCGGCCAGTGGTTCGGCGACCCACGTCGCAAGCATGCAGGAGGGCCGCGCACTGTGCGCGGCCCTCCTCGCTCGGGACAGGCCGGGCGTACGGGACGAGGTCGCCGAGGCCTGGACCTGGCTCGCCCGGTACCACGGCGCGGGCACCGTTCGAGGCCTCGCCGCCCACGTCGCGCTCAGTGAACGCCGCCTGACCACGCTCTTTCGCGCGGAGACCGGACTTACCCCGAAGCAGGCTGCCCGGCTGATGCGCTTTGAGAGAGCGAAGAGGCGGGTAGTAGCGGCCGTGTCCGCGCGCGAACGGCTCGATCTGGCCCGGGTGGCCGCCGACTGCGGCTACTACGACCACTCCCACCTGGTGCGCGACTTCCGCCAGTACACCGGTGTGAGCCCCACCGCCTGGCTGGCCGAAGAGTGCCGGAATATCCAAGCCGGCGGTCACCGCAACGGCCCAGAGTGGGATGCATGAACGCAACCGAGAAGAAGGTGCGCGAGCCCAGCGTCTGGCCCACCCTCCAGGCCCACGACGCCCCCGCGCTCATCGATTTCCTGGTGGATACCGTGGGCTTCACGCGCACGGCCGTGTATCCCGTATATGAAGACGTCGGATATGAGGACGTCGGATATGAGGACGTCGGCGCTGTCGCGCACGCCCAGCTCGACTGGCCGGAGGGCGGCGGAATCATGCTCGGTTCGTACAAGCCTGACTCCGAGTGGTGCGTGCCGCCCGGCTCCTTCGGCGCGTACGTCGTCACCGACCGGGTCGACGAGCTCTACGAGCGGCTCACTGCCGTCGGTGCGAAGGTGATCCGGCCGATCGAGGACCAGGCGTACGGCAGCCGCGAGTTCGCGATCGAGGACCCTGAGGGCAACAAGTGGTCCTTCGGCACCTACCGCGGCGAGCCGCATCCGTAAGAAGTCCAGGCCGCCGTCATCACAGCGGCTTCGCCCTCACGATGGCGGCGGCCAGCTCGCACGTCGTACGCGCGAACGATCGAAGGAGGCGACGTTGGGCCGTACCTGGCTATGACGTCCACGAGTGGCCCCATCATGTCGACTTGGAGCCCCCGCGTTGTGAGGTGACGTGAAGTGACGCTCCCCGATGGCCCCACCCTGATTGCCGGTGCTGGTAGTTGTCCCAGTCCCAGTCCTGGTTCTACTCGTGGATGGGCGGGCCGCCCACGACGCGCGAGGAACGGCGGGCCGAACTTGCGGCCGCTGGCCGCTGTCCGCTGGCCGCTGTCCGCGTAAACCGTGAGGTACGCGAAAGGCTGGCCTGACCACGACCAACCGGGCAGCGCGTGTGCGGCGTCCCCTTCCGGCCGCACCCTAGGAGGGCAACCGAGCCACTGCGCCAGGTGGGCGTCATCCGGCCGAAGTCCGGGCAGTGTGCGGCGGGAGCGCGTGCCGCTTGCCACAGTGAGCGGGACCTGAACCGGACCTCCAGCGAAGGGGCCTCCCATGACACTCGCCGCACACACCTCCCGCCGCACCCGCCTCGCCGTCGCCGTGGCCGGAGTCGCGCTGAGCGCCTTCGCGGTCGGCGCGCCCGCCGCCTACGCGTCCCTCGACGACAGCCCGAAGACCGGTGCGCCACGGACCAGTGCCGCGAAGGCCGAGGGCGAGGCATACGTCGAGACCCGGCTGTTCTTCGGCACGGAACGGCCCGACGGGGGCCCGGATGTGACGGAGCAGCAGTTCCTGCGCTTCATCGACCGCGAGGTCACGCCGCGCTTCCCGGACGGCCTCACGGTGCAGGAGGGCCGGGGGCAGTGGCGGGACGCGAGCGGCACGATCGAGCGGGAGCGCTCGTACGAACTGATCCTGCTCTACCCCAAGGCCGAGGCTCCCGCCCGCGACAAGCAGGTGGAACAGATCCGCACGGCCTATATGCACGAGTACGGGCAGGAGTCCGTGGCCCGCCTCGACGACCGGCTGACGGCCGACTTCTGAGAACGGCCCGCCCCCGTGGAATCGCCACTGAATGGTGAGTGATCCCCCGACGGGCAGCGCGTGCCAGCACGCCACGTAGTCGTCGCAGCGGGAGAGAGGCGGTGTCTGGCAGCGGCCCGATCCCGCCCCGCTCGGCCGCGCAGTACTTCTTCCGCAGGGCGGGACCGGTCCTACGCCCGCCCGACGAGGGGAGGGTCGGACACGGCGGCGAAACTGTCACCTCCCGGAGCCGGTGCGGTTCGGCCGACCGGGGTTCTTCACGAGTCGGCCGATCGGGGTTCTTCGCGAGCCAGCCGTCCGGGGTTCTTCGCGAGCCGGTCGTCCGGGGCGAGTTCGCCGAAAGGGGCGGGCGCAGGCCGTGGCGGGTGGCAAGATCGCGTCCATGGCGACGACAGCACCGGACGGCCTGGAGGTCCTGGCCTTCGAGGACCTGGCCGGCCTCGAAGGCTGGCTCGAGGAGCACCACGACCGGCAGGCCGGACTCTGGGTGGAGATTGCCAAGAAGGGTTCGGGGCTGGCCTCGGTGACGGCTGCGGAGGTGAACGACGCAGCGCTGTGCTTCGGCTGGATCACCGGGCACCGCAAGGGACTTGACGCGACCCACTATCTCCAGAAGATCACGCCGAGACGGTCGCGCAGCCAGTGGTCGCAGGTGAACGTGCGCAGGGTGGCGGAGCTGACCGCGGCCGGACGGATGCGGGAGCCGGGGCTCGCGGAGGTCGCGGCGGCCAAGGCGGACGGGCGCTGGGACGCTGCGTACGCCTCGCAGAAGGACGCCACGGTTCCGGAGGATCTCGCCGGGGCGCTGGCCCAGAACCCGGCCGCGAGGAGCGCCTTCGAGGCGCTCGGCAGGACGGATGCGTATCTGGTCGTACTGCCGCTGCTGCGGGCCCGGACACCGAAGGCGCGGGCCGCGTTGCTCCGGAAGGCGGTCGCCGACCTCGCGGACCGCCCGCGCCCCACGGCTTGACGCTTCCCGCTCGCTACGGCCTGACGCTTCCCGCTCCCCACCCTCGACGCACGCACGCACGAGCGCCCGCGCCCGCGGGCCAGGCCCACCGTTCGCGTCGGCACACGCCGTGGCGGGCACGGACCCTCCCCCGACTGCGGCAACGGCAACGACAACGGCAACGACAACGACAACGACAACGAGTAGGGCGCCCGGACAGCGGGCCGAAGCAGCAGCTCAGGCCCCGGAAGCAGGCTGAGGGGGCACGCAAGCGGCGTTGAGCACGGAGTGATCGAGTGCCGGGAATGGCAGGGCGGTTCCAGCCTTCGGACAGCCGGGGCTTCGCCCGCACGCCGACGGTTTGTCGAGTGCCCTCCTGGGCACCTGAGGGTGTGCCCCTCGGCCCACCGGCCCGAGGGGACGTGCCCACCATCGTGGAGGAGCGATGAACGCGGAGCAGCGAGAGGTACGGGTGGGCGGCCGCACCGTGGAGTTGTCCAAGCCTGACAAGGAGCTGTTCGCCGAGGACGGGATCACCAAGGCCGAACTGGTCGACTACTACCGCACCGTGGCTCGCCAGGCCCTTCCCCACCTGCGGGACCGGCCTCTGGCCATGAAGCGCTACCCCGACGGCCACCGCGGCAAGTCCTTCTTCCACAAGCAGGTGCCCGGCTACTTCCCCGACTGGATCCACCGCCACGAGGTCCCTAAGGAGGACGGGACCGTGACCATGGTCGTGTGCGACAACGCCGCCACACTGGCCTATCTGGCCAACCAGGCGTGCATCACGCCGCACCCGTTCCTCAGCCGCACCGACGCGCTGGACTGTCCTGACCGGCTGGTCTTCGACCTGGACCCGCCGGGCGAGGACTTCGAGGTCGTCCGCTGGGCCGCTCGCGCGCTGGGCGATCTCCTCACCGAGCTGGGGCTGCGTCCCGCCGTGATGACCACCGGCTCGCGCGGCCTGCACCTGCTGGTGCTCCTGGACCGGCGCACCGACTTCGACACCGCCCGCGGCTTCGCCCGCGCCGCCGCCGACCTGCTGGCCCGTCAGCATCCCGACGAGCTCACTACCGAGATCCGCAAGAACAAACGTCGCGGTCGGCTCTACCTGGACACCCAGCGCAACGCCTACGCACAGACCTCGGTCGCCCCATACGCCGTTCGTGCCCGTCCTCACGCCCCGGTGGCCACTCCTCTCACCTGGGATGAGCTCGACGACCCGGGCATCGGCCCGCGCCACTGGACGCTGCGCACCCTCCCGGACCGCCTCTCCAGCGACGGGGATGCGTGGGCCGGGCTCAGCCGCTGCCGCCGCTCGCTCGGGCCCGCCCAGCGCCGCCTCGACGAGGCGGTCCGGGAGGCAGCATGAACCGGGGCGCGGCGTCCGGGTCAACCGCCTGCCCGCCCCGATACGCCACCGCGTCGCCACCGTCCCCGGCGACAAATCCTGGCCTCACCGCTACTCCCGCCGCTGCTCCCGGCTCCACGTCCAATCCCGCACCTCGGGCATGTCCTCGCCGTGGCGGCGCGTATAGGTGTGGTGCTTGGTGCGCTGGTCGATCATTTTCTGCCGGACGCCGATAGCGGTGAGTGCCAGGCCGGGCACCCGGTCGATCACGTCCATGACCAGGCGGTACCGGTCGAGATCGTTGCGGACCACCATGTCGAACGGGGTCGTGGTGGTGCCCTCCTCCTTGTAGCCGCGCACGTGGAGGTTGTCATGGCCGGTGCGGCGGTAGGTCAGGCGGTGGATCAGCCACGGGTAGCCGTGGTAGGCGAAGATGACGGGTTTGTCCGTGGTGAAGATCGCGTCGAAGGTGCGGTCGTTCAGGCCGTGGGGGTGCTCGGTGTCCGGCACAAGGCGCATCAGGTCGACGACGTTGACGACTCGGACGGCCAGTTCCGGCAGGTGCTCGCGCAGCAGCGCGGCGGCCGCCATCACCTCCATGGTGGGCACGTCGCCGGCCGCGGCGAGTACGACGTCGGGCTCGCGCCCGGCGCCGGTCCCCGCCCACTCCCATACGCTCACCCCCCGGTGAACGTGGTTGACCGCCTCCTCGATGTCGAGCCAGTCGAAGGACGGCTGCTTGCCTGCGACCACCACGTTGATCCGGTCGCGCGTGTTGAGGGTGTGCGCGGCCACCGCAAGCAGGGAGTTGGCGTCCGGCGGAAGGTAGACGCGTACGACGCGCGGGCTCTTGTTCACCATGTGGTCGATGAAGCCGGGGTCCTGGTGGGAAAAGCCGTTGTGGTCCTGGCGCCACACGTGCGAGGTGAGGAGGTAGTTCAGCGAGGCGATGGGCAGGCGCCAGGGCAGCTCTCCGGATACCTTCAGCCACTTGGCGTGCTGGTTGACCATCGAGGCGACGATGTGGATGAACGCCTCGTAGGAGGCGAACACACCGTGCCGCCCGGTCAGTAGGTAACCCTCCAGCCAGCCCTGGCAGTTGTGCTCGGAGAGCATCTCCAGTACGCGGCCGTCGCGCCCCAGGTTCTCGTCCGTGTCGGTGGTGTCGAGCTGCCAGGCCTTCGGGGAGGCCCGGTAGACACTCTGGAGCCGGTTGGACGCCGTCTCGTCCGGGCCGAACAGGCGGAAGTCCCGTCGGTCCGCGGTCCGGGCCATGATGTCGCGCAGCAACTCGCCGTAGACAGCTGCCGGTTCGTGGAGGTCGGTGCCCGGCTCGGCCACCGGGACGGCGTGCTTCCTGATGTCCGGCACGGGCAGCCTGCGCAGCAACCGGCCGCCGTTGGCGTGGGGGTTGGAGCCGAGGCGCCGCTCGCCGGGCGGGACATGGGCAAGGACTTGGGGCCTGGGGCGGCCCTCGGCGTCGAAGAGCTCCTCCGGCCGGTAGGCGCGCATCCACTCCTCGAGCTGCGCGAGGTGGGCAGGGTTCTCCCGCACGGCGGGGAGGGGGATCTGGTGGGCGCGCCAGGTGTCCTCCACCGGCTTGCCGTCGACGGTCCGCGGCCCCGTCCAGCCCTTGGGAGTACGCAGCACGATCATCGGCCAGCGCGGCCGTTCGGTGGCGCCGTCCTCGCGGGCGGCGCGCTGGAGCGCGGCGATCCGGTCCAGGCAGCCGTCGAGGGCCGCCGCGAACTCCTGGTGGACGGCGGCGGGTTCCCGGCCCTCCACATGGAACGGCTCGTGGCCCAGGCCACGTAGCAGGTCGTCCAGCTCGCGCTCGGGCAGGCGCGCGAGGAGCGTGGGGTTGGCGATCTTGTAGCCGTTGAGGTGGAGGATCGGCAGGACGGCGCCGTCGCGGACCGGGTCGAGGAACTTGTTGCCGTGCCAGCCGGTGGCCAGCGGCCCGGTCTCGGCCTCGCCGTCGCCGACGATGGCGGCGACGATCAGGCCGGGGTTGTCGAATGCCGCGCCGTAGGCGTGGGCGAGGGCGTAGCCGAGCTCGCCGCCCTCGTGGAGGGAGCCCGGGATCTCCGGCGCGATGTGGCTGGGTATGCCGCCGGGGAACGAGAACTGCCGGAACAGGTGCCGCATCCCCTCGCCGTCGCGGGGCACGTCCGGGTAGACCTCGGACCAGCTGCCGTCCAGCCAGCAGCAGGCCACGGTGGCCGGCCCGCCGTGCCCGGGGCCGGTGATGTGGATCAGGTCGAGGTCACGGGCGCTGATGACCCGGTTCAGGTGCGCGTAGATGAAGGTGAGCCCGGGAGTGGTGCCCCAGTGGCCGAGGAGCCGGGGCTTGACGTGCTCGGCCCGCAGCCCCTCAGTGAGCAGCGGATTGTCCATCAGGTAGATCTGGCCGACGGCCAGATAGTTGGCCGCACGCCAGTAGGCGTCGACGGCCGCCAGGTCCTCGGGTGAGAGCAGCTCTTCCGGTGCGGTCGCCGCCGCCTCGCGTTCCATGGGCCGACCTCCCGCTCGTTTGCCCGTGGCCCGCCGGGCGCTCGGTGCGTGCGGGCGCCCGGACGTCCTCGGGTACCCGTGGGGAAGGGATCGACACGGTCGGAGGTAGCCGCCGCCGGTGCGGTTGATCCGCCGTCGCGGCCAGGAGCCCGACCGCGGAGCCCGCGCGGGGCCCGCGCGGGGCCCGCGCGGAGCCCCGGGTGGTAGTGGGCAGCGGCCCCGGGCCCCATCCGCCGACAGCACACGCCTGGCCCCGGGCCGGGCATGATCCCGTATGTCCTTCACGTGACCCCGTACGTCCTTCACATGACCCCGTACGTCCTTCAGGTGACCGATGCCGTCGTGCGAAGGCGGGCGGGATGATCGCGTCCTACCGTCGTAGCCGTGCTCCCCCACCGCAGCAGGTCCGCACCACGCCGGCTCCTCGCCGCGTTCGTGGCGTTGCTGCTGGTGGGATGCCTGTCGGGCGCGCTCGCGAGCAGCGCCTCGGCCATGGGCTCCCCCTGCCCGCCCTCGGAGGCGGTGGCCGCCCCTGCCGGGACTGTCGCCGCCTCGCACGACACCCCCGATGGCGGCCCTGAAGGCGGGTCTGAAGGCGGGTCTGCCGCGTGTGCCTCCGCCGAGCGCTGCCTGCCGGTGCGAGCCGAGGCCGCCTGTCACGTTCCGCTTCCCGCCCTGGACGGCGGATGGGGCACCGGGTCGCTGCCTGCGCAGTCGATCGGGCCGCGGCAGGCCGGGGCGGAAGTGACTTCTGACCGGTCGGGTGCGGCCGCACCGAGCCGGTATGCCCTGGGCGTGATCCGTACGTAGAGAGCGGCTCCGGGGACTCGGGCGCTGTCTGCCCGGCCGCTCGCTCGGTCCGGGCACATGCCTCCTCGCCCAAGGCGAGGCTGTCGACCAGACGTGCCGAGTTCCCCTCTCCGCCGCATCCGCATCCGCGTCCGCGTCCGCGCCGAGCTACGTACGGGAGTTCCGCCGTGCCTGAAACCCACCTGCCCGAGCAGTCCGATCCATCCCACCCGTCCAAGCTGTACGCCCCGTCCAAGCTGTACGACCCGTCCGACGGGGGCGCCGAGCGGTTCCCCGTGCAGCCGCTCACCCAGCGATGTCGGGCCCTCTTCGCGGCCCGCACGCACGCGTGTGTGGGGATCAGCCCGTTCAACAGCTACTTCTCCGCCGGGCGGATCGCCGCCCTCGCCCGCTGGGCGCTGGCCGGCTTCGAGCGCGTGCACTTCTTCGTCCCCGACACCGCGGCCGCCTTCACGCTGGAAGCCCTGGGCTACGCCCCCGACCGAGCGGCGTGGAAGGCGCGCCGTCAGGGGCAGTACGTCCGGAACAAGATCACGCGGGCCCTGTCCGAGGCCGGGATCGCCGATCCGGAGTCGTATCTGCTCGACGGGCAGGCGCTGTCGGCGAACGCTGCCTACCGCGAGCTGCTCGAGCGGGTCGAGCACTGCTACCGCTCCGATACCGGCTTCTTCCAGGCGTGCCTGGGGGCCTCGGGCTGGACGCTGCAGCGACGGTTGCCCGCGAGGCAGGAGCCGACGCGCGACCAACTGCGCAGCGCGGTGCGGTATTTCCTCGCGGAGCTGCCGCTCTTCCTGGACACGCCGCGGATCGCCGGCGTGCCCGCGTCGGTGTTCTGCTACCACCAGGTGCCGGAGTTCCTCGACAACCTGTTCCACCACCGCCTTGTGCTGCGCCCGGCCGTCGGCCAGGGGTATGTGCGCCTTCCCGAGGTGGTGCGTTGAACGGCGTCAGGCACGCTGCGTCCGGGGTCGGCGGCCGCTCGGCAGCACGTACGATGCCGCTTAGGTTTTCGTGGGAGGAGGCGGCCGGGATGCGGGGTTTCGGTGAGCTCGAACAGGCGATCATGAACGTGGTCTGGGCGGGGGACGGGCCGCTGACCGTGCGCGAAGTCCTGGAGCAGCTGAACCGCGAGCGGCCGCAGGCACTGGCGTACAACACGGTGCAGACGGTGATGGAGATCCTGCACCGCAAGGGCTGGCTGTCCCGCGCCAAGGACGGGCGCGCCTTCCGCTATCGGGCCACGAAGGATCGTGAGGCGTATGCCGCCTCGCTGATCGACCAAGTGTGGGCGACCGGCGCCGACCGTACCGCGACGCTGGTGCGGCTGTTCGACGAGCTGGACGACGCCGAGGTCGCCGAGCTGCGGGCCGCGCTCGCCGCCCGCCGCTCGGGAGGCCGGTCGTGAGGGTTGCCCTGCTCTTGCTCGGCTACGCCTCCGTCCTTGCCGCGGCGGGCCCGGTGCTGCTTGGCCGGGCGGGCTGGGTGCCGCGGGCGCCGCGGTTGGGGATCTGGGCGTGGCAGGCGCTGTCCGCCACGGTGCTCGTGTCCGTCGTGCTGGCCGGGCTCGCCGTGGCGGTGCCCACCGTGCCGGTCAGTGGCAACCTCGCCGACATGCTGCACGCGTGCGTGATGGCGTTGCAGTCGCAGTACGCGGTGCCGGGCGGGGCGGCGGTTGCCGCCTCCGGTACGGTCCTCGCCCTGGCCGTCGTGGGGCGCGTCGGGTGGTGCCTGGCGGGGGCGCTGTGGCGGGCCCGCCGGGAGCGCGACCAGCACGCCGCCGTACTGCGTATGGTCGGCCGCACGCACGCCGATCTCGGCGTCACCGTCCTTGACGACGACCGTCCGGCGGCGTACTGCCTGCCCGGTCACGGTCATCGGATCGTCCTCACGTCGGCGGCCCTTGCCGCGCTTCAGCCGCGTGAGCTGGAGGCGGTGATCGCGCACGAGCGGGCCCACATCCGCCAGCGCCACCATCTGGTCCTGGCCTGGGCGGAGGCACTGGAGCGGGCCTTTCCCCGGATGCCGCTGTTGCCCAAGGCGGCGCAGGAGGTCCGGCGCCTTGTGGAGCTGGCCGCGGATGATGCGGCCACGGCCCGTACGGACACGCTGGCCCTGGCCGGGGCGCTGGTTGAGCTCGCCGGGGCGGGTGCTCCTGCGGCGTCGCTCGCGGCGTCCGGCGGGCAGGTGGCAGGTCGGGTGCGTCGGCTGCTCGGCCCGCAGCGGCCGCTGCGCCGTGCGGTGACCTGGGCCGGGGCGCTGGTGGCGGCGGCCGTCCTTGCCGTGCCGTTCGTCCTCGCCGCCCAGCCCGCGATCGCGGCGACCACCATGAGTACGTGCCCCCTGCCGGATGCGCCGGTCGCGGACGTCGTCGCGCCGGTCGGCCCCGTAAAGGCTGTGTGACTTTCGTTCTCTGACGCGGATCCGGGTTCTGGTACCTTCACCATCACCTATGGAATTTAGGTGTTCGAGATGAGGGGCATGCAGGGGGATGAAGGGGCATGCAGCGAGAGGCATGAAGGGGCATGAAGGCTGACTCGGTGGCGCTGATGGGCTCCGTTCGCCCGCGCACCGCCGATGGCTCCCGCACTCGGTGGCTGATCGTCCGGCTCCTGTTCGTCGTCCTGGCCCTCGCGGCGGCCAGCGCCGTGTGCGACCCCGCCATGGCGGCCCCCGGGTACTCCGGCGTGACCGCGGTTCACCAGGTGGCGGCCGACGGCGCCTCCGACGGCGACGCTTCGGACCCCGCAACGATCGACGCGGCCCGCTGCGAGCTGTGCTCCGACGACGACGGGCCCCGGCCCTGCGCGGACCCGGACGGCGAGGGCGTCCGGGACACCGTGCCGTACACGGGCCCGTACGCCGTGCCCGATCGCGGTCAGCCGTGCGCACCGGACCAGCGAGCGCCGCTGGCCTCCGCCCGTGACGGCGCCGTTGCCGCTCCTCGCCCACCCGACCTTCACCTGCTGCAACTGCTGCGCGTGTAGCGCACCCGCCGGAGCCGACGACGCTCCGCCGTGCGTGCGATCGGCGGCGCCACCGCCGTACCCGCGATCGACACCGATGAACAGCAGCAGCCGACACAGCAGCAGCGCCGCCGTGACCGCGTCCCGCGCGGAGCGCGGAGTCCGGCGCCGGAAGGACATGTCATGGGATCCGCCAACGCGAAAGCACAGCGGGAGGCCCGGCGCGCCCGCGTCGAGGAGATGCGCCGCGCCGAACAGGCCCGCGAGCGCCGCACCCGCATCATCGCCAGCACTGCCATCACCGCGATCCTCGCCGGGATCCTCGGCGGCGGCTGGTACCTCTACTCCACCGTCGAGGAGAAGGAACGGGCCGCGGCCGCCCCGGTCGAGGGCGAGCAGACCTGGGAGAAGCTGAGCCGGGACCATGTGGAGAAGCAGGTCGACTACAAGATGAGTCCGGCCGCGGGCGGCGACCACCACCCGATCTGGGCCGAATGCGACGCCAAGGTCTATACGAAGGAGATCAAGGAGGAGAACGCCGTGCACTCACTGGAGCACGGCGCGGTGTGGATCACCTACAACGACGACGCCCCCAAGGCGGACGTCGAGAAGCTCACCGAGACGGTCGAGAAGACCCCGTACTCCTTCCTCAGCCCGTACAAGGACCAGTCCTCGCCGATAACGCTGACCGCCTGGGGCCACCAGCTGAAGGTGAAGAGCGCCTCGGACGCACGGGTGGGCGAGTTCCTGAGCAAGTACGTGCAGGGTGAGCAGACGCCCGAGCCCGGGGCCTCCTGCAACGTCGGGAGGATGTAGTGAGCCACACCCCCAGCGCAACCCACACCCCCAGCGCCACCCACCCGCCTGGCTCCTCCGCCGCCCGTGTCTCCGCCCGGTGGTTGCCGTACGCGGCGGCCGGTCTCGCCCTGCTGGTGGCGGTCGTCGCGGTCGTGGCGATGGCCGCCTCGCGTGCCGATGGCGCGGCGGCTCCGGCGGCGGACTCGGCGGATGCCGGGTTCGCCCGCGATATGGCGATCCATCATCAGCAGGCGGTGGAGCTGTCGTTCATCGTCCGCGACCGCACCGACGACGAGGCCGTGCGGCGGCTCGCATACGACATCATCAACACCCAGGCGAACCAGCGGGGCATGCTGCTCGGTCGGCTCGACGCCTGGGGGCTGCCGAAGTCCTCGCAGCAGCCGGTGATGGCCTGGATGGGCCACGCCATGGACAAGGGCGCCTACGAGCCGCGCGACGGCTCCCTCATGCCGGGCATGGCCACCGACACCGAGCTGGACCGGCTGCGTGCGGCCGAGGGCGAGGACGCCGAGGTGCGCTACCTGCGGTTGATGACCGAGCATCACCGCGGCGGGGTGGACATGGCCCAGGGCGCCGCGGAACTGGCGGACGACGAGACCATCGTCCGGCTGGCCAAGGGCATGGTCCGCGGCCAGCAATCCGAGATGAAGCTCATGGCCGACATGCTCGCCGAGCGAGACGCCAAGGCGAACTGACCGGTCACGGACGCGACGGGGTCCGCCCCGTCGCGCCGCAGCCCCCGCTCCGCCGGGGAATCCCGCGTGAACTGCGGCAGCCGACGCCAAGCCGGACACTGGCAGCACGCAGCATGCGGGAAGGAAAGAGACGCCATGAGTGCCGCGGACATCGGGAGCGTGGTCGGAGCGGTCGCGCTGATCACGTTCCTGGCCTGGTATTTCTTCGGTCCCAAGAAGATCCGCGAGGCCGAGCTCAAGGGCGGTGTCCAGGAGGTCGGCATCACGGTCAAGGGCGGCTACGTGCCGGACCTGATCCGGGTCCGGCAGGGGGTGCCGGTCCGGCTGCTCTTCGACCGGCAGGAGGGCGGGGACTGCACCTCCCGCGTGGTCTTCCCGGACTTCCGGCTCGCGGCGTCGCTCCCTGCGTACGCCACGACCGCGGTGGAGTTCACTCCCGACAGGTCCGGCCGGTTCGGCTTCGCCTGCGGGATGAACATGGTGCACGGGACACTCGTTGTCGAGCCCGGCGACGGTGAGGTCGCCGAGCCTGCCGCGGAGCCGACGGAGGCGGAGTCGAAGGCGTCCGAGCCGAGTGCGGCCGAGCGGGAGGACGCCGAGGCGACGGCGCGGCGGGCGGAAATCGCCGACCTGTCGCGGCGGGTGCTCGCCGGTGCGCTCCTTTCGTTGCCGGTCGTGGTGGCTGTGATGCTGCACGAGGCCCTCAACGTCGACGTGCCCGGGCTGCTGCTCAACCGATGGTGGCAGTTCGCGCTGATCACGCCCGTGATGTTCTACACCGGGTGGCCGATCCACCGCACCGGCTGGCGCGCCCTGCTCGGCCGCGGCGCCGAGATGAACGCCCTGGTCACGCTGGGCACTTCGGCCGCGTACGGCTACAGCCTGCTGGTCACCGTGGCGCCGGGACTGCTGCCGGAGGGCGTACGCGAGGTCTACTACGAGGCGGTCGGCGTCATCCTCACCCTGATCCTGCTTGGCCGCCTGTTCGAGGCGAAGGCCAGGGCGGGCACCGGGCAGGCCCTGCGCGAACTGCTCAACCTGGGGGCGAAGACCGCCCGAGTGGTGCGGGACGGGGCCGAAGCAGAGGTGCCGGTCGAACAGGTCGCCGCCGGGGACCTCGTCGTGGTCCGCCCCGGGGAGAAGGTGCCCGTGGACGGCGTGATCGTGGAGGGCCGCTCGACCCTGGACGAGTCCATGGTGACCGGGGAGTCGATCCCGGTGACGAAGGCCGTCGACGACGAGGTGGTGGGCGCGACCATCAACCAGACCGGCGCGTTCCGGTTCAAGGCGACCAAGGTCGGCGCGGACACCATGCTCGCCCAGATCATCAAGCTGGTGCAGCAGGCGCAGGCGTCGCGGGCGCCCATCCAGCGGGTCGCCGACCTGATCGCCAGTTACTTCGTGCCCGCGGTGGTGTTCGTCGCCATCGCCGCGTTCACCGTGTGGTTCCTCGTCGGCCCGGATCCGGCACTGACCCTGGGCCTGGTGTCCGCCGTGGCCGTGCTGATCATCGCGTGTCCGTGCGCGCTGGGCCTGGCCACGCCGCTGTCGGTGATGGTCGGTACGGGCAAGGGCGCCCAGGCCGGGATCCTGATCCGCTCCGCCGAGGCGCTGGAGACCGCACAGCGCCTTGACGTGATCGTCCTCGACAAGACCGGCACCGTCACCCGGGGCCGCCCCGAGCTGACCGACGTCATCCCCGCCGAAGGCGTCACCGAGGAGGAGCTACTCCGCCTGGTGGCGTCGGCTGAGCACTCCTCCGAGCACCCGCTCGGGCAGGCGATCGTCTCCGGCGCCACCGCACGCGGCGTCTCCCTGGCAGAGGTGAGCGGGTTCGACTCGGTCACCGGCCAGGGCATCACCGCCACCGTCGACGACCGCCGAGTCCTTGTGGGCAAGGCGGCACTCCTCACCGGCCAGGGCATCGACACCGCCGCACTGTCGGCGCAGGCGGACCGGCTTGCCGCCCAGGGCAGGACGGCGATGTACGCCGCCGCCGACGGACAGCTCCTCGGCCTGGTCGCGGTCGCCGACACCGTCAAGGAGGACTCCGCCGCCGCGATCAACGCGCTGAAGCGGCTCGGCCCGCGGATCGTGATGATCACCGGTGACCACGCGCGGACCGCCGAAGCCATCGCCTCCGAGGTCGGCATCGACCAGGTCCTTGCCGAGGTGCTGCCCGAGCACAAGGCGGACGAGATCCGCCGCCTGCAGGACGAGGGCCTGCGCGTCGCCATGGTGGGCGACGGCATCAACGACGCCCCGGCCCTGGCCCAGGCCGACGTCGGCTTCGCCATCGGCACCGGTACCGACGTGGCGATCGAGGCGGCCGACATCACCCTCGTCTCCGGCTCCCTGGGCGGCGTGGTCACCGCTGTGGCGCTGAGCCGGGCCACGATGCGCAACATCCGCCAGAACCTGTTCCTGGCCTTCGTCTACAACACCGCGGGCATCCCGATCGCCGCCGGTGTCCTGTACCCGGTCACCGGCTGGCTGCTCAGCCCCATGATCGCCGCCGCGGCGATGGCCCTCTCCTCCTTGTCCGTGGTGGGCAACGCCAACCGGCTGCGCCGCTTCACGGTCCACCCGCTGCCCGGCGCCCCACCGGCACCGGCTCGGACCGATGCCCACCCCGCCGCGACTGCGTGAGGGAACCCACCCCTTTCCGGCGTTTCCGGTGTTTCCGGCGGTTCGCGCGGACCACGGGTCGACCCATCGACCATCTCCTATGCAACTTCGGACCTAAGTCCCGTAGGAGATAGAGTGCTGTCGGCCCATCGCCCGAACCGGCCCGCGCCCCTCCGATCGGCGCACACATGCGGGGCCGCCCGCCCACCACGCCCGAAAGGCAATCGCCCGTGTCCGTCGATATCAGCCAGGTGGTCGGCTCCGGCTCGCTGCTGCTTGCCGCCCCGATCGCGGTGGCCGCGGGAGCGATCACCGTCGCGTCCCCCTGCTGCCTGCCCCTGGTCCCGGGCTACCTCTCCTATACGACGGGGATGACCGCCGCCGACGCCCAGGAGGCCCGGACCGCACCCGGAGGCAGGGCACGTTCGCGGGCGCTCCTTGGCACCGCGCTGTTCATTCTCGGGTTCGCGGCCGTCTTCACCGCCTACGGGGCACTGTTCGGCTCGCTCAGCACCGTGCTCCTTGCCCATCAGGACACCGTCATACGGGTCCTGGGCGTCTTCACGATCGTGCTCGGCCTGATGTTCATGGGCGCTCTGGAGCGCATCCCGCTCCTCTCCCGCACCTTCAAACCGCGCTTCACCCCGCGCGCCGGGCTTGCCGGGGCGCCGCTCCTCGGCGTGATGTTCGGCGTCGGCTGGACCCCATGTGTCGGCCCCACCCTGGCCGCGGTGCTGTCGCTGTCGGTGACCACCGGTTCGGCAGGGCGGGGTGCCTTCCTGGCCTTCCTCTACGCCGTCGGCGTCGGCGTGCCGTTCCTGCTCTTCACCATCGCCCTCGGCAAGTCCCTGCGCGCCTTCGAGTTCGCCCGCCGCCACACCCGTACGGTGCTGCGCTTCGGCGGCGCGCTGCTCGTGGCCGTCGGTGTAGCCCAGGTCTCCGGCCTGTGGAGCCTGCTCATCCATCAGATGCAGATCTGGGCAGGCAGTTACGAACTCCCCTTGTGAGTCCGGCCGTGAACGTACGGTGCTTGTCGCAGGCCGTCCCGCGCTCCGGCGAGAACACCGAAGCGGGCGAGGGGGCCAGTGCTCATACGTCGGCGTCTACGCTGCTTGGGTTTCCACTCAACTCCGAAACAACATAGGTTGTACGTGGCGGCGGGCTCCGGTCCCAGTCCCACGTGAGGCCCGGCCGCCCGCGCCCTACCGCCGCACGTGCGGCCCCGACCCCCTGCCCCGCACCGTACGAGGAACCCGCCACATGACACTCCGCCTCCGCCTCCGCCCCGCACTGTCGGCCACCGCGCTCCTGCTCGCGGTGACGGCGACCGCCTGCGGGAACGGCTCCGACTCCGGGTCCTCCGGGGACGGCCACGACCACGAACACTCCGGCGGGCAGGTCAGCCACATCCACGGGCTCGGCATCGACCCGGCCGACGGCACCCTGTACGTCGCCACGCACAACGGGGTGGTCGCCGTGGACGACAAGGGCGGTTCGAAGCGGGTCAGCGACGAGGCCGACTACATGGGCTTCACGGTCAAGGGCCCCGGCACCTTCCTCGGCAGCGGCCACCCGGCACCCGGCAGCGACGAGCCCGGCAACCGCGGCCTGATCGAGAGCAAGGACGCCGGAAAGACCTGGAAGACCCTCTCCCTCGGCGGCGAAGTCGACTTCCACGCCCTGGAGTACGCCCACAACACCGTCTACGGCTACGACAACACCAACGGCCTGCTGCGCGTGAGCAAGGACGGCAAGAAGTGGGACGAGCGCGCCGAACTCGCCGCCCTGGACATCGCCGTCAGCCCGAAGGACCCCGACCTGGTCCTGGCCACCACCCAGAACGGCGTGGCCAAGAGCACCGACGGCGGCAAGACCTTCGCCGACGGCGCCGAACCCGTCCTGGCCTTCCTGTCCTGGGCGAAGGCGGACGGCCTGTACGGCATCGACCCGCAGGGCGGACTGCACCGCAGCACCGACGGCGGCGCCACCTGGAAGAAGACCGGCACCGTCCCCGGCGGCGGCCCCCAGGCCCTGACCGCTGTCACCGCCGACCGGATCCTGGCCGCTACGGAGGGTGGGGTGTACGAGTCGCGGGACGGCGGCAAGACCTTCACCGAGCGCCTTGAGGTCGGAGCCGGGGACGATCACTGACCCGCGTCGGGCACGGACACGTGGCCTGCGCGGCACCATGGCGCGCTTCCCCACGACCACGCGGAGCAGAGCGACTGAGCACAGCCGCGAGGCCGGGGTGTACCGAGGCCGTGCTCACCCGGGCCGCAGCAGGCGACATCGCTTGATAGCTGAGTGGGTCGACCGGCCCCTCACAGGTCGTCGGTGCGGCGGGGCGGACGCTCGCGCCAGCGGCGGCGGACGACGACCGCCAGGTCGACTGCCGAGAGCACGGCTAGTGCGGCGCACACTCCCGCGAGCGAGGCGAGTTCCGAGGGGGTCGGGCTGCTGCCCTGCCCCGTACGCGTCGACCACAGCGCGAACAGCGCTGCCGCGGCGATGAAGAGCGGTGTGAAGCAGACGGACAACAGCAGCCGCAGACCGAGGGCGCTCTGTGCCTTGACTGGCTCGGTGCCCGTTCGTTCGGAACGGCGGCCGATGAAACCCGAGCGTGAGCGCGGCACAGGCCTGCGCGTGCCGGGCGCCCTGGCGCCGCCTCGCGGCCGACTTCGGTGTTCATGAGGCATGGCCGCCTCCTCGATTTCACGTTACTGCGGGAGGTGTCTTGCACGCAGTACCGGAGGTGGGGCCTTCCCGGGGCTCATGTCGCACATCCAGTCCCAGCAGTACACGACCACCGGCTTGTGCTGATCCAGCCGCGTCGCCGCATCGCGGTCCAGATCCCGCAGCCACAGGTGCACGGCACCGGGCAGATGCACGTCCTCGTACTCACGCGGCAGCACCTCCACAAGCTGCGCCCCCTCCTCGGCCAGGCGCCGCACCTCCCGCGCGGACTCCGTCTGCGTGTCCGCTCGGGCGGGCTGTCATTCGTCACCCTGCGCGTGCTGGAACACGAAGCCGTAAACGGCACCGGCGAGTACGCCCGTACCGATGAGGAACAGCCACAGGCCGTACACCACGCCGAGGGCCATGACCGCGACGCCGAGGGCCGCCAGCGGAGGGTGAGCGCTGCGTGGCGGGAAGAAATCCAGCGGGCCTCCCCGGTCCTTGATCTCGGCGTTCCTGCGGTCCTCCGGTCGCATGCCGCGCTTGAGGTGCTGAATGGACAGGAAGATCGTGACCAGGAGGGCCATCAGGAAGGCGACGACCAGGGCTGCCGTCCCTGCCGGGTCACGTGAGAACCACCAATAGGGGATGGCCGTTGCGCCGAAGAAGGCGGCGACTAGGGCGAACAGACGGGCTTCGGTCCGCATGTGATCACTTGGCCAGTGTGTCGGGGGTGGGGCCGTGCCCTTTTCCGGCCAACTCCGGGTAGCGCATGTCGAATACGGGAGAGTCGGACCGGATGCGGGGCAGGGCATGGAAGTTGTGCCGCGGGGGTGGGCAGGAGGTGGCCCATTCCAGGGATCTGCCGAATCCCCATGGATCATCCACCTCGACCTTCGGGGCGTATTGCCAGGTGTGCCACACGTTGTAGAGGAACGGGAGTGTCGAGAGGCCGACGAGGAAGGCGCCGATCGAGGATACGGTGTTCAGCAGTGTGAAGCCGTCGGCCGCCAGATAGTCGGAATACCGGCGCGGCATGCCCATCTCGCCCAGCCAGTGCTGCACGAGGAACGCGCCCTGGAAGCCGACGAAGAGCGTCCAGAACTGGATCTTCCCCAGGCGCTCGTCCAGCATCCTTCCGGTCCACTTGGGCCACCAGAAGTAGAAGCCGCCGAACATGGCGAAAACGATGGTGCCGAAGAGTACGTAGTGCAGATGCGCCACGATGAAGTACGAATCGGTGACGTGAAAGTCAAGGGGTGGCGAGGCGATGAGCACCCCGCTGAGTCCGCCGAGGAGAAACGTCACCAGGAATCCCATGGCCCAGAGCATCGGGGTCTCGAAGGAGAGACTGCCACGCCACATGGTGCCGATCCAGTTGAAGAACTTCACGCCTGTGGGCACGGCGATGAGAAACGACATCATGGAGAAGAAGGGCAGCAGAACCGCACCGGTGGTGAACATGTGGTGGGCCCACACCACCGCGGACAGCATGGCGATGGCGATGGTGGCTCCCACCATGCCCACGTATCCGAAGACCGGCCTCCGACTGAAGGTCGCGATGATTTCGGTCACGACGCCGAAGAACGGCAGGGCCACGATGTAGACCTCGGGATGGCCGAAGAACCAGAACAGGTGCTGCCAGAGGATCGCGCCACCGTTTGCCGCGTCGTAGATGTGTGAACCGAACTTGCGATCCGACTCCAAGGCGAGCAATGCCGCGGTGAGTACCGGGAACGCGAACAGGGCGAGGATCGAGGTGAACAGAATGTTCCAGGTGAAGATCGGCATCCGGAACATGGTCAAGCCGGGAGCGCGGAGGCACACGATCGTCGCGATGAAGTTCACGGACGTCAGAGTCGTACTGATACCCGTCACCACGAGCCCCATGGTCCACAGGTCTGGGCCCGTCCCGGGTGAGAATACGGCGCCGTTCAGCGGCGCGTAGGCGAACCAGCCGAAGGCCGCCGCGCCGTCCGGGGTGAGGAATCCCGCCATCACGATCAATCCGCCAAGCAGGAACAGCCAGTAGGTGAGGGCGTTGAGCCGGGGGAACGCCACGTCCGGCGCGCCGATCTGCAGCGGCATGATCGCATTGGCGAAACCGGCGAACATCGGCGTTCCGAACAGCAGCATCATGATCGTGCCGTGCATGGTGAACAGCTGGTTGTACTGATGGTTGCTCACCATCTGCAGTCCGGGACGCGCAAGCTCCGCGCGCATGAGCATCGCCATGATTCCCGCCACCAGGAAAAAGGCGAATGCCGTCACCATGTAGAGGTTGCCGATCACTTTGTGATCGGTGGTCGTCAGCCAGCGCATCAAGGTGCGCCCGAGCTTGACGCGGTCCTGCGCCGGGCTGCTCTTCGCCGCGGGTGCCTCGTCCAATTGCGTCATGGCCGTTCCCTCCACATCTCCGTGCACCTTAAGGGCGCATCACGGTGGATTAGCGGAGGAGGCGACCGGTTACTCATAACGCGCCGCTGATTCGAGATGCCGGGGAAGGCAAGCTTTGTGACGAGCAGTCATGCAGATGAGGAGGGACGGTGACGCATGCTCTTCCGGAAGCGGACGGCGCGACTGAAGGGCAGGGGCCGGAAGGCGGCTGAGAACGGCTTCACGGCCCTGGACGGGCGACTGCCGGCTTCCGAGGCGAGAGGGCTCCTGCGCAAGGCATTCCCCGATCACTGGTCCTTTCTCCTGGGCGAGATCGCGCTCTACAGCTTCGTCGTACTCCTGCTCACCGGGGTCTTCCTCACCCTGTGGTTCGAACCGGGCATGACCGAGGTCACCTATCAGGGCTCCTACGCGCCCTTGAACGGCTTGCTGATGACGGAGGCGTACCGCTCCACACTCGACATCAGCTTTGACGTCCGGGGCGGGCTACTGATCCGTCAGATGCACCACTGGTCGGCCCTGGTATTCGTCGCCGCGATCGGCATCCATATGCTCCGGATCTTCTTCACGGGCGCCTTCCGCAAGCCGCGGGAGGTGAACTGGATGCTGGGCCTGACGCTCTTCCTGCTCGCGCTGCTCGAGGGATTCTGCGGCTACTCCCTGCCCGACGACCTCTTGTCGGGCACCGGCTTGCGCACAGCGAACACGATCATGATGTCGATCCCGATCGTAGGGACCTATCTGAGCTTCTTCGCTTTCGGCGGTGAGTATCCGGGCGACGAGATCATCCCCCGGCTCTATGTCACCCATATCCTCCTGGTGCCCGGGGTGCTCATCGCGCTGATCACGGTCCATCTCATCCTGGTGGTGTACTTGAAGCACACGCACTGGCGGGGACCGGGCAAGCACAACCGGAACGTTGTCGGTCAGCCGATGTTCCCGCATTTCGTGGCCAAGACGACGGCCTTCTTCTTCATGATCTTCGGCGGGACCGCTCTGCTCGCCGGTGTGGCACAGATCAACCCGATCTGGGCCTACGGCCCCTACCGCACCGATCAGGTATCCACCAACGCTCAACCCGACTGGTACGTGGGGTTCCTGGAGGGCGCGCTGCGGCTCATGCCGGCCTGGGACACCAACCTCTGGGGCCACACCATCATGTGGAACGTCTTCATTCCCGCAGTGGTTCTGCCGGGGGTCCTCTTCACGGTGCTGTACATGTACCCGTACTTCGAGAAGTGGGTGACGGGCGACTCCGCTGAGCATCACCTCTGTGACCGGCCGCGAGAACGCCCGACACGGACCGGCCTGGGAGTTGCGGCGATCGTCTTCTACGCCGTACTTCTGCTGGCCGGTGGGAACGATGTCGTCGCGTATGCCTTCGACGTCTCACTCAACGCACTGACATGGATCCTTCGCGGGTCTCTGCTGATCGCCCCGCCCCTCGCCTTCGTCCTCACCAAGCGCATCTGTCTGGCGCTTCAGGAACGGGACCGTGAACGTCTCGTCGAAGGTGACGAAACCGGCCGCGTATCTCAGACCGCATTCGGTCAGATCGAAGAGGGGAACCGCCGTCTTCCCACGCGCGAACGCTACACACTCCTCATGCGAGACATGCCCGAGCCGCTGCGGGAAAGCGAAGTCACCACGCGCCGACCACTGACCAAGCGGCTTCGCCTGACCCTCAGCTCCTGGTATTACGGCGATCGCGTGGAAATGCCGACAAAGGAGGAGCAGCGAGAAGAGATCACCACCACAGCCTCGCCCACCCGCAAGACGGAATGAACGGCGGCAATTAACACTCCAGCTGTAGATCGTGATCTTAAATTGTTGTTGAGCGGCCTACCGCTGGTAGTGGCAGGCCCGGGACCGGGCCTGATGGCGTCGTCGCCAGTCGGGCCAGCCGAGGCGACGTGCATTGCTGCACGCCCCCTCCGTATGGCTCACAGTCGTGAGGTGCGGAACCGCCGACTCGGGCTGAGCGTCGAAAGGCCATGTCTGAGAGAGCTGGGCAAATCATCTTCGCCCTCGTGCTGGCTGCTGGGGTGCTCACGGGCTGCGCCAAGGCCGACGAGGGCGCAGCAGCCGTCCGAGCGACACCGTCCGACCGGGCGATTCCCTTCGACCTCTATACGCATTGCGGAATCGACGAGGCCCGTATCGGCTCGACGTACTTCGAAGCGGAGACCCCGCTCTCCGATGGCTCGGGAAACCCGCCCGAAGGGTGGGACAACCCCACCCAGCGCGGCACGATGACCTTGAAGTCCGAGACGGAGGCCGTCTTCACCGACGACGCTGGGCATGAGGTGAAGTTCCGTGCCCGGCCGGGTGCGAGTGCCTTCAAGCGCATCTGCCAGTAGGACTCCAGCCCTAGGTCGGATCCTCATGTCTGGGCCGCGGCCTGTCGCCGGTAGTGGCTGGTACGTGATCGTGCCTGGTGGCGCCGTCGCCAGTCGGACCAGCCGAGCCGATGGGCCGCGTCGGGCCGGGACGGAGGTCGTGTTCGTCGGCGCGGACGACGGCAAGGAAGGCGTGGGCGAGCACGGCGAGGGTGACCCAGCGGGTCCAGCGAGGGTGACCCAGCGGGTCCAGGAGGGGCAGCGGCGGACCTGGTGCTCGTCGAGTCCCGCCTCCGGCGAGTAGCAGCGGTAGTAGGCGAGTTCCCCGGTGGTGCGGTTGCGGCAGATCAGTAGCTGGTGCCTGCCCGGTGCCGGGTCGGCGAGGTCGACGACGGCCCCGTCGTAGAATCGCTGTCCCTTCGCACCACGTCCGGCCGAGAGCTTCTGGCAGGCCCGCTTCGGCACCTTCTGGGCCAGGGCATCGGCGCGGAACGTGCCCGCACCGGTGGTCACTTCGACCGAGCAGGCCACCGCGAGGACCTAGCCGATGCCGCGTTCCTGCAGAGCAGCCCGCAGTTTCGGGTTGCCGCCGTAGACCTCGTCACCCGCGACCCAGCCGACGCGGTGTCCGGCGTCCAGGAAGCGTTCGATCATCGTGCGGGCCAATTCCGGCTTGGTCGCAAACGCGGTGTCCTCGCCGAGCCCCGCCGCCCGGCAGCGCTCCGGGGCGGACGTCCAGGAGCGCGGGATGTACAGCTCCCGGTCCACCGCCGCGTGTCCCCGGGCGGCCTGCGTAGACGAGGTAGACGGCGACCTGGGAGTTCTCGATCCTCCCCGCGGTACCGGTGTACTGGCGCTGGACCCCGACGGTGTTGGTGCCCTTCTTCAGGTCGCCGGTCCCGTCGACGACCAGCACCGCGGCCTCGTCGTGGAGGTGCCCGACGACGTATTCGCGCACATGGTCGCGGACGGCGTCGGCGTCCCAGGACGTCCGGCACAGCAGCTGCTGCATGCCGTGCGGGCTGGGCTCCCCGGCCCACTCCGCGATCGTCCAGCAGTTCTTGCTCGGTAGGTCCGACAGCAGGCTCAGCACCAAGTCCCGTACCCGGCACCGGGGTTCGACCCTCGTGAACCGGCCCGCGATCCGGCCCATGGCCACCTCGAACGTCTCCCGCCAGCGGGCGGGACCTATGCTGTGACCCGCGGCCACCGACTGATCTTCTGTCTTCACACACCGGTGATCACCGCTGGCCGCACCCATTCCCGGACCGGCCCTCACCAGCAAGATCACGATCCACAGCTGGAGTATTGACCGGTGGCGTGCTGATCGCCGGTCTCCCGTGGACCGCATCGGGGAACCTTGGTCTTGATGAGCGGCGCGTCCCGCGTGAACTCCCGGAAACCGACGCTGTAGTACAACCCGCGCGCCTGGAGATGCCCCGGCGCACCCAGGCAGGCGACCGTCATATGAGTGGCCCCGGCCGCTCGCGCCAGATGCATCCCGTGCAGAAGCATGGCCCCTGCCAGCCCCCGACGCCGGTAGTCCTGATGCGTTCCGACCGGCTCGAACTCAGCCGTCCTGTTCGCTTCGTCGAGCCACATGATCGTCGAGGACGCCATCGTTCCGTTCGGGGCCTCCACCAGGATGTGCAGGCCACCGCGGTACCCGGCCGTCTGCCACACGCCCTGGTAGCCCTCGGCCGTGTACGTCGACGGAGCCCAGGCGTCCAGATGGGCCTGGACCGCGGCCTGCGGTCCGGCCTCGTCAGCGGTACAGAACCAGAATCCGTCGGGCAGCACCGGCTGTTGCACGTCGGTGAGGTCCCGCTCGTTGAGCTGGGTCCAGGACCCGGGGTCGCCGAGCCAGACCGGCGTGGTCGGGATGGACCTGGTACGCCAGATAGGCGCCGGTGACGTCCTTCACCGACCCGTCGCTGCGCCTCAACTGGTGCGGAAGATGGGCCCAGCTCCACGCCACCAGATCCCCGTCGGCACACCACAGCCGACGCCGCCAGCTTGCGCCGTCGCCGACGTGCCCCTTGCCCCAGTTCCAGGCCAGCTCGTCGAACGACGCGTCGGCGTTCACCAGCTCCGGGCGGGAGGCGGTGACACGCTGCGTCAGACCCAGCATGAGCCGCACGTCCGCGGCAGTCACAAGCTCGACGTTCGTCACAGTGCGCCACTGTGTCAGGACTCCGCAGAGCCGTCGAAAGGCTTTCCAGGACCGCGGCACCATTTGGCCTCGGCCTCGGCCTCGGCCCGGGCTCGGGTGCTGGCGAGGCGGTTCGATCAACGGGGTGGTGGGGCGTACGGAATGGTCGGCGGAACGCTCAGCGGCTGCGGGCCACCGTGAGGACGATGTCTCGAAGCCGTTCGACGTACCGTCGCATGTTCTTGCCGGCGATGTCAGTGTCCGGGCAGCGGCTCGCGAACCACACGCCCTCGTGGAGTCTGTTGAACCACACGCCCACCTTGTCGCCGTACGACACCCTGCCAAGGCCGTACGCCTTCGACTCGGTCCAGCGATCGGAGCCGGGGATGCCCCTGGAGTCGAGGAACGAGACACTCGCGTGCAGGTCGGACGAGGTGGGGCGGTAGTCCTCGCCGAGCAGGCGCAGGACCCTGGCGAGCGGCATGCCGGCCAGCGGCCTGTTGGCTCGCAGCTCGGCGCGGACAGCCTTCAGCGCGCTGCGGAAATCGGATGCCTGATCCACCGGAACGTCGATCGGTGCGCAGCCGACGTACCAGCCCACCGAGTCCGACCACCGGGACTTCGCCCTGGTGTGGAACGGCACGAGCGTGCGGAAGACGGGCTGCCCGCCGATCTCGTGAACAACGAGACTCGTTGCTGCCAGGAAGCCGACCAGGCTGCCACCGAAGGGACGGCAGTACGACTCGAACGCCGCGGCGTCGTCCACGTCCAGGAGCATCTCGCACATGAGCTTCTGGGCGGGCGGCGGGCCGCCGGGCTTGAGGCCGAGATCGATGGGAAAGTTGGGCAACTCCCCATCGCCCCGGCGGACATATTCCCGCCAGCGGGCGACGATCGTGTGGGTGTCGTCGATCCGGTCCGCGTCCGCCCGCTCGATCTCGCAGAAGTCGATGTAACTGCCCACCGGAGTCTCCTCGACGGGGCGGCCCTCGCTGCCCGCCGCGTAGAGCTCGTGGATCTCGCCGGGAATGCGCTGGATGGAGTGGCCGTCGACGTTGACGTGGTCGAAAGCCATGTACACGCTGGTGCAGTCGTCGCGGATGACTGCTGCGTAGATCAAGTTCGGCCAGCCGAGTGCGTTCGTCTCGACGTCGAAGCGGTCCTGGAGGTGCCCGGCCAGCTCCGCCGGGTCGGGGAAGTCGCCGATCTCCTTGCGATGCAGCGACACGGCTTCGGCATCAAGCGTGAATCGGCGCATCTCGTCGTCGGCCCAGTGAAAGCCACTGCGCAGCGTCTCGTGCCGGAGTGTCCAGCCGCTCAGCGCCTCTTGCAGCACGTCGAGATCGACGGGGCCCGGGATGTCGAACGCCGTGCCGAGCCAGGTTGGCACGGACAGGCCGTCCTCCTGCGCGGAACTGACCGTCCGGATGTGCGACTCCTGGTTGTACGCCGGAGGCCGGGAGTCCTCCGGCAGGTCCCTCGCCGCCGCCACCGTCGCCGGGCTGAGCGTGAACTCGACGAGCCTCCCGGGCCGTACCTCGCAGCGCTGGACGTCGGTCATTCGCACGGGCGGCTCCATTCACACAGGGACACAACCGATGGGGATCGGGGGGGGCATGCCGTCCAACGAGCCGGGCCAGGCCGGGACATGACGTTTCCCCGTGATCTCGGACACGTTGCCGTTACGCCGCGAGGGTCGCCTGACTGTGCTCGCGGGCATTTCGGGACCGTGTAGTGCCCACCGAATCGGAGTGAACTCCTGCTGGGGTCAGCTCCGTTCGGCAGAGCGGCGGTTCAAGTCCCCGCCCTCCCGTGCACGGGCGCCCCCTGGCCGCTGACATGTTCCACCGCCCTCGCGGCAGCGAGGTAACCGGCGATCCTGAACGCCAGCTCGTGGGAACCGAATACATGGGCGCGGGCCTGCCGCAGGATGACACGTGCCGCGACCACGAGACCGTGCTCGGGCAATGCCAGCTGCTCCCGCACCCCCGCTGCGGACGCCTCGAAGAACCGCGGCACCTGCTCGGCGGGCTCGTAGTCCACGACGAGGCCCTCAGCCACCTCGAAGACGAAGCCCTCGGCCGCGGGCTCGAAGTCCAGGGTGATTTCCGCGAAGTGCGGCGCACAGTTCTGCTTCTGGTGCAGCACGTGCACACCACGGACCGGATACGGCGGGAACGGGGTCGGGGCCATCGTTACCGCCTGTTATGGATGCCGGTCTGCAGGGTGAGTTGCCTGGAGTTTACCGGCGGCGGCGCTCGTGGCGGTTGTGCACGCGGACCAGGGTGCGGGAGAAGCCCGGCAAGGTACTGAAGGGGATGTTGTTCGCCTTCAGCCGTGTCGAGCGGACGCCGCCGATGTGAGGACCTGCGGCCCCGCCAGGCGAGGGAGAACGCGAGCGGCCGTCAACGTCGCCGTGTTCTCCGACGCCGCCTGGCGTGCCGGAGGTCGCAAAGGTACGCCGCCGGGCCATCGTCGACCGTTTCCGGCGGGCCGAGCCGGTGACCGAACGGGCCGTCGGCCGCCGGGAGTTCCCCGTGGGCACCTTCTCCCGCGGGCCGCCTCCCGGAGCCGTCGAGCAGGGCTCAGCGGCTCGGGCTGATGTTGCGGTTCACGCGGAACAGGTTGTCCGGGTCGTAGCGTGCCTTGATCTGCCGGAGTCGGTCATAGGTGCCGCGGTACGCGTCGGCGGTCCGGGTGGAATCGTCCTCGGCCAGCTGGAAGTTGACGTAGTTCCCGCCGGTCGAGAACGGACGGATCTCTTCCCATCCCTTGCGAACCGCGGCCACGATCCCGTCGCCGTCGGCCTGCGGCGGCCACGATCCGGAGAACCCGCTGATGAACCGGGCCTCGCGGTTGCCGACCGCGCCCGCGTCACCGTCCAACTCGTTGAGCGCACCGGCGAGATGGAAGATGACCGAGAACGACAGGGGCGAGGCGACGTCGAGCGCGGCGTCCCGGAACGTGGGGAGGTAAGCGCCCGGCAGACCGGGCAGGAACTCGGCCTTCCAGTACTGGTTCAGCCCCTTGGGCTCCGAGTCGTCGAGCAGCGACTGCTGAGCCACGTACGGCTTCGGACCGATCAGGTTGAAGATCGGCTCCCCGAGAGCCCGCAGTGGGGCGAGATCGGCCTCGGCGTTCGCGCCGCTGTGACACACGAGCAGCGCGACGACGGGCCTCAGCCGCCACTCCTCCGGGACGAACGGCGCCGGCGGCGCGAGCCGGATGATCGCCACCGCCGTCAGCTCGCGGGGCGCGGTCGCCGTGAGCTCCCGGTACGTCGCGAGCACCTCGTCCGCCCGATCGGCGCTCCAGGCGGCCAGGCCACCGGTGATGACGGGGCCGACCTCGTGCAGCCGGAAGGTGAAGCGAGTGGCGACACCGAAGTTGCCGCCACCCCCACGCACCGCCCAGAACAGATCCGGGTGCTTCTCCCGGCCCACGGACCGGATCTCCCCGTCCGCCGTGACGATCTCCACCTCCTCCAAGTTGTCCGCCGCCCAGCCGAACCGGCGCGTCAGATAGCCGAATCCGCCGCCGAGGGTCAGCCCGGCGACGCCCGTCTCGGACACGAACCCGAGCACCGCCGCGAGGCCGTACTCCTGGGTCGCCCGGTCGACGTCCTGCAGCAGACACCCCGGCCCGGCACGCGCGAGGCGGGCGGCCGGGTCCACGGACACCTCGCGCATGCGGGACATGTCGAGCGTCAGACCGCCGTCGGCGAGTGCCGTACCGGCGATGTTGTGACCCCCGCCCTTGATGCTCAGGAGCAGCCCGTGGTGCGCGGCGAACCGGACGGCCGTGGCCACGTCCTGGGCCGAGACCGGCTGGACGACCAGCGTCGGCTCCGTGGTGACCATGGCGTTCCAGAGCCGCACGGCCTCGTCCCAGCCGTCGTCCCCGACCGCGAGCAGCGGGCCCTGGAGCCGGGCGCCGAACTCCTCGATCCGGGCGGAGGTCAGGCCGACGCGGGCGCCGGAGAGCCCGGCGACCTCGAACATGCGGGTAGTCATCGCGGCTCCTCCTCTCCGGATTCTCCGGTTCCCGCGTCCCGGCCGGATTCCCCGATCGCGGTACGCAGTGCCTCCAGGAACGCCTGCGGCTGCTCTGTGGCAGGGTCGTCCCCGCACTCCTCGATCACATGCAGCGGCCAGCCGTACCGGGCGCTCGCCGCCTCCGCGGTGCGCAGTCGCACCTGGAGGCCGTGCCGACCGTGGATCAGGGCTGTCGGGACGTCGATACGGTCGAGATCGTCGGAGGAGATCGACGACATGGCGACCTTCGGGATGAGCTGGCGGAGCGCCGTCTGCACGCTCGGTGTGCGGAACCGGTCCAGGGCGTAGTCGAGCAGCGGCTCCCACCGCTCCCCCGTCTGCTCGCTCACCCGCTCCATGTCGTAGAAGCACCGGTTGAACAGACGGTCCCGGCTCTTCGCCGTCGGATGGGCGACGAAGCTCACCATCGGCATCGCGAAGCTCGGCGCGGGCCGGAACATGCCCAGACCCAGCGTGTCGACCAGGATCAGGTGGGCGAGGCGGCCGCTGTGCCGAGCGGCGTACCGCGCGGCGATCGATCCGCCGAGGAGGTGGCCGACCAGTACGGGCGGCTTCCCCTCACAGGTCTGGTCGATCAGCTCGTCGAGCCAGGTCAGGACCGTGTCGGTGTCGAGCCGACCCTCCGTGACCGCGGAGGCGCCGTGGCCGGGCAGGTCGGGAACGATCACCCGGTGGGTCCTGACCAGTTCGGGGACCACCTCGATCCAGATGGCGGCGAACTCCCCCTGGCCGTGCAGCAGCACGAGGGGCGGGCCGTCACCGCCTTCCAGGACGGCGGTGGACACCGTCGCAAGGCGAAGCTGCCGCTCGGTCAGCGGCATCGCGGAGAGGAGCTGGTCGCGGGCCTGCTGACCGGCGGGCCGCTCCGGGCTTGTCGCCCTTTCCTGAGTGCTCATCACGACCCCTTCCTCGCATTTCCTCGGTTCTTACGAGTCCAGAGTTCGCGCCCGCAGGCGGCGCCCGCATCGGTCACATCAACCAACTGTCCGGCGCACGCCGCATGGTTATTTCTCTGCAGAGGCTCTTCCCCGCAGACGGCCAAGCGGCCAAGCGGCCAAGCGGCCAAGCGGCCAAGCGACAGGACTTATACGAGGTCGTGCTCGTACGCGTACGCGGTGGCGGCTGCCCGCGAGGAGATGCCCAGCTTGGTGAACATGTTGCTCATATGGCGGGCAACCGTCTTGTCGCTGATCACAAGCCGGTCCGCGATCTCCCGGTTCGACGCACCGGTCGCGACCAGGCGGAGCACCTCGACCTCGCGCGGCGTCAGGCCCCCGGGGCCGGGCTGCGCGCCCCGGCCGGACCGGCGCATGAACTCCCGCACCTGCTCAAGCGCGGGCACCGCGCCCAGCTGCTCGAACACCCTGCGGGCCGCCTCCAGCTCCATCTCGGCCGTGTCGTGATCGCCGATCCGGCTGCACGCCCGCGCCATCTGCAGCCGCACCCGCGCCGCCTCGTACGGGGCGCCGAGCTCGTGCCAGGCGACCCACGCCCGGCGCAGGGCGGCGCATGCGGCCTCCGGTTCCCCGGCGGCGAGGAGCAGGGATCCGCGTGCGTGCGCGACCACCGCCCGCAGGTACGGCGAGTCGAAACCTGCGGCGATCTTCTCCAGCTCGTCCACCGCCAGCTGTGCGTCCTCGACGGCCCCGGCGACCAACTCGATCTCCACGTAGCCGGAGAGGACCCTGGGCCGGTCTTCGGTCCCTTCGGTCTCCGCGAGCGTCCGGCGGATCGCGGCGGCCGCGTCGTCAAGGCGGCCCTGCGCGAGGCGGAGCAGCGCCAGGCCCGGCTGCGCCAAGTGCCCCCAATCGGCGGCCTCGCGGTAGCAGCTCTCGGCCCGGGAGAACTCGCCGCGCAGCCGCAGCAGTTCGCCGCGCTGGTACAGCGCCATGCCGAGCACCGGGTCGCCCGGCGACTCCGACAGGTGCTCGCACGCCAGCCGCGCCTCGTCCATGGCGTCGGCCCACTCGCCGCGCAGCTGCATGATCTCCGAGCGGTGCACCAGGCACTGGCCCCGGTACGGCATGAGGCCCTGCTGCGTGGCGCACCAACGGCTCAGCGCCGCGGTCCACTCCTGCACCCGCCGCAGGTCGAAGATCCCGCGGCAGGCGAGGATCACCGCACAGTAGACGATTCCGGCGGTGAGCGGCGACACATCTCCCGTGGTCACCGCCACCATCGCCTCGTCGAGCAGCGCCACGCCCTGCGTGGCCCGGCCCTGCGCGACCAGCGACTGGCCCTGCCCGAGGCGCCCGAACGCCCGCAGGTCGGCGTCGTTGAACCGGTCGGCGATCTCGGTGATCTCCACGGACGTGCGCCTCGCCGTCTCGGGATCGCCGCTGTTCAGGGCCCGCAGCGCCACGGGCATACGCAGGTACCCCTGCTCCGCGCAGTCGAGGCCCGCGTCGTCGAGGATGCGCCGCGCCCGGGCCAACCAGCCGCCGCCCTGGGCGTGTTCGCCGCGGAGCAGGAGCGTGAGCCCGAGCCAGAACGCACACCGCACAGCCGGTGCCGTGTCACCCCGGTCCAGGAACACGTGATGCGCCCGCTCCCAGGCCCCGTTCGCCGCGTCGACGGCTCCGATCAGGTGCGCAGCGCGCGCCATCCGGTCGAGATCGGCGGCCTCCAGCGGCGCCTGCCGATCGGCGGCGGACAGCTGCTCGTACGCGTCCCGCCAGGACAGCCGCTCGTACGCCTCGCGCCCCTGCGTCAGTGGATCAACGGTGGTCATGAGTACTCCCGCCCGGCGACGAGTCCGTGGGGGCAGCGTACGACGTGATCAGCGAGCGGACCTGGGGCGCGTCTTACGGATCACGATCCGTCCCGTCGGCTCGGCGGTGCAGCATCGAGAAAGGGGCCGGACGAGGGGGCCGAACGAGGAAGGGCGGAGACTGCGATGGAGAACGGGCAAGCGCTTGATGGGGTGGACACGGCCGGGCTCGAGAACGCTGCCGAACTCGCCTTGACCGCTTTCTGCTGGTGGCGCGCCGATGTCCCGCAGGAGGTGTGCGAGGACTACTGGCGCGACGTGCACGGGGTCATGTTCGCCCGCGCTCCGGGCCTGTGGCAGTACCGGCAGCTGCGGCTCGCCGCGAACCGTCCCGATCTCTGGCCTTCGGTCGAGGGCATTTCCTTCGATGCGCCGGATGCCGCGCAGCCCCAGGGCATGCCGCACGGGCTCTTCCTGTCCGAGGCCGACCTGGTTGCGTTCGGCAGCAATCCGTTGGCGCGGGAGACGATTCCCAACGACGCGCGCAATTTCATCGGCCGCATCGGCGCCCTACTGTCGCTTCCCCACAGTGGCCGCACGCTCGTGGACCGCATCAACGATCCGGCCATGCAGGGCCCTCCCCCGGTGCCAACTTTCGCGCTCTGCTTCGTTCCACGAGTGGGAGCCGCGTCGGCCGAGGCGTTCCATCACCACCTGACGGAGCATGTCGCACGCCCGTGGAGCGAGCATCCGGGCGTCATGCGCCTGCGCGTCGAGCCGCTCCCTCCGTACGACCGGTCCGTCATGAGCTTGCCTGGTGTGCCGCACCAATGGCCGACCGACGAGACCTATCTCGGCTGGATCGAGCTGGCGGTGCGCAACGAGAGCGTGGTCGGCGATCTCCTGGAGGGCGCGGTCGCCGACGAACTGGCCCATCAGGCCGGGGCCGTCCACACCTACCCGGTCCGTGAGGTCTACACGATCATCTCAGCGGGACGGCCGACCGAGGTCGGCCTGCACGGCTATCCAGCGGCATGAGCCATGGCGGCGTCCCTGTTCTCGCTGCTGCCTTTCACCCGGATTCGCCGGACCCACGTCCCTTCGGCGGTCTACCGTGCGGACAGGCCGCGCCGCCCACCGCGGTCACATGAGGAGGAAGCCTGTGTCATCACCCTGCGACCCCCAGCACGCTCCCGCCGGCGATGTGGGTGCAGCGCTCATGATGATCGACTCTCGGCTCAAGGAGATCTACGACGGCAGAACCGAGACCGACCCCGAACAGCAGGCGCTGATCGACCAGTTCGCCGCGTCCCTGGGCCCCGAGGAAGCCAATGACCTGCTGGACGGGGCGTGCACGCTCGTCTTCATGTTCATGAAGTGGCTGCACGCGGCCTACGCGGACCACGACAAGGACGTCATCGCCTACGTGGTGCCCAACCTCGTGGGCACGATGCGCATGATGCCCAAGAGTGTCCGCCCCGAGACCATCCCCACCATGGCCGGTCTACTTGTCGCCGCGGGCACCGGCCTGAGCCCGAGCCTGTGGCGCAAGCAGTACGGCTTCTGGACCGAGGACGAGCTGACGTCCCTGGAGGCCACCACCTTCCTGCTCGCGGAGCACATCAACCGCCTCACCGACGACCCCACCTTCGCCACCCGCATGATCGCTGAAGCTCTGTCCAACGCGGACGGAGACTGACGGGCCCCGCACCCGTGCGCCCGTTTGAACCACTCCTTCGAGCCTCGGGTCGCACGGGCCGGGCCGCCGGGCGAGCCTGGAAGCGTTCGGCATCCGGAGGACGGCGCGCAGAGGAAGGCTCCCCAGTGAACAGCGCGGAACAGGCATCACCCGCAGAGCATGTATCGGCCGAGGTGGTGGTGGAGCTGGAGGGCTGTGCGACGCAGGACGCGCACGCTGTCTTCAGCGCGCTGCGTACCTCGTTCGCCTCCGACCGGGCTGCCGACGATGTGCCCGAGGAGCTGGCGGGCCCCGGAGCGACCGTGTGGACCACGACGTTCGACGTGAGTGAGCTCAAAGCCGCGGCCGAACCCCAGCGGCTGGCCGCCCCCGTCACCGTCAGCCTCCAGGGCGGCTACTGGGCGGTCGATCGGCTGTGCCAGGCCCTGGCGCCGGCGTTCACCGTCCACGTCCTGGGCATGGCCGCCGGGGACCAGGAGAAAGAGGTCGAACTACGCCTGGAATCCCGCCGCTGAGGCCCCAGCCCCACCACCTCACCCCCGCGCCTCCTTGAGCGACCCGGCGATCTCCCGCTCGGTGGCGTCGATGATCCGCAGAGCGGCCTTCGACGCTGCGGCCGGGTTGCCGCTCTCGACCGCCTCCACCACAGCCCGGTGTGCGGACAGTGCGCCTTCCACCGCTCCGGCGGCCCGGGTGCTCATGGCGAAGCAGTGCTCCAGGACGACGTGCGCCCCGGCTCCCCCGAGGCCGCCCAGGTCAAGGAAGCCCTGATCGCCGAAGGGCTGTGGTCGCAGTACCTGGAGGTCGGCATCGGCCCGGACCCGGAGATCTTCACCAAGGCAGCCGGTGCTCTCCGCGGTCGGCACCGGCGCCGACATCGGCGTACTCGCCGCCTCCGGATGGAACAACCCCGAGCCCGAGGCGGTGCTCGTCGCCGACAGCGGCGGCCGGGTGCGCGCCGCCACCCTCGGCAACGACGTCCCCTGCGCGACATCGAGGGCCGCAGCGCGCTGCTGCTCCCTCGTGCGAAGGACAACAACGCCTCATGCGCGATCGGCCCGTTCCTGCGCCTGCTCGACGCCGACTTCGGCCTCGACGACGTGCGCACCCTGGACATCGAGCTGCGGATCGACGGCGCGGACGGCTACGTTCTGCGCGGCACCAGCTCGATGCGCGAGATCAGCCGGGACGTCCTCGACCTGGTCGCCGCCGTACACGGCCCGCACCACCAACACCCGGATGGATTCGCCCTGTTCACCGGTACGCTCTTCGCCCCCACCGAGGACCGCCACGCACCCGGCGCAGGCTTCACCCACGACGCCGACGACGTCGTTCACATCACCAGCCCACGCCTCGGCGCCCTGATCAACACCGTCACCACCAGCGAGCACGCGGCGCCCTGGGAGTTCGGCCTGCGCGCCCTGATGACCAACCTGGTGGGACGCGGGTTGCTGTGATCCTGCCGAGCACCCGACGCTCTCCTACTCGACGACGAGGCCCCCGACAGCACCGACCCCTACCCTGGCGGTGCCCGCACCCACCCCTTCGGCGAACACGTACGGCCTGACCCGTACGTCGAACGGGCCCGCCCGTCTTGCCGTGCCGTCGCGGCTGCGTCCGTAGTGGAGCCATGACAGCGGAATCGGCCGAGGAGCAGCGGATGAAGACCCGGATGAAGACGACGAGGCGGACGAGGGTGGCCGTGGCGGTGGCAACTGCCGCGCTGCTCGGCGCAATCGGCGGCTGCGGCAACGGTGACGGCGGCGGCGAGGAGTCGCCCAGTCCCGCCGGGTCCCCCACGCCTGCCGAATCGCCCACCGAATCGCCCACCGCGACGGTCGGCGAGGCGGCGACCGTCATGTTGCGCGAGGCGGGCGATCTGGGGCCGATCCTGACCGACGGCGAGGGGCGCACGCTCTACCTCTTCGAGGCGGACAAGGACGAGAAGTCCACCTGCAACGACGCGTGCGCGGAAGCCTGGCCGCCCCTGACGACGTCGGGCGAGCCGAAGGCCGGGGAGAATGCTGACGCCGAGCTGCTGGGTACGACGGAGCGGAAGGACGGCAGCACCCAGGTCACGTACAACGGGCATCCGCTGTACTACTTCCAGAAGGACAAGAAGCCCGGCGACACCACAGGCCACGACGTGGATGGCTTCGGAGCCAAGTGGTACGCCCTGAACGCCTCCGGCGACAAGGCCGAGAGCGACGCACCGGAAACCGGCGACACCGGCGACATCGACGGCCCCTACTGACACCCCCTGCTTTTCTCCAGGAACCGCCGTTAGGTACAAATCTGCGGTGCGCCCGATGCCATGAACGTCAGGTACCAGGAAGCAGCACGCGGTGGACTCGCGGTCAACGTCATCGAGTGCTGAGAGAACAGCTTCTGACCTACACGTCTGGGTCTTTCGGCTCTGCCACAGACTTTCTGGTCTGCATAGCGGCTCGATGCGGGCGGATGATGTGGCGGAGCGCATCGCCGAGGCCCGCGCGTGGGACTGCCCGGTCCGGTGGGAGGTGATCAGGCCCGCCTCATGGTCAAAGCCGAGCGGCGCTGGCTGGGGGTGACAAACTCGCACTACGACGACGTGGTGCTGTTGCATGCCGGACACATCCGGGCGGACGGCATCACCCCCACTGATCCAGTCGTCGAGACCTCGGCCCAGTCCACCGACGTGGAGGCTCTGCTGCGCGAGATGGACCGGCTGTGGCGACGCCTGGACGACGCGCCCGCGCCCAAGACGCTGTAACCGTCGCTGAGGTGACTGCTGCCCTAGTGGCCACGGCAGCCGGGGCAGCGTCGTGCGGTCCGCCTTGGACGTAAGGTGACCCCTCGCGTGGTGCCGAGCCGGTCTAGCTCCGGTGGCAGCGATCAGCACGCCCGCGGTCGTAACCATGAGCATCATCGCCGCGAGGGCGCCGGCGAGCGGAGCGGACCAGGCCGGGCGGTGCAGCAGGAGGGCCAGGATGCCGCCACCAACGAGCAGCGTGGTGACGGTGAACAGCAGGATGAGAAGAAGTGCGGTCGCGGTCATGCCTGATCTGCCTTCCGAGTAGCAACCGCGGCAGCGCCAGTGGTGTGCTGTACGCCGGGGCTCTGGAGCGTGCTGCTGATCGACTCGCCGTTCGGCGCTGGCAGGCCGGTCCCCGCAGAGGCCCTATCCGAGGGCTGCCCCAAGTGGCGCCGGGCGAGAGCACAGCCGCTCTTGTCCGGCTGGGTGTTTGCCTTGCCTGTACGCGTCATGTCCTCTTCCTTCGTCATCCGGATGGGTGCCATGGCGATGCCCCAGGCGCGTGCCAAGTCCCGGTGTTCGCGAACGGACCACGAACAGGACGCGAGTGCCTAACCCCCGCTACGTACCGCAGAGTTGGCAATCGTTCGCCGAACAGAGGCCAGAGGGCACCTGGCAGGATGACCCGGTGGACACGTCACGTGAGCGCTGGAGCAAGGCGGTCGAGGAGTTCGGGGAGCTGCTTGGACAGCTGCGCGAGCAGGCCGGTCTCACCGTGCAGGAGCTGGCCGACTTGGTCGGCGTTGCCAAGTCGACGATCTGGAAGCTGGAGCACGGGGGCCACGCGAAGCCGCCGCATCACTATCAGGTGCACCACTGGGTCCAAGCGTGCACCGAGCACGCCCAAGAGGCCGGACGCGAGCTATCAACACCGACGGATCTCCGGTGGTGGCGTACACAGCACGGAGATCTGGAGAGGCTCCACGACAGGGTCCACTCACCCTCCCGCGCCGCCAGCCCGGAAGAGCGTCGGCGCTGGCCGAATGGAGCCCGCTGCGCCTGGGCATTCACCCTGCCATCACCGTCACCACTGATGGGCACCGGGCCGCTGTGGACTCCACGCGATGTCAAGAGGCCACACTCGATCCCTGCCGGTGAGGAGCTGCCGCTGCTGCCCGCCTATGTGGAGCGAGCTCATGACCGTAAGTTACGCACCCTCCTCTCCGGGGCCGACTCGAACCTCTGTGTCGTCGTCACGGGCTCGTCGTCGACGGGGAAGACGCGTTCCATGTGGGAAGCGGTAGGGGGCCTTGCGGACTGGAGTGTGATCCGCCCAGAGGATGCTGACGCTCTCGTCCGCTGCATCGAGGCTGGCGTCGAACCTCGCACTGTGGTGTGGCTCGACGAACTCCAGGAGTACCTGCTGGATCACGCCGATGGAGTGGCGGCTGCCCGGCTCTGCTGACCCTGATGGACGCCACGGGCCCCTGCGTCGTCATCGGATCGATGCGGCCGGGCCCGTGGCGGAGCTGACGGCCCGGCCGAGCCAGGGCCCCGACCGCCACCGGCGTTCCCGGGACCACCTTGTGAATCATGCGCAGGAGGTCAGCATCCCGAGTGGGTTCGCCGAGGAGTGCGGGGCCCTTGAACAGTTCCGTCAGCTCAGCGAGGGGGATCCGCGGCTCGCTATGGCCTTCGAAACCTCGGGTGTACGGCGACAGGTCGCCCAAGTGCTGTCCGGAGGCAGCCAGCAGGTCAGCCGGTACGAACGCGGTCGCCGGCCAGTTGCGCTGCAGCCGCTTGACGAAGTCCGGCACTGCGCGTGAGCCAGCCGGTTACGACGCTGCCAGCAATTGCTGATCCTGCCGCGATCAGTGCTACCCCCAGTCGCTCATGACGCCATCCTCTCGCGTGCGGGCTGTACTTACGGAAGCTATAAGTGGCAGGACGCATGCCCAGGGGCGGTTCAACCGAGTGTGAGTGGAGCGATGCAGCGGCGTCACCGCTCGGTGTCGCCCGCGCGGCGTTGCCAGGCCGGCAGCACGAACCAGCACACAACGAACCACACCACCATGACAGCTACCAGCCACACCGCGAGGGAGTCGTTCAGGGCCACCCGCAGGACCAGCAGCAGCGCCGAGGCCATAGTGCAGAGCAGGAGGATCAGCGCGAGCAGCGTCATCCGGGATGCCCAGGTAACCGTCTGCGGCTTCAGACGGCGGCCGGTCACCAGCCGGTGGAACGAAACCGGCCCGATGAGCGCCCCCGTCGTCGCTGCGCCAAGGACCACGGTGGCGACATAGATGTTGCGGTCAGTTGCTGACAGGTCGCCGAACCGGGGCTGGAAGACCACCGTGAGCAGAACACCGAAGAGAATCTGTACCCCGGTCTGCGCCACCCGCAGTTCCTGCAGCAGCTCGCCCCAACGCCGGTCCGCACGCTCCTCGCTGGTCTCATCACGGCCTCGAGCATGGTCGCCCAACTCACCGGACGGGGAACCGTCAGCCATGGCAACCTTCCACATCTCGCCCACCACCGGCGGCTAGCAGCTCCGCCCCGCGCTGTCGGTCTCGCGCACGCCCCCGGGAGAGACCGTAATCCGCCGTATCGTCACCAGGGGCCGAGGGGACGAGCTTCTCGACCACCAGGACGGTCGACGGTGCTCGCGGGTGGTTCACCTGGCGAGTGGCGTCCTACCAGTAATGCCGTCGGCCCCCGACCTCGTGGCCGACGGACCCAAGCAGCCAGAGGGCCGCACCGATGACGGCGAGTGCGAGGCCGATGGTCCAAAGGACGGAGATGCTCCAGCGACAGCGCCGATGGCGAGCAGAATGAGTCCGAGCACGATTATTGAGTCCTCCAGCCCCTGGGGGTGTTTCTCAGTATGCGCTTCCCGCGGCGCGCTGTGCCAGCGCAAGTCCTGGCCAGGCAGTCGCGGTGCTGCGGCAAGGCGATATAAGGGGGACATGGATGGACAACCGACGAGGCACCCCGTCCGCATGCTGCTCAGGACCCTGGACCACGCCGTCTTCCGCCGGGTGGCCGAGCGTTCCTGGCCGATGGCCGAGCCGGTGCTTCCGCGTCTGAGCCGGAGCGCCAACCACGGGCTGCTGTGGGGTGGTGTCGCCGTAGGGATGTGGGCCCTGGGCGGTACCCGGGGGCAGCGGGCAGCCGTGCGCGGAGTCGCGTCGCTCGCGCTGGTCTCGGCCACCGTCAACACTTTGGGCAAGGGTGCCGTGCGCCGGACGCGGCCCGTGCTCGACGCGGTGCCGGTGATACGCCATCTGCCCCGCCAGCCCGTCACCAGCTCCTTCCCGTCTGGGCATGCCGCGTCCGCGGTGGCGTTCACCGTCGGCGTGGCCCTCGAGTCCCGTGGCTGGGGCGCGGCCCTGGCGCCCGTGGCCGCGTCGGTGGCCTTCTCCCGTATCTACACCGGCGTGCACTACCCCAGCGATGTCCTGGTCGGTTCGGCTCTCGGTGTGGCCGCCGCTTTCGCCGTGCGCAGCTTGGTGCCCTCGCGCGCGCAGCTGCCGCCGCCGGCCCGACCTCGCACGGACGCGCCTGCTCTGCCCGACGGTGACGGCCTGTATGTGGTGGTCAACCCGTCCTCCGGGGCCCAGCCACAACTCATGGACCCTGTAAGGAAGTTGAAGTCCGAGTTGCCCCGCGCTGAGATCATCGTCCACGAGGAAGAAGCCGGACCGCTGCCCAAGGTGATCTCCGATGCCGCACGCAAAGCAGCGCGCCAGGGCGGTGCCCTCGGTGTGTGCGGCGGCGACGGCACCATCAACGCGGCCGTGGCTCCCGCCCTGCAGTTCCAGGTGCCGCTCGTGGTCCTGCCCAGCGGCACCTTCAACCACTTCGCCGCCGACCTCGGCACCGAGACGGTGTCCGCCGCCTGCGCCGCGGTCGCGAACGGCAGCGCGGTCCGCGTCGACGTCGGCCGGATCACCCCATTGGCCGCCAGATCGGTAGAGCCGGCCTACTTCCTGAATACCTTCAGCCTCGGCTCGTACCCTGATCTCGTACGCCTCAGGGAACACTGGTCGCCGAAGATCGGCGGCCCGGCCGCCACCCTCCTCGGCGTCGCGAAGATCCTGCGCACCGCACATCCCTTGAAGGCCGTCGTCAACGGCCGCCGTCGCTCGATGTGGCTGCTTTTCGCGGGCAACGGCGCCTACCGCAGCCTAGGCATCGCCCCGGTACGCCGCCACGATCTCACCGATGGCCTCCTCGACGTACGCATCGCCCACGGCGGCCGCTTCGCGCGTACCCGCCTGCTCGCCACGGCACTGGCCGGGGGAATGGCCAGGACCCGCCTGTACGCTGCGGCGCACTCGCGGCAGCTGCTCATTTCCGGACTGCCGGAAGGTGCACGGATGGCATACGACGGGGAAGTCGTCGAAGCGCCCACCGCGTTCCAGGTCGACAAGCTCCAGGAGGCACTGACCGTGTACCGGCCGCTGGAGGAACGGCCGCGTGCTCGACCGATGAGCGGTTGACTGCGGACGACCCGTGGTTGATCACCCGCGACGGGGCGTTCGGCTGGCGGCGACGGCAGTGGGTGAACCCTCAGAAGAGGCCCCTTCCGGGCAGGGGGCGAGCATAGGACGGTGGATTCCGGGAACCCCGTGTATCCAGTTGCTGCTAATCGATCTTCGCTTTGCTAACCAGCGCCGGGAGAGCGGAATGTTCCACGCAATCGCCGATGTACTCCGCGCCATCGGGAATACCCTTGCTTCGGTCGTCAGCTTGCCGTTCCGAGCCGTGGCCCGGCTCTTCGGTGGCGTGTCGCGACGTACCTGACAAGTCCGCCCTGTACTGACGCGAAAGAGCGCCATGACCTCGCACCTGGGGCTTCGGATGCTGACCATGGGCGTGGAGGAAGAGTTCCCCCTGGTGGAGTCCGACCTTGGCCGTCTGGCGCCGCAGGCGGCGGCCTCTGGCGTGTGCAACCGACTCGATGAATGCCGCTGTCAGGCGAAGCCGTACCTGTCACGCCCGGGGCCCGGTTCCGCCAGATCCTTGGGCTGTACGCCGGGGTCGCCGCGGACTGCCAAGGCTGGTGCCCTATTCACGGTGGCGTCCCGACATGGACACGGCGGTGGCGGTCACCAATCACCTGCCCCCTGTTGCCGAGCCTCCTGGCGCTGTCCGTAGACTCCCCGCACTCCCGAGACCTGGGCGCCGAATACGCCAGCTGGCGCATCGTGCAGCAATCGGCTGCTGAAGCCGGGCGGCTACGGAGGCCTTGAGACCGGCCTCGCGCAGTTTGCGCAACGTCACCGCCGGTCGGCACAGCGTGGAGTGGACCATCAGCAGCATGCCGTACCGTCACCGGAAGCCCGTTCAGCCAGGCGTTGCACTGTGCCGTTAGAGCAGCCAACGGGGGAGATGTCCATCGCGTACACGTGCGCGGCCCACAGTCGGGCCACAGTCAAGGCCAGCAGGCCGGTGCCGCCCGGTGAACGCATCCAAGGCCCGAGCTCCCGGAGGGACCTGCAGCTTTGATCAGAGGGTCATGGGAATCGCCCTGCGGTGCGTAGACCCCGGCAGTCTCAGGAGATCGCCTTCCCCCTGTGCCTCGCCTGCCGGATGCCCAATACAAGGTGGCGCCAAGCTCGACCACGTGCCCGTCGCGCGATCGTCGGTCAGACCCACCGCTCCGCGACGGGCGGCGCGGATGTCGGGTTTATTCCTTGGTGATCGGGCAACCCGGCGTTCATGCGCAATCCCCTGTCGAAGATCGAAGCACTGGAGCGCGCCACGGCGCTGGACCGCGTAGCCGCGCCGTACCGGTCATTCGTCCACGCGCTCCCCCTCGGGCCCGTACGGGACATGCTGCGCGGCCGGTGGCAGGGCCACCCGCTGCATCCGGTCCTGGTGCAGGTTCCCATCGGCACCTGGACGTCCGCCGCCCTGCTCGACCTGACGCGCGGCAACGAGCGCGCCGCCCGGATGTTGGTCGCCGTAGGACTGGCTTCCGCGGCCCCGGCGGCCCTGTCCGGGGCTGTCGATTTTGCGGACCAGTTTCCCGAGCAGGAGCGGGTCGGCGTGGTGCACGCGGCGTCGAACACCACGGCAGTGGCGCTCTACGCCGCCTCTCTCGTCATCCGCAGCAGGGGCGGGAGCGGGCGGTTGCTCGGCTTCGCCGGGCTCGCCGCGGCCACGGCAGGCGGCTTCCTCGGTGGTCACATGGCGTACCGGCAGGCGGCCGGTGTCAACCACAGCGAGGCCGTGTCGCACCTGATCGACGCGGGCTGGCATCCGGTCGGTGACCCGCAGGAGTTCCCGCGGGGCCAAGCCGTACGGCGCATGGTCGGCGAGGTGCCTGTACTGCTCATCCGGGATACCGATGACGCCGGTGAGGTGCACGCGCTCGCGGACCGATGCGCCCACCTTTCCGGGCCGCTGTCAGAGGGCGATATCAGCGACGGCTGCGTGACGTGCCCCTGGCACGGCAGCACCTTCCGGCTCGCGGACGGGGCCTGCATCGGTGGGCCCGCCACCGCTCCGCAGCCCTCCTTCGATGTCCGCCTCAACGACGGCCTGGTGGAGGTGCGGCTGCCGCAAGGGCACTGACGCACGACAAGCAGTGACAGCGCCCAAAGCTGCGCACCAAAGCTGCCAAGGAGACCGTTATGAGCCCCCACGAAGACCCCCGAACCGCAGACGCCAAGCAGCGCCAGCGCGACGTGCACCGGGCGGCCGACCCCGCTGACGGGCCGCTCACGACCGATCAGGGAGTCGTGGTCGATCACACCGACGATTCCCTTCAGGCGGGTGAGCGCGGTCCCACGCTGATGGAGGACTTCCACTTCCGCGAGAAGCTCACCCGCTTCGACCACGAGCGGATCCCGGAGCGCGTGGTCCATGCCCGCGGCGCGGGGGCGTACGGCTATTTCGAGCCGTACCACTCGTGCGCCGAGTTCACCAAGGCCGCCTTCCTTCAGGACCCGGCCGTACGGACTCCGGTGTTTGTACGGTTCTCCACCGTCCAGGGACCTCGTGGCTCCGCGGACACCGTGCGGGACGTCCGCGGCTTCGCGACCAAGTTCTACACCTCGGAGGGCAATTACGACCTGGTGGGGAACAACATGCCGGTCTTCTTCATCCAGGACGGCATCAAGTTCCCCGACTTCGTGCACGCCGTAAAGCCGGAGCCGCACAACGAGATCCCCACCGGCGCGTCCGCGCACGACACCCTTTGGGACTTTGTCTCGCTCCAGCCCGAGACCCTGCACATGATGATGTGGCTGATGTCCGATCGCGCGATCCCGCGCAGCTATCGGACGATGCAGGGCTTCGGCGTCCATACCTTCCGGTTCGTCAATGCCGAGGGCAAGGGTACGTTCGTCAAGTTCCACTGGAAGCCCAAGCTCGGTGTGCACTCGCTGGTGTGGGACGAGGCGCAGGAGACGCAGGGACGCGACCCGGACTTCAACCGGCGTGACCTGTGGGACAACATCGCGGCGGGCAACTACCCCGAGTACGAGCTGTGCGTGCAGCTGGTGCCCGAGGAGGACGAGCACTCCTTCAACTTCGACCTGCTCGACGCAACGAAGATCATCCCGGAGGAGCAGGTGCCGCTCCGGCCCATCGGCCGCATGGTGCTCGACCGTAACCCGGAGAACTTCTTCGCCGAGACCGAGCAGGTCGCCTTCCACACAGCCAACGTCGTACCCGGGATCGACTTCACCAACGACCCGCTCCTCCAAGCGCGCAACTTCTCCTACCTGGACACCCAGCTGATCCGCCTCGGCGGCCCCAACTTCGCCCAGATCCCGGTCAACCGGCCCGTGGTGGACGTGCGCACGAACCAGCGGGACGGCTTCCACCAGGGCCAGATCCACAGCGGCACCAGTTATAGCCCCAACTCGCTGAGCGGCGGCTGCCCGGTCCTCGCCGGAGCCGCGGACGCCCACGCGTTCAGCCACCTCCAGGAGCGGGTGGACGGGCACAAGATCCGCAAGCGCAGCGACAGTTTCCAGGACCACTACACCCAGGCGGCGATGTTCTTCCTGAGCATGTCCGACTGGGAGAAGCAGCACATCATCGACGCCTTCCGCTTCGAGCTCGGCAAGGTCGGGTCGATGGCGGTACGCGAGCGGACCGTGGAACAACTGGCGCACGTCCACCACGGACTCGCGACCACGGTCGCGGAAGGCATCGGGGTCGAGCCGCCCGAGAAGGAGGACACCCCGCAGCCCGATCCGTCCCCCGCGCTGAGCATGGCAAGTGAGAACAACCGGGGCGACGGCAGCATCCGCACCCGACAGGTCGCAGTCCTGGTCACGGACGGCGTGGACGCGGCTCAAGTAGACGCCGTGCGGGAGGTTTTGGAGGACGGCGGCGCGATCGTGGAAGAACTCGCCCCGCACGACGGGACGGTACGCGACGGCGCCGATGGCCGGCACAAGGTCGACCGGGCGCTGCCCACCGTCGCGTCCGTGCTCTACGACGCGGTGGTCGTGCCCGGTGGGCCTGCCAGTGTGCAGGAACTCGTTGCGGACGCGACGGCCCTGCGGTTCGTACGAGACGCATACCGGCACGGCAAGCCGGTCGGAGCCCTCGGCAGCGGTGTCGGCCTCGTGGCCAAGCTGGAGCCGGAGGGCCTGCGACTCGCCGGGGACGGCGATGGCGCGGTGACCGACCGCGGCGTCATCAGCGACACGTCCACCGGGGCCGCGGGGGAGGAATTCCTTTCAGAGCTGACCGCCGCGATCGCCGCCCACCGGCACTGGGACCGGCCTCCGGTACGCCGCTGAGTTCCTTTGCGGGGCCGTTGTCGGCCGACTCGAGTAGCCTGCCAAGCACAAGCCGTCGAGTCGCCGTTGCGTGGGCGGGCTGGCGTGGATACTCGCTGCAAAAGGGGAAGCACTTCGCTCGCCGGGCGAGCGGTGGTGTCGCGCCCTCGGAGGCGTCCAAGCCGAGCCGATCACCAATGGTGCGCAGGGTGTCGAGCGATCACTGGCTCAGTCATCGCCGACTCACCTGGGACCGCAACGTACGCGTTCGACACCCCAAATGGGGGCCGGGACGGTGTTGATGGGACATCAGAAACCAAATGGATTTTCTGCCCATTGGCCGGTCTGATCTCCGACCAGGGCAGGCCAGCTGTAAGGAGGGACATGGCCGGTGGGGTGTCGACGGCTGAGGCGATACAGAATGCCGCAGCCCAGCTGGCGGAGCTTCCCGGGAAGGCCCCCGAGTCGGTTTCCGCCGTCCGGCGGCCCGAGGAGGGCTGGGATGCCGAGTCGTCGAGCTGCTGCGGCAGCTGATGGAGCGGCAGGCCCTGCACCGCGTAGATGAGAGGAACCCATCGGGGCAGTCACGAGCCGGTCAGCTTCGTGGATCGCGTCGTTGGGCTGGTCAACGAACTGCTCTTGCGCCCGGGTCCAGCCTTCGGAGTGCTTGGCGCGCTCCGGCACCGACAGTGGTTTGATCTCCAGTGCGTCGTGGCGTTGTTCACGCTCACGCAGCTCTCGATCGGCCGCCAGACGACTCTCCTTGTCCGCCATGGCCCGCCGTACTCCGGGCCGAAACGCTCCTTGAGATGGCGTCGGCGCACGACCAGCCACGCCCCCAGTGCGCATATCAACAACACGAACGAGACAGGCACGATGATCGCTATGAGTGTCTCAGTCGACATCGGCCCTCCGTTTGATAATCCACGAAATGAAGAATGGCCGACGCTGGTTTCCGCGGCCTTCCAGGGTATCGTCGCTTTCTGCCGACCCTCTCTGCAGAGCCGATCACAGGACTGCTGATGACAGACCGGCGCTCTTCGCTACTACCAGTAATGCCTTCGACCCGCGAACGGGTGCCCCACAGAGCCAAGGACCCACAGTACGGCCCCGACTACCGCGAGAATGACGCCGATCGTCCACAGGATGGATATACCGGTCACGAACCCTACGACGAGCAAAATGACTCCGAGAAAGATCACAACTCGCTCCGATCTAGTGTTTACATTCCTCGCATTTGCATTCCCTTCTCACTGTGAACCCCGCCCGCCATGGGAGGCAACAACTGCTTGCGGATTTGCCCGCTGATCACGTGACCCATTTCCCGACGGGACGGGCTGGTTGGCGACGGTTTCGACGGCCCATTCGGAGAGATACGGACGTTTGAGCGCCGACCATTTTACTTTCCCGGAGACGAACTTCCATGACAACACGGGGTGCGGTGGCCCCTAGCATCGTGTGCGCATCCGGCGGGCAAGTCAGGAGCAGCTGGAATCACGAGCACGATCGTGCCCTGCCCTTCGCATCGCGTTGCATCAACGACGCTACCCGGTGGCCCGCAAGGGCGTACCGGCCCACGCGCTCCGGTTGTGGACGAGAGAGGGCTCGCCATCTCCACATGCCGAGAGGGCTAGGACCCCAGGGAGGGCAGTCGGCTCAAGGTGCCCACGACTCAGGGGCGCTGCGCCAATCAGGTGGATGGCTAAGCTGGGCGATCTCGCATCATCGGTCACGCATCGCCGTCTGGGAATGCGGAATCAACGAAAGAGTCGCGCACGAGGGATCGAACATGCAAACCACTCTCTTGGTAGCGCCCGCCGGTGTTGAGCTTGAAAGGAAACGCGGCGGCTTTGCCCATTGGTCCCGTCATGCATTTCTTGCTTTCTCCGACGAAGCGCGTTCCGGACCGTATTCGTCGGGCGGGGTGCCGCCGGTGGCGTTGACGATCTCCGCCGGTGATGAATGAGGCATGCTCGGAGGCGAGGAAGACGTACGCGGGCGCCATCTCAGCGGGCTGCCCTGGGCGGCCCAGCGGTGCCTGCTTACCGAACTCCACGGTGTCCGGCAGCGTCGCGGGGATCAGCGGGGTCCATACCGGGCCGGGCGCGACGGCGTTCACGCGGATACGGTCCGTCGCAAGCATCTGGGCGAGTCCCTGCGTGAAGGTGACGATGGCGCCCTAGGTCATCGCGTAGTCCAGCAGGTGTGGGCTTGGCTTGTACCCCTGCACGGACGTGGTGTTGATGACGGATCCGCCCCTGGGCATGTGCGGTAGCGCCATCTTGCAAAGCCAGAACATCGCGTACAGATTCCCCGCCCCTTCCGCTGAGATGCACAGGCTCCTGACCGGGACACGCTTCGCGTGCGTACCCGACGGGAGTGAACGTGGGTGAGGCGGGGCCTGACGCGGAAACAGGTCTCTTATGCAGACGCCCGGTAATTCCTCCGGCCCACCCCCGCCGCCTGCCCCCGAGGCGCCCCCGTCCGAGGTCGGCACGCCGCTGAAGCGCGCCATCGGTCTGAAGCTGATGATCCTCTTCGTCATCGGCGACATTCTCGGCACCGGCATCTACGCCATCAGCGGCAGCGTCGCCGGGAAGATCGGCGGCGCGCTGTGGCTCCCGTTCGCGATCGGCTTCGTGGTCGCGCTGCTCACGGCGGCGTCGTACGTCGAGCTGGTCGGCAAGTATCCGAGGGCCGCGGGCGCGGCGCTCTACGCCCAGAAGGCGTTCAAGGTCCCCTTCCTCACCTTCATCGTCGCCTTCATGGTCATGAGCTCGGGCCTGTCGTCGGCGAGCGCGGCGGCGCGGGCGTTCAGCGGCGACTACCTCCAGGAGTTCGTGGACGTCTCGCCGACGCTGATCTCGATTCTCTTCATCCTCGCGCTGGCTTCGCTCGCGCTGCGCGGCGTCTCGGAGTCGGTGAAGACGAACGTGGTCCTGACGACGGTCGAGCTGAGCGGCCTGCTGGTCATCCTCGCGATCGGCGCGTGGGCGGTGATCACGGGGGACGGGGAGCCGTCGCGGCTCGGCGAGATCCAGGTCGAGGGTTCGGCGTACGCGCTGCTCACCGGCGTGCTCGGGGCGACGGCACTGGGGTTCTTCGCGTTCGTCGGCTTCGAGGACTCCGTCAACATGGCCGAGGAGACGAAGAACCCGGCGCGCACCTACCCCCGGGCGATCTTCCTCGGCGTCGCCATCACCGGCACGATCTACATCCTGGTCGCCCTGATCTCCTCGCTCCTGGTCGACTACCGGGTCCTCGAGGGGTCGTCCGGGCCGCTGCTCGAGGTGGTCAAGGCGGGCGGACTCGACTTCCCGCCGAAACTCTTCGCGCTGATCGCGCTGTTCGCGGTCACGAACACGGCGCTGATCAACATCATGATGGCCTCCCGGCTCTGCTACGGGATGGCGAACGAGCGCATTCTGCCGCGCGGCATGGCCCGCATCCTGCCGCGCCGCCGTACGCCGCTCGTCGGCATCGTCTTCGTCACGGCGATCGCGGTGGGCCTGGTGTCGACCGGCGAGATCGAGGGGCTCGGCGACACGACGGCGTTCCTGCTCCTTTGCGTCTTCACGGTGGTGAACGTGGCGGTCCTTGTGCTCCGCAAGGACCGCGTGCCGCACGCGCACTTCCGCGCGCCGACGGTCCTGCCGGTGCTCGGCGCGATCACGGCCGCGATCCTGGCGAGCCCGCTCGCGGACCGCCCGGCGGACGTCTACATCCGCGCGGGCGTGCTGCTCGCGATCGGCATCGCGCTGTGGGTGGTGAACAAGATCGTGCTGCGCATACGGGGCGAATAGCGCATCCATCCCGCCGCGACGGCGGACGGCGGACGGCGGACGGCGGACGGCGGTCAGCTCCGCAGCTGCGCCGCCAAGCCGTCGAGCAGCAGGGCGAGTCCCGCTTCGAAGCTGCGGTCGTCGAGCGCGGCCAGCCCGGCGCCCACGCGCGAAGCGTCCTCGAGGGAGTCGGCGAGCGAGGGGTACGACGGCCGGTAGTCACCCGGCGGCCGGGCGAAGCCCGCGGTGAACGTCTCCAGGGCGGCGCCGAGGACCAGGTAGTCGATCACGGCCGCCACCTCGGCCGCCTTCGCCGGGGTACAGCCGGCCCGGGTCAGGGTGGCAAGCAGCGTGTCGTAGCCGCGCAAGGCCTTGTCGGCCTCGACCCGTCGCCGCGCGACCAGGGCGATCATGTACCAGTGGCGTAGATACACCTGGCGGTAGCCGCGGGCGTACGCGGCGATTCCGTCCCGCCATCGCGGGTCCCCGAGCGGGCTGAGGTCGATCTCTTCGTTGATCAGTTCCAGTGCCGCGTCGAGCAGGTCTTCCTTGGACGCGACGTGATGGTAGAGCGATGCCCCGCGTACTCCGAGGCGTTGCGCGAGCGTCCGCATTTTCAGGGCCTCGGGGCCCTGCTCCTGAAGGAGTTCCAGGGCGGCGCGGGCAATGATCTCGCGGCTCAGCAGTGCCTGGCTCGGTCGGCCCATGAAACGTGCTCCCCCTTTTCCGGCCGCCAGGTTACCCGTCGACATGGGTTCACAAGGACGCGGAGGCGGGCTAAGGTCCCGGCAGTCCGATACCTAACAACGTTAGATTTAGGCAGCGGAGCACGCCGACAGCCTCGGCGACGCTCCCCTCCCCCGAGGTGGACCATGAACCAACCCTCTTCCCACAGCTCCGCCGTCGAGGCCCCGCAGGGTGCCGAGGCCCCCCAGGACAGCGATTCCGCCCGCCTGCGCGACCTGGGCTACAAACAGGAGCTCCGCCGGAGCCTCGGCGTCCTGGGCAACATCTCCATGGGCTTCGCCGTGGTCTCCCCCGTCGTGGCGCTGTACGCGGTGGCCATGGTCGGCACGATCGTCGCCGGACCCGCCTGGATCTGGGCGCTGCCCGTCGTCCTGCTCGGCCAGTGCCTGGTCGTGAACGTCTACTCCGAGCTGGCCTCGCAGTGGCCGCTCGCCGGTGGGCCCTACCAGTGGGGCCGCCGCCTGCTTGGCCCGTCCTTCGGCTGGATGGGCGGCTGGGTGTGGCAGTTCGCCGTGATGTTCGGCAACACCACCGTGGCCTATCTGGCCTCGCCCTGGGTCTTCGCCCTGTTCGGCAGCACGCCCACGCCGGGCGCCATGGTGGCGGTGTCGGTCGGCATCCTGCTGCTGTGCATGCTGGTCAACGCGTACGGCATCAAGATCCTCAGGCTGTTCGTCTCCCTGGGCATCGCCGCTGAGGCGATCGCATCGGTGCTTGTCGGCTTCGCCCTGCTGCTGTTCTTCCGGGAGCACGACTTCGTCCTGTTCACCGACACCATGGGGGCCGAGGCACTGTCCGGCGGCTCGACCGCCATGGCCTTCCTTGCCGCGGTCGCCGTCGCCGGCTGGGCTTTCATCGGCTTCGACGCCTGCGTCTCCGCCTCCGAGGAGACCAAGAGCGCGGGCCGACAGGTGCCGCGCGCCATGTGGTGGGCACTGCTCAGCGTCGGCGTGGTGGTCATTCTCAACGCGATGGCCGTCGCCCTCGCCCACCCCGACCCGGAGTCCGCCGTCCTCGGTGAGGACATCGACCCGGTCACCACCGCGGTGGTGCACTCCTTCGGCTCCTGGTCCGACAAGCCGTTCGTCGCCGTCGTCCTGGTCGGCTTCCTGGCCTGTGCCATGGCGTCCCAGGGCGGTGCGGCCCGCGGCCTGTACTCCCTCGCCCGGGACGGAGTCTTCCCCTTCTCGAACCAGGTCCGGAAGGTCAACAAGCGCAAGGCCCCCATCGGCGGACTGATCGCCTCCACCCTGGTCAGCGGAACCGCCCTGCTGCTCGGCCTGAACGCCACCGCCATCGGCAGCCTGATCGCCTTCGGCACCGCGGCCACCTTCCTGCCGTTCTTCCTGGTCTCCCTGGCCGCGCTGATCGCCCGGCTGCGCGGCAGCTGGATCCCCTCCGGTCACATCCAGCAGGGGAAGAGGGGCACCTTCCTCAATGTGCTCGCCGTCCTGTGGACCGCCTTCGAGGTGGTCAACGTCTGCTGGCCGCGGGAGATCCTCGCCCCGCCGGGTGCCCCCTGGTACCAGGTGTGGTCGGGCGTCCTGGGCACCGTGGTGATTCTCGCCGTCGGCCTCGCCTATCTGCTCGTCAAGCGGCCGCAGGACAAGATCCGCGACGACAAGCCTGACAAGCCCGCCGAGGCGGGCGCGGAGCGGGCCTCCGAGCTCGCGGCCGAGCCCTCCTGATGGTCGAGGGCCTCTGACGGTCAAGAGCCTCTGATTGTCGAGGGTGGCCCGCCGAGTCCTCCGAGCATGCCCGGACGGGCTCGGCCGGGCCGCCTTCGAGACCCCCCACACCTGGAAACACCGGACTGCCGTTTCTCTCCGAGGAGTTACGCCATGAACGCACCACGCAGGTCCAGCATGTCCAGGCGAGGGTTCGGCGTCGCCGCGGCGACTGTCGCGGCCGCCGCCGCTTCGATGATCGGCGGCCGCGCCGTCGCCGCCCCCGCTACCGCACGGCTCGCCACGGCGGAGACCGAAGCGGGCTTCCACGCACCGGCCGAGTGGGAGGCACACTCGGGCTGTGTCATGGCCTGGCCCTGGGACCGGACGGTCGGCTGGGGCGGGCTGCTGCCCAATGTCCAGGCCGAGATCGCCGCCATTGCCAAGGCCGTCGCCCGGTTCGAACCGGTCCTCATGGTCGCGGAACCGGGCCACGCCGCCGCGGCCCGCGCGCAGTGCGGCAGCACGGTCACCGTCATCGAGTACCCGATCAACGACTGCTGGACCCGGGACACCGGGCCGGTCTTCGCCGTGAACGCGACGAAGACGCAGAAGACCGGGCTCGACTTCGGGTTCAACGGCTGGGGCAACAAGTACCCGTACGACAAGGACGACTTGCTGCCGGTCGGCGTGTGCGACCACCTCGGCGTGCAGCGCGAGCCGGTCGGCATGATCCTCGAGGGCGGGGCCGTCATCACCGACGGCCAGGGCACGCTCATCACCACCGAGGAGTGCCTGCTCAACCCCAACCGCAACCCCGACATGACCAAGCAACAGATCGAGACCACCCTCAAGGAGTCGTACGGGGCGAGCAAGGTCATCTGGCTGCCATACGGCCTCGCTTACGACGACATCACCAACGGGCACGTCGATCTCTGCGCCGCTTACCTCGGTCCCGCCAGACTCCTCATCCACACCCAGCCCGACACCGGCAACCCCAACCACGCCCGCATGGCCGCCAACAAGTCCGTTCTCCAGGGCTCCACGGACGCCCAGGGCCGTCCCTTCCAACTGGTGGAGATCCACCAGCAGCCCCACTACACGCTCAACGGACTGAACGTGCGGACGTTCAGCTACACCAACTACTACGAGACCAGCGGCAGCGTCGTCGTCCCCATCGCGAACCACACGGACGACGAGGCCGCACTGGCCCTGTTCCGCACACTGTTCCCCGGCCGCGAGATCGTGGGCATCCCGGCCCGCACGCTCGGCTGGGGCGGTGGCGGTGTCCACTGCGTCACCCAGCACATCCCCGCGACGCAGTAGCGGATCGTCCAGGGCTCGCCCTGGAACGGCGCGAGCCCTGGACGAGTGGATCCGAATGCCCGCGGGGGGCTACTCCTCGGTGCCAACGAAGCGGTTGACCAGGAGTGTGATACGGTTGGGGATCCGGTCGGCGGGAAGCCGGCCGGCGCGGGTGAGGGTGATCAGGCCGTGCAGCGCGGCCCAGAAGGTCTCGACGAAGAGGCCGGGCTCCTCATCCGGGCCCGCGTGCGCCACCAGCGGGTCCAGCAAAGCCTGGAAGGCCTCGCGCAGGGGCGCGGGGGTGGCCTCGGCGGCGAAGGGGAGGCCGTTGTCGAGGCTGAACATCGCGTCGTACAGAGCCGGGCTGTCGGTGGCGAAGTCGGTGTAGGCGCGGGCCAGCGCGGCCACAGCCGGTCGTCCGGCGGGCTGCTCGGCCACCGCCGCGCGCAGGGCAGCGGTCAGCTCGGTGACGCCCTCCAGTGCGACCGCCCCGAGGATCTCGCGCTTGCCCCGGAAGTGGCTGTAGAGGACGGGCTGGCTGTACTCGATCCGCTCGGCGAGCTTGCGCGTGGTGACCGCGTCCCAGCCCTGGGCCTCGGCGAGCTCCCGGGCCGTGGAGACGATCAGCTGATGGCGGTGGGCCCGCTCTCGTTCCTTGCGTTCCTGTACAGACATGCCCAGATTCTAGCAGCGCTAGACAAGTGAGCAATGACACGCCTAGCATTGCGTCGGAATCTAGCGCCGCTAGATGAAGCCCTGGGGAGGGGTCATGCAGAACGCATTGGCAGTCGTCACGGTCGTCGTGGCCGGAATGATGGTGGGCGTGGAGTTCGCGGTGGCGGTGTTCGTCAACCCGATCCTGGACCGGCTCCCCGACGACAGCCGCATCGCCGCCCGCAGCGACGGGGGCCGGGTGCTCGGCCGGGTCATGCCGGTCTGGTACCTCGGCTCGATGGTGCTCGGCGCGGTCTGGGCCGCCGTGGCCTGGGGAAGCGCGGGCGCCTCGCTGGTCACGGCGGCCACCGCGCTGCTTGCGGTGAGCGTGGGGATGTCGGTGCTGCTGCTGGTGCCGATCAACAACCGGGCCAAGACCTGGACCGCGGAGGGCAGGCCCGCCGACTGGAAGCAGCAGGCGGGTCGCTGGGACCGCTACCACTACGTCCGGGTGGGCGTGATCGTGCTCGCCTTCGCCCTGTTCGCGGTCGCCCTCAGCCGGTGACGGTGTCGGCGCCGTAGCGACGGTGTCGGCGCCGTAGCACGGTCCGGGCACGTTGCGCTCCGTAGCGGTGGCCAGGTCCCCGCGTGTGCCGGGTGCCTTCGCCTCCGCTCCCCCGCATCATCGGAATTTCATCAGCATTGCAGCACGCCCCGCCAAGGTGAGAAGACAGCGTGCGGGCCGGTGGTAGAGCTACGGACCACAGGGGACACGGGGGAGTTGCCATGGGCGGCACGGTACGGGTGCGCGATGTGGTGCACGAGGTGGTGGCGGAGGTCGCGCCGGAGGAGCTGGCCGTGGTCGCGGGGCTGGCCCAGCTCGATGACGCGGCCGTCGTACGGCTGTTGGAACGTGGGGGCGGCCGCCGGGAGCCGCTCGGCTTCGGGCTCGGCGAGATCGCGGTGATGGCCGCACCGGTGGTGTGGCTGGTGGTGGACCAGGCGGCCCGGCAGATCGGGAGCGCCGCCGCGGACAGTGCGACCATCGGCGTGAGGTCACTGCTGCGCAGGCTGTTCCGGAGACGGAGCGCCGAGGTGACCGTTCCCGCGCTCACCCCCGAGCAACTCGCCGAGGTGCACCGTCGGGTCCTGGAAATGGCCGCGCGACGAGGGCTTGAGGAAGAGCGCGCGGAGACGCTCGCGGACGCGGTGGTGGCGAAGCTGGCACTGACCGCACCCGAGGAACAGGCGTCGCAAGGGCAGACGGACGAGCAGACGAACACGCGCAGACCCCTCACCGCTCCGACCGAGGGCGGCGATGCCCCGCAGGAGTAGCGGGCGATGATGACTCGGACTCCCGTGGGCGAACGGCCGATCAGCGCCGGGACGACCGTACGGTTCGCCCTGCTGGTGGTCCTGATCCTGGTGACCAGTGGTCTGATGCTGCTGTACATCGCCTACTGGTGGGTGTCGGAGGCCGATTCGTACCGCTGCGGCATGGCCGCAGGAGTGGACCCCGAGCACATCACCGACCTGGGAGTCCTCGTCGGTCGCTCCACCCAGTGGGTGGCGTACCTGAACTGCGAGCGCCGTTGGGCTCAGCCGCCGCCGTGGTGGGTGCCGCTGTCGTGGCTGATCCTGCTTTCCGTTGCGGCCGCCGCACTGTTCTTCTGGCTGCCCGTGTGGAAGACGCGGCGAAGCAGGGCTGTCCCGCTGGCGACGGTCGATCACGACGGGGAGATCCGGCGCGTACTGGAGGACGTGGCGGCCGTGGCCGGGCTGGCGCGCATGCCGCGCGTCGTGATCGATCCGGCGGTGGCGTCTGCCGGTGCGCTGGTGTTCGGCCGTAATCGCAGGCCGATTGTGAGCCTGCACGGTGGCCTGCTCGTCCGCAGGCTCCGCGACCCCGAGGGCTTTCGGGCCGTACTGCTGCACGAGTTCGCCCACATCCGCAACGGAGACGTCACCCTCACCTACACCACGGTCGCGCTCTGGCGTGTCTTCCTTGTCCTGGCCGCGCCGCCGTACCTCGTAGGTCTGGCCATGTTCCTGATCAACGGGGTGCGCTGGGGAAGCACCTCGTTGGCCGTCCCGTCCCGGAGCCTCCTCCAGATGGCTCTCCTCACGGCGTTGGTGTACCTCGCGCGGTCGGACGTACTGCGCAGCCGCGAGATCCACGCCGATCGTGCCGCGGTGCGCTGGGGCGCTGACTCCCGCGGCTGGCACCTCACGGGATCCCCCCTGGCCGACGGCCCACTGCGGCGCGCACTCGCCTTGTTCGCCGCCTTGTGGCGCACCCACCCACGGTGGGATCTGCGACGGGACGCCCTGACCGACTCAAGGCCGGTATACGGCGCACCGGCACTGTCGATGTTCCTGACCGGGGCCGCCGCCATGCTGATCAGCTCCCAACTGGTGTCGCTCCTGAGGCCTTACGCACTGGGGACGAGCGGCGTGCTGACCACGCAGCTGGCGGCGTTGACGGCTGCGGGAATGATCGCCGGAGTGGTCGGCGTCGCCCTGTGGCGGGCGGTGATCCACGCCGTACTGACCGGGCGTCGACCTGCCTCGGGCCTGCGGGCGGGGCTTTGGCTGGGGGCGGGAATGGCCGCCGGCTCGCTCAGCACCGGCCAGGGCACCATCGAGCAGTTCTTCCCCAGCCAGAACGTGCTGCTCCTGCACTTCCTCCTCGGCGGCCCCGCCTTCACCTGGTGGACCGTACAGTGCGCTCAACTGTGGGTCAGGACATGGCGGGGACGCACGATCCGCCCGGTGATGGCGGCAGGTCCAGCGGCGGGGGGCCTGGCGCTGGCGCAGTGGTTCACGTGGTGGCACGGTTCGGGGTTGGTGATCGGGACCGGGTGGTGGTTCGAGCCGACGGGGTTGCGCCAGTGGCTGGAGCAGGTGTACCCCGGCCCGGCCGGAGACCACGAAACCATGCTGTCGGGGGTCGCCGTCGTCTTCCCGGTGGGGGCGATCCTGAACTGGGTGCCGCTCGTCGCCGCTGCGGTAGCGGCCCTGTGGATCGTGCCGTTGGCGGCCTGGACGGCCCGTTCGGTCCCGGCCGCACGACCCTGGACACGTGGCGCCGCGCTCGACATCGAGGGCGCGGTGGAGCCGACCGCGGAGAGGCTGCCGCGGCTGCGGCCGGTGCTGCTGACGGGCCTGCTGTGCGGGGTGGGGTGCTGGGCCGTCGTCGTGGCCGTATTGGCGCATCCGGACACCGGTGTGTCGGGAGCACCCGCGCAGGGCGCCAGCCTCCAGGGGCTGCTCTTCCTCGCCTGGACGTATCTCGCCCTGACCGCAATGGCGGTGACGGCCGCTGTAGTCGCCGCCGTGCGCGCGACCCGCTACCGACTGCTCGTGACCCTCATCGCAGCGCAGACCGCGGCGCTGGTGGGCCTGACCGGCCCGCTCCTGCTGCTGTCCTTCGACGGCTGTATCGATCCGCTGAGCCTCTTCAACTCCTCCTGCGCCTTGCGGCCCGCCCGGATACTCGACTGGCGGGACCTCCGCACGGTGCTGAACTTCGCTCTGCTGACCGCCACCATCGCCGCCATCGTGGTGGCCGCGGTCGTGTCGGCCGTCCGAAGGGCGCGGATGTTCCAGCGGCGACGGCCGTCCGAGGCGGACCTGCTGGGAAGAGCGGACCCGCAGAGAAGAGCGGACCCACCGAGAAGAGCGGCCCCGCAGAGAAGAGACCGGCCGACCGTCCACCATGTCTTCCTGTGGGCACTGTGCGTCGTGGTGCTGACCGTCTCCGTGGCCGAGGCGGCAGACCGGCAGAACCAAGCCCTGCGGACTCCTGACGCCCGCGCCCTGCAGGATCAGATCCTCCAGATATCGCCCGAGACCAATGCGACCCCGGTCGCTCCGCGGTCCAAGGCGGTGCAGGTAGATGCCTGGAGTGACCTCGGCGGGAAGGAACTCCTGGACCGGCTCCGCCGGGAAGTACGCGGGATCGACGTGGTCGTGGGGGAGGGCCGGGCCCGGAAGCGACTTACCTACCTGTCACGCGTCCGGCCTCATTGCGAGCGCATCGGCGCAACAGCTATCGACGCCCACGCGTACTTCCGCGTCCCCGACCCCCGGGCCCAGACGCTTTGGCAGCGGTTCATGCTGAACGCGGCGGAAGCCACCCTGGACTGCCGGAAGGCGCTCGACCATCTGAGCGCCGACCGCTTCAAGCCGGCAGCCGACGCGTTCAGCACGTCATTCCGCAAACTCGGCGCGGCCTACAGGCTCAGCACGGCGATCGACTCCCGGATCAAAGAGGTGAAGCGCGCGGGCGGGATGTGACACCGGCTCTTCAGTTGTCCGCGGGGGTCCTCATTGTGTCGCGGTGTTCGTGTTGTACGCGGTTTGTACGCGGCGAACTCGCGGCCGTGGCCAGGGCGCTGAGCGATGAAGCGGCCGAGTTCGAAGGGGCCGTGACCGACGAGGGTTTCAGGATCTGTCGGACGCCACACCCCGCACTGCGCGTGGGCGCGATTCGTCCGACCGTGCCAGGGGTACCCGGGCCCATGCCTGAGCTGCCCGACGTCGAGGGGTTTCGAGAGGTCCTGGCCTCCTGTGCGCGCGGCCGCCGGATCGAGCGGGTCGAGGTCATGGACGCCGACGTGTTGCACGGAGCGAGTGCCCGGAGGCTGGCCCGTGAGCTGACCGGCCGCCGCCTCGCCGAGCCGGAGCGGCACGGCAAGTGGCTGCTCGTCCGCACCGACGGCCCCACCGTGCTCCTTCACTTCGGCATGACCGGGCTGCTGCTCTGCTGCGGCGCCGACGAGCCGCGCCACCGGCACGACCGGGTCGTCCTCACCGTCGACGGCCACGAGCTCCGCTACCGCGATCAGCGCAAACTGCGCGGCCTGTGGCTCGACGATCCCGACCGCGTACTGAGCGACCAGGGCCCGGACGCGATGGACCTCGGCCTCGCGGACTTCAGGGAGCTGCTCTCGGCCCGGCGAGGCGGGCTGAAGTCGGCGCTGATGAACCAGTCGCTGCTCGCCGGGCTCGGCAACCTGACCGCCGACGAGATCCTGTGGCGAGCCCGGCTCCGCCCCTCCCGTGCCGCTTCCGGGCTCACCGGCGAGGAAGTGCGGCGCCTGCACGCACGGCTGCGCAGCGTCCTGCGCTCCTCGGTACGCGTCGGCCAGGTCCCGCCGAGGCCCAGCTGGCTGACCGGGCACCGCGACGACGCGGACCCGCACTGCCCGCGCTGCGACGGCCGGTTGCGCCGCGACCGCATCGCCGGCCGCACGACGGTGTGGTGCCCGGCGTGCCAGCGCTGAACGGCGTGCCAGCGCTGAACACGGGTGGGCGGAGCGCTCCGGCACGGCGCGGCAGCGAGGTCCGGTCCCTCTCGTTCGAGGTCCGGTCCTTCTCGTTGCCGCTGGACCGTCTCACGAACTCGTTGCCGCTGGGCCGTCTCACGAAGCCTTCCCGAGGGCGTCGATGAGCTCGTCCCGGTTCATCGAGGAGCGCCCGGGGATGTCGGCATCGGCGGCACGTTCGTAGAGCTGCTTCTTGTTGAGCCGTTCCAGACCGCCGCCCTTGCTCCGCTTGCCCCCCGCCCGGTCGACGCTCTTCTGTAGTACGTCCATCAGGTCAACCACGTTGGTGGCCTGCGGAGGCGGCTCGGCCTTCTCGTACGTCTCCCCCTTGGCCTTCGCTTCGACGAGCTCCAGAACGCGCTCGCGGTAGGTGTCCCGGTATTCCTCCGGGTGCCACTCCATACTGAGGGTCTCGACCAGCTCCACCGCCGTCTTGAGCTCCTTCTCGGGCAGCTTGCGCTTCCCCGGTGTCGTGGAGATCTCCTCCTTCGGGTCCCGGACTTCGTCCGCCCAGTGCAGGGTGTGCACGGCCAGGACGTCCGCCTCGGCCTTCACCGCGAGGAGGTACTCGCGGTTGCGCATCACGAACGTGGCGATCCCGGCGCGGTTGGTGCGTGACAGCGCCTCGTGCAGCAACGCGTACACCTTCGCGTGCTCTTCGTCCTTGGGCGCCAGCCAGTAGGTCCGGTCGAAGTAGATCGGGTCGACCTCGTCCAGATCGACGAATCCGCTGATCTCCAGTGCCTTCGAGCGGCCGGGCGCGATCTCGTCCAGCTCCTCCGGCTCGACGACGATGTACTCGCCGTCCGTCTCAAGGCCCTTGACGATGTCCTCGGCCGCGACCTCCTTGCCGGTGCGCTCGTTCACGCGCTTGTTGCGGATCCGGTCCGAGGTCCCCCGCTCCAGCTGCCGGAACCGGATCGTATGGCTCTCCGTCGCGCTGAACAGCTGCACCGGCAACGAGACAAGGCCGAACGTCAGCGCCCCGCTCCATATCGGGCGTGCCATCCTCGTCACCTCCACCGTGCGCGTATCACGTCGTCAGGCACCGAGCTGCGGCAGCACCTTGGTGCGGTAGAAGTCGAAGAAGCCGCGCTGGTCCGGCCCGATCTGGGTGACATACACGGTGTCGAACCCGGCCTCGGCGTATGCCTTGAGCCCGGCCACGTGCTCGTCCACATCGTCGCCGCACGGGAACGCCTCGGCCACCATGTCCTCCGTCACGAGTTCACACGCCTGCTCGAAGTGGCGTGGGGTGGGGAGTTCCTGGCCCAGCTGACCGGGGAGTCGCGCGTTGGGCCACAGCTGGTGCGCGGTGCGCACCGCCTCGTTCCGGTCGGGACCGAAGCAGACCTTCACGCCGCCCTGCACCGGCTTGGGCCCGCCCCCGCTGTCCCGGTAGCGATCGACCAGCTCCTTGTCGGGGGCCATCGTGATGTATCCGTCGCCGATCCGGCCGGCCAGCCGCGTGGCGATCGGCCCGAACCCGGAGACATCGATCGGGACCGGCCGCTCGGGCACGTCGTACAGTCGGGCGTTTTCCACGGTGTAGTACGTGCCGTGGTGGTCGACCTCCGCTCCGGTGAAGAGTTCGCGCATGACCTCGACCGCTTCTTCCAGCATGTCCATGCGTGTCTTCGCGGGCGGCCAACGGTCGCCGAGGATGTGCTCGTTCAGGGCCTCGCCGGTGCCGACGCCGAGACGGAAACGCCCCTCGAGCAGCACCCCGGAGGTGGCCGCCGCGTGGGCGATGACGGCCGGGTGGGTACGCATGATGGGGCAGGTGACCGCCGTTTCCACGTGCAGTCGCACCGCCTGGGACAGACCGCCGATCAGCGACCACACGAAGGGGCTGTGCCCCTGGGCATCGTTCCAGGGGTGGTAGTGGTCGGAGATCCACAGCGCCTCGAACCCCGCCTGCTCCGCCATCCGGGCCTGCTCAAGGAGGTCGGCCGGGCCGTGTTCCTCGCAGGCCAGGAAGTATCCGTAGGTGGTCATGGCGTCCTCCCGCGCGCGGATGTCCTGCTGCCGGGTAACCGGGGTGGGGACGGGGAAACCTCGCCTCCGGGGCGCACGGGTGCCGCACGTGTACGGGCACCGGCCAGCGCGTACCGTGAAAGTGATGCTTCGGCCCAGAGGCATGCCGCGGACCGTTCCCGGCGGCGGCGCCTGCTGGCCGGCTCCCGCGGCGGACAGCTATCAGCCCGTCCGAAATGTGCGGGAGCCGTCATGCGTACCGACCGTCCTTCATCGAAGGCGCCTCTCCGTAGCGCCAAGGATCCTCTCTGTAGTTCCAAGGAGCCTCTCTGTAGCGGCTCCCGCAGGAAGCCCGCCCACCGGCGTCACGACGACACCCCCGACACCGCATCCGCCTTCCGCAGGCTGGCGTACCTGCCGGAGGGTCCCGAGCGTGCGGCAGTACGGGAGGAGATCATCCGGGCGTGGATGCCGGTGGCAGAACGCGTGACCCATCGCTTCCGCCACCGCGGGGAGAGCGGTGAGGACCTCCTCCAGGTCGCCGCGCTCGGCCTGGTCAAGGCGGTCGACCACTACGAACCGGAGCGCGGGCACGCCTTCGCCTCCTTCGCGATCCCCACGATCGTCGGGGAGCTCAAACGCCACTTCCGCGACCACGCGTGGAGCCTGCACGTGCCGCGCCGCTTCCAGGAACTGCACAGCAAGACTTACCTGGCCACCGTCGAGCTGGACCAGGCCCACCCCGGCTCCTCCCCCACCCCGCGTGAGATCGCCGAGCGCACGGGCCTGACCGAGAGCGAGGCGGCCGCCGGGATAGCGGCACACGACGCCTACCGAGCCGCCTCCCTTGACGCCCCCATCCCCGGCGTCGACGACTCCAGCCTTGCCGACGTCCTGGGCGACGCCGACCACGCGCTCGACCTCGTGGTCGACCGCGAATCGCTCAAGCCCCTCCTGGCCGACCTGTCGGAGCGCCAACAGCGCATCCTCTACCTGCGGTTCTTCCGCGAGCTCACACAGTCACAGATCGCCGATCGGGTAGGCGTCTCCCAGATGCAGGTCTCCCGCCTGCTGCGATCTACCTGCGCCCAACTGCGCGAGGGACTCCTCGCCGACGCCTGAAGACGCCGCGTACGACGCGCCCATAGTCGTGCCCATATACGGGTCGATAGAGGCATACGACTAGACGTGCCCATAGAGGCATACGACGCGTAAGGCCGGGTAATCGAGGCCAACCCGGCGGTTAGGCACGACAGCCCCTGGGCCAGCTGGGGTGGCCGGACCGCGGCCGGCTTCCCCACGCGCCCCCGGCGCACTCCCGTGTTTAGCTGGCACAAAGCACCTGGCTAAGGCGTGGAGCGGCGCCGTGGACGAATCAGCGATCGGGCTGGCACGGATGTTCGCCGACCTGGCACAGCAACTGCACGAAAAGGGCAGCTGGGAGCAGACCCTCACCGAGGTCGTCGAAGCGGTCCACTGGGCCGTGGACGGATGCGAAGGGGCGGGCGCGATGCTGCACCGGGCCAAGGGGACGTCCGAGAGCCCGGCGTTCACCGCGGAATGGGTCCACAGCTGCGACCTCGCCCAGCTGGAGCTCGGCGAAGGCCCCAGCCTGGACGTCGCGGCGGAACACCCCGTCGTGCGCATCCCGGACATGGCCACCGAGCCACGCTGGCCACGCTTCGCCGCCCGGGCCCACGTACTCGGCGTGGGCTCCATGCTCGTCCACCGGCTGCCCTCCGTAGCGGGACTGTCCTGTTCGCTCAACCTCTACGGGACACTGCCAGGGGCCTTCGACGCCACCGCCGAAGAACTGGCCGAGATCTTCGCCGCGCACGCCTCCGTGGCACTCGCCGGCGCCCGCGTACAGGAGACGCTGGAGGCGGCCGTCGCCTCACGACAGAGCATCGGCGAAGCCTGCGGCATCCTCATGGAGCGTCACGGGATCACTTCCAGGCAAGCCTTCGACATGCTCGTACGGGCCTCACAACACAGGAACGTCAAGCTCCGGCACATCGCCGAAGCCGTGGTACGCACGGGGCGGGACCCCGCCGACGTCATGCGTCATCGGGACGGCTGACCGCAACCGGGACGGCTGACCGCGGTCAGGACGTACGCCCGTCGCACGGCCCGTGCTTGGGCACCGCGGGAGCGGGTACTCGACTGCGCCAGGCACACAGCGAAAGGGGCGATGTCATGCCCGCCGGAGCGAGCCGCAAGCGTGAGCGGCAGTACGAGAAGATCAAGCAGAGCCAACTGGACGCCGGACGCAGCGAGCGGGATGCCGAACGGATCGCCGCCGCCACCGTCAACAAGGAACGCGCCCGCAGCGGCGAAGCCGAACGCTCGAGCAAACTGTCACAGGAGGACATCTCGTCCGGCCGCAGGGGCGGCAAGCGCTCAGGTCAGGGGCCGGGCGGTCGCACCAAGGACCAGCTCTACGAGGAGGCCAAGCGGCAGAACATCGAGGGCCGCTCGAAGATGACCAAGGAAGAGCTGCAGCGGGAAGTCGGTGACTGAGCCGCTCCCGCGCAGAAGTCGCGTGAGGGATGCGAATCGGGCCGCCCGGCTGACGGGCGGCCCATCTGGCCGTATCGCAGAAGTCTGCGGCCACGTCCTTGTACAGATTCCCGTCAGTGGCGCCGTCGGATATCGCGCGGAGGGCCGCCTCATACGCCGTTTCCCCTGCTCATCCGATTTCCCCTGCTCATCCGAGGAGCGCACGGGGCCTGAGCGGTGGCGTCCGCATGCCCTCGCCGGTGCGCAGGGCCGTGAGGAATTCGGCGAGCGTGTCCTCGGCCGTGTGCTGCGGGGTCCAGCCCAGCTGGTCCCGGGCGCGGGCGGCGTCCAGGAGGGGCAGGTCGAGCAGGGCGTCGAGCAACTGCGGCGGTACGGGGGCGAGGTGGGCCGTCCACGCGGCGCGTGCGGCGGCGTGGACGGCCTGCCGGGGCAGCCGCACCACGCGGGCGTCGAGCAGTCGGGCAAGCACCCCCGCGTCGATCACGGGTTCGGCGGCCAGGTTGAAGGCGCCCCGGGCGTCGCCCAGTGCGGCGAGGCGGTAGGCCACGGCGGCGTCGTCCGCGTGCAGCACCTGGAAGGCCAGGCCCTCGATATCCGGGACGACGGGGATCAGCCCGGGCCGCACCAGACGGTGAGGCAGGAACGGTCCGGCGAAGAGGCGGATTTGCTCCATGGCCGACGCGCGCTGGAAGGTGAAGCCGGGCCGCATGCGCACGACGCGCCGCTCCGGGTGCTTGGCCTCGAAGGCATCAAGGACCCGTTCCACATAGGCCTTTTCACGGGAATAGGCCACATCGGGTCGGCCGTGCGTGGACCACTCCTCCCCGACGGGCGGGCGCTTGGGCCCGGGGGCGTAGGCGGCCAGGGACGAGGCGGCGACGACCGCGGGCACATCGGCGGCGGCCACGGCCTCAAGCACGGCGATCGTTCCCAGGACATTGGTCTGCCACGTGACGTTCGGATCGCGCGCGGGCTGAAGCAGCCAGGCGAGATGAACGACGACGTCAGCTCCGCGGAAGAGCTCCGTGAGGCGCTCGCCCGGGGATCTGCTGAGGTCGACGCTCTCCCACTGCGTCTTGGGGACCTCCCACTCGGGCGTCCGGCGGGCCAGCCCCACGATCGTGGACACCTGCTCGTCCGCCGCCAAGGCACGGACGACGGCGGTGCCGACATTCCCCGTGGCTCCCGTGACGACGATGCGCTGTTCACCCTTCATGCCGCCGGGTGCCCGAGCCGCCCGACTTGAAACAGCTGGAAAGCTGCTCGAAGGCCGTTCGCGGGGCCGGATCAGGGGTCCGTTTATCCGTTTACCGCGGAGCATTCCGGATACCCGGTCCACGCCCCTCGAGGAGGACGGGCCCGCCCGTCGGTCCCGGCCTGAAGGAGGACGCCGTGCCCGGACCCGACGCCTATGACGCCACTCCCTTCGTTCCCGAGAACGCCGACGACGCCGACCTCGACGAGCTGCGCGCGGCCGCCGCGAAGTGTGAGGGATGCCCCCTGTTCCGCGATGCCACGCAAACGGTGTTCGGCCAGGGGCGGCCGTCCGCCCGCGTCGTCCTGCTCGGCGAGCAGCCCGGCGACCAGGAGGACCGCCAGGGCAAACCGTTCGTCGGACCCGCCGGACAGCTGCTCCTGCGTGCCTGCACGGAGGCGAGCATCGACCCGGACGAGACGTACGTGACGAACGCGGTGAAGCACTTCAAGTTCGTCATGAAGGAGGAGCGCGGCAAGCGGCGCATCCACAAGCCGCCCACGCTGCGCGAGCTGACGGCGTGCCGACCGTGGCTCGCGGCCGAACTCCACCTCGTGAAACCCGAGTTGGTCATCACGCTCGGCGCCACCGCGGGCAAGGCGCTGTACGGCTCCGGCTTCCGCGTGACGCAGGAGCGCGGCACCGTGCTCGACCCCCCGGGCGGCCTTGAGGCCGACGGGGTCGTGGCCACGATCCACCCCTCGGCCGTGCTGCGCGCCGACGAGAACCGCGAGGAGGTATACGCGGGCCTGGTGTCCGACCTCCGGGTCGCGGCAGCGGCCCTGGGCTGAAGATCGAGCGCGCGGCGGCGTCGGCTGAAGGGGGCGGAGGGCACAGAGACAGAGCGCACAGAGACAGAGGGCGGAGACACTGAGGACGGAGAGACGGAGGGCGGAGCATCCTCGGCTTAGCCGTCCCCGGGCCCGAACCCGCCCAGCGCGAGCTGCCGCCTCAGGTGTCGAGTGGGCCGTACCAGACCGTCGTGGCGTTGCAGAACTCGCGGATGCCGTGGCCCGCCAACTCCCGTCCGTAGCCGGAGCGTTTGACTCCGCCGAAGGGGAGGCCGGGGTGGGAGGCGGTCATGCCGTTGAAGTAGACGGCGCCTGCCTGGACGTCGCGTACGCAGCGGTCCATTTCCTCCTCGTCGCGCGTCCAGACGTTGGAACTGAGCCCGAACGGCGAGTCGTTGGCGAGCTCCACCGCCTCGGCGACGCTCCCCACCCGGTACAGCGCGGCCACCGGGCCGAATGCCTCCTCACGGTGGATGCGCATCTCGTCGGTGATGTCGGCCAGGACCGTGGGGGCGTAGTACCAGCCATGGCCCAGATTCTCGGGACGTCGTCCGCCGCACAGCACCGCCGCGCCCTTGTCCACCGCGTCATCGACGAGTGCCTCCAGGTCCTTGCGGCCCTGTTCGGAGGAGAGCGGCCCGACGTCGGTGTCGTCGTCCGTGGGGTCGCCGACGGTCAACTCCCGCATGCCTGCGACGAATCGGTCACGGAAGGCGTCGTACACATCGGCATGCACGATGAAGCGTTTGGCGGCGATACAGGACTGGCCGTTGTTCTGTACGCGCGCGGTGACGGCGGTCTCGGCCGCGCGGTCGATGTCGGCGCTGGGCAGCACGATGTAGGGGTCACTGCCGCCCAGTTCCAGGACGGTCTTCATCACCTCGTCACCGGAGACCGAGGCCACGGAGCGCCCGGCGGGCTCACTGCCGGTCAGGGTCGCGGCCGCCACCCGCTCGTCGCGCAGGACACCTTCGACGGCGCCCGAGCCGATGAGGAGCGTCTGGAAGCAGCCGTCCGGGAAGCCCGCGCGGCGGAAGAGATCTTCCAGGTAGAGGGCGGTCTGCGGCACGTTCGAGGCGTGCTTGAGCAGGCCCACGTTGCCCGCCATCAGGGCGGGGGCGGCGAAGCGTACGACCTGCCAGAGCGGGAAGTTCCACGGCATCACCGCGAGTACCGGGCCGATCGGCCGGTAGTGCACGCGCACCCGGGACGCGCCGGAGTCCTCGACGTCCGCCCGCGCGGGCTCCTCGTCCGTGAGGAGCGCCTCGGCGTTCGCGGCGTACCAGCGCAGCGCCTTCACGCACTTGGCGACCTCCGCGCGGGCCGCCTTCAGCGTCTTGCCCATTTCGAGGGTCATGGTGCGCGCGGCGGTCTCGGCGTCCTGCTCGAGCAGGTCGGCGGCGCGCTCGAGGAGACCGGCGCGTTCGGCGAAGGTGGCGAGGCGGTACGCCCGGTACGCCGCGTCGGCGGCCGCGAGCCGCCGCTCCACCTCCTCGGGCGTCAACGCGTCAAAGGTCTTGATCGTCTCGCCCGTGGCGGGGTTGACGGTGGCGATGGGCATGAGGTTCCTCCTCCTCGCGCCCCAGCTCGATCCGGGCCTCTTCCTCGACCCTCGCGAGCTGCGGGCGGGAGCGCAGTGCCGTGCGGTCGCGGCGCGCGCGGGGTGCCGCGGCGCCGTCGCCTCCCACGCTAGGGGCGGGACGGGAGGGGCGCTCCTTCGCGGGGCCCGGTGGCGTCCGTACGGCGGTCCACTGCCGTTCCGTGAACACCCCTCGATCTATCCGCTCGGCATCGAACCGCGAAGCCCAGGCTCTCGCCGAGGAGGCCGTACAACCCATCAGCGGACCCATGGGTCTTACCGGGCGACCAACGTATGCGCGCGCATATCCCGAATCTCATGCTTTGTCAGCTCAGAGAGGGAACTCGCAATGCGTTCAGCCCGGTTCACCAGAACCTCGCTCACCGCCGCGGTCTGCGCCCTGGCCCTGCTGTCGGCCGGAGCCGGAGCGGCCCACGCAGCCGGCGACGGCGGCGGGGCAACCCCGCAGGTGAAGGACGTGCGGACCAGCACCGCCCCGTCCCCCGACGGCAATCCGGCCAGCAAGGCCGCACAGGTGGCCGGCGTCTGTGATGACGCGGTGCCGATCGGCACGACGGGGTACATCAAGCGCGGTGGTGCGACCATCGCGTCCGTGAAGCAGTTCTACTCCAAGGAGTGCCAGGAGAACTACGGCTACGTGTGGGTGTGGCAGAGCTTCCGCGCCAATGCCGCCCCGTATGACGTGACCGGTGGCGTCTACAGCTACGACGACGACACGGTCCACGGAAAGAACGGCTGGAAGGCCACCACGCAGCAGGAGTTCTGGTCGGCCCCGGCCGACACGGTCACCCACTGCACCTCGGGCGTCGGCACGCTGCGCCCCGCGGGCGCCCCGCAGCCGTCCCAGGCGTACTCGGAGCGGCGCTGCTGACAGATCCCGCACGCACGACAGGGGCCCTGCGGGCGGCTCATCGCCCGCAGGGCCCCTGCTGACGCCCTCTGCTCCCTCTGCGCGTCCGATGCTCGGATTGGGTGAGGCGATCCGGCCCGAGCGTCGCTGCCCGTCGTGGCGGCGACGCAAGGGAGCGGCCCGGTGCTGTGCTTTCCGGGCAGTGAGCACTCGGAGATCGTGGTCGACCAGGAGGGACAGCGTGGTGGCGCAGCGCGAGTTGGATGAAGCGAAGGTCGAGGCCTTCATGGAGAAGGCGCTCGGGGATTTCAGTGGGACGATGACGGTCGGTCTGTGTCACCTGGGCGACCGGCTGGGCTTGTTCAAGGACCTCGCGGCCCATGGCCCCGTCGGCAGCCAGGAGCTTGCGGACCGCCTGGACCTGAATGAGCGTTACGTACGCGAATGGCTGCGAGGGCTCACCGCCGCGGGCTATCTGAAGGAACCGGAGCCCGGGCGCTTCGCCCTTCCCGCCGAGCACGCCCCCGCCCTGGCCGATGAATCAGGGCCCATGTTCCTCGGCGGCCTCTACCAGATGATGCCCGCAGCCTTGGCGCCCTACGACCGATTGAGTGAGGCGTTCCGGCGTGGCGGAGGCGTACGACAGAGCGACTACCCGGACTCGCTGTGGGACGGCATGAGCCGTTTCACCGGCAGTTGGTTCGAGAGCGTCATGGTCGACGACTGGCTGAGTACCTTTCCGCACGTCATCGAGAAGCTGGAACGGGGTATCGACGTCGCGGACGTGGGATGCGGCGCGGGCCGCGCCCTGATCGTGCTGGCCAAGGCGTTTCCCCGCTCCCGTTTCACGGGTTTCGACAACTTCCCGGGCCAGGTGGAACGTGCCCGGGCGAACGCGGAGAAGGCCGGTGTCGCCGACCGCGTGACCTTCGAGACGGTCGATGCCGCCGAGGGGCTTCCGGAGCGCTACGACCTCATCACCACCTTTGACGTCATCCATGACTCGGCGGAACCGAAGCGGCTTCTTGCCGCCATCAGGGCCGCGGTCAAGGATGACGGCGACTACCTGATGCTTGAGATCAATTGCGAGGACCGGCCCGAGGACAACGTGGGTCCCGTTGCGGCGATGTTCTACGGGTTCAGCATGTTCTATTGCATGACCACGTCGCTCGCGAACGGCGGAGCCGCCCTCGGAACGTGCGGTATGCCCGAGTCGGTCGTACGTAGCTTGAGCGCCGAGGCTGGCTTCAGCGACGTAGTCCGCTCCACGGCGGATGACCCTTTCAACGTCCTCTACGACATCAAGCCGTAGCCGACACCGGACGTGCGGCGGCGGGGAGGCTCGGTGTTCGGTCGGTGGTCACGGCCCCCTTGGCGGGCTTGTCGGGTCAAACGCCGGGTGGGCGTATCTCCCGGCGCCCGTGCTGGAACAGGAACGCCGCCGCCACCCCGCCGAGCAGCCCGAACAGGTGCCCCTGCCAACTGACCGCCGCCGCCGTCGGCAGCGCGCCCAGGAGGATCGAGCCGTACAGCGCGAGGACGAGCACGCCTATCAGGACGTCCGCGGGACGGTGGTTCACGAAGCCGCGAACCAGCAGATAGCCGAAGAGTCCGAAGACCACGCCGGACGCCCCGGCCGTCACGGAGTACGCCGGGGCCGTGAGCCAGACGCCCAGGCCACTGGCGAGGATGATCACCGCTATGACCGCGGCGAAGCAGCGTACCCCGGAGAGCGCGGCGAGGAAGCCGAGGATGAGCAGCGGCACGCTGTTCGCCAGCAGGTGGTCGAAGCCGAAGTGCAGGAAGGCCGAGGGGATGACATCGCGGAGCTCGCCCACCTCACGCGGGGAGACACCGAAGGTGTCGAGGGCATGGCCGCTCGCCGCGTCGATCACCTCAAGGAGCCACAGCAGCGCCAGCCAGGCGAGCATGACGATGGCAGCGGTCTTGACGCGGCCCCGACGCTCCGGGGGCGTCGGCCGCGGCGTGGGATAGGCGGCGCCGAATGGGTCGTACGACATGAGCATCCCCCTTGCTTGCCCTCGCCCGTTACAACGCCTGGGAGGGTCGGCTGTGTTCCGGCCCGGCGGAAGGGCTCGGACACGTGCAGCCCGCACCCGAACACGGGGAGGAGGCGCGTCAGTGGCGGTGGTCGGCGCCTCAACCTGCTCGTGCCCCGCGAAGGGCTCGCCGAACACGACGCCGACGCACACGCCCTGCGTGCTTCGGCGTCGCGGTCGGCCGCACCCTCAAGTCTTCTTCCCGCGCGGGACGGCGACCGCGGTGAGCAGGGCGGCGTCGGGCGCGAGGGCGGGCCAGGTGCCGCGCCAGGTCAGGACGGCGATCGCGGACGTGGGGAACTTCGTACGCACGCGGGTGAGCGCATCGTCGTGATCGTCGCGGGCCAGGGTGAGGATGAGGTCTTCCAGGCCGGGGTTGTGGCCGATCAACAGCAGCGTCCCGGTCTCGTCCGGTGTTTCGCGTACGACCCGGAGCAGGGCGGGGACGTCTGCCGCGTACAGCCGCTGGTCGTACCGCACGGGCGGGACGGTGTCCCACTGCGCGGAGGCCAACTCCCAGGTCTGGCGGGCCCGCAGGGCGGTGGAGCACAGGGCCTGGTCGGGGCGGTAGTCAGCTCGGGCGAGCCACTGTCCGGCGGCTGGTGCGTCCCGGCGGCCGCGCGGGGCGAGGGGCCGGTCGTGGTCGGCGACGCCGTCCGGCCAGGCGGACTTGGCGTGCCGCAGGACGATCAGGTGGCGCAGTGGGGTCATGGCTGCCTCCCTGGTCGACTGCCGCGGCCACGTCGGTCAGGACAGGCTGTCGATCTTGCTGCGGACCTTGTTCACGATGGTGGCGGGGAGCGTCGCGTAGCCCTGGAAGCTCAGGTCCTCCTGGCCCTTCGCGCTGGCGACATACGTCAGGAACGCCTTGGTGGCGGACCATGTCTCCGGCTTGTTGCCCTTATCGCAGACGATCTCGTACGTGACCAAGTTGATCGGGTAGGCGTTCGAGGCCTTGGTGGTGTAGTCGAGCTCGAGTACGAGGTCGTCACCGGAGTCGGCGATTTTCGATTCGGCGATCGCCTTGGAGGCCGTGAGGACACTGGCGTTGACCGGAGCGGGGCCGCCGGTGGCGATCGCGACCGTGGGAATGTTGCCGGCGATCGCATGCGACAGCTCGACGTAGCCGATCGCCCCCTCGGTCTTCTTCACCTGCTCGACCAGGCCCGAGGAACCATCGGCGGACTTGCCACCCTCGGCCTTCCACTCCTTGTTGTGCCCGTGCGGCCAGGCGCTCGGTGCGGCGGCGCTCAGGTAGGAGGTGAAGTTGTCCGTCGTGCCGGAGGAATCGGAGCGGTGTGACGCCTGGATCGGCGTCGACGGCAGCTTGGCTTCGGGGTTGAGCTTCGCGATCGCCGGGTCGTTCCACTTCGTGATCCGCGAGTCGAAGATCTTGGCGAGTGTGGGGGCGTCCAGGACCAACTTGCTGACCCCTGGCAGGTTGTAGGCGATGGCGATCGGGCCGCCGAGCACCGGCAGGTGGACGGCCCGACCGCCGTTGGAGCAGACACTCTTGGACTCGGTGATCTGGTCGGCGCTCAGCGCGGAGTCGGAACCCGCGAAGGCGGTTCTGCCCTTCAGGAAGTCGGTCTGACCGGCACCGGAGCCATTGGCTTCGTAGCTGATCCGGGTATCCGGGCAGGCCCGCTTGTAGTTCTTGATCCAGAACTTCATCGCGAACTCCTGCGCGGACGAGCCGGAAGCCGACACAGTGGCCGCCTTGCCGCACTTAATACCGTCGGCACCTTTGGTGACGGGCGAGGTAGCCGTGGGCGTGGTGCCGGAGGGACGCGAGTTGCCGTTCCCACCGCAGGCAGTCAGGAGCAGGGCGCCGGAGACAACCGTCGCGCCGACCGCCAGGGTGCACGGTCCGCTCTTCCGCTGAAGCTTCACCTTCGGTGCTCCTTCCTGCAGACGGCCGGGGCCGGCGCAGCAGAGGGGGGTGGGGCGCCGCTTGATCCCTGCGGCGTACGTCTGAGTAGCGATGCCTGCGCGGCGGTCGGATGCCCGTGGATCGGGTGGTGATCAGGCGTCGGCGTCCGTCACTATACGCAGCGAGTCTATTACTTTAGGTAATATCCCCGTGGGCTGTGTCGCCGCCTCTTGGGCCTCCCTGCCCCCTCAGCCGCTGTGAAGGATCCGGAAGCGATCGGGGTCCGCCGGATCTCGTTCAACGACTTGGATCGGCGCCCAAGCCCACTGCCAAACGCTGATGCCGGGCGTGCGGGAGAACTGGATCTGCCCGCGGGTGCCTTCGACTGCGACGCGCGGCCAGGATTCGGCGGTGCGCGTCCGGTCCGTGCCGTGCGAGCGCAGTACCTCCGTGAGGACGGCGACCGTGTCGTAGCCCTCGAAGGCGACGAAGGAGGGCGCTTCGGCGAGCTGTTTGCTCAGGGCCGTCTCGACTCGTGCACCGAGTGGGGTGAGGCGCTCGGGCAGGTAGCGCAAGAACGGGATCGCGGCGCCGTCGTCGGCGAGCAACGTCGCCCATTCGGCGAACTCCGGTTGTCCGGCCGGAGCGCCCACCATGATCTCGGCGAGGCGCTGGTCGCGGCGGACCGCCTTGACGATCGGCACCGCTGGGTCCGGGTGGCCGACCAGGAGAAGGAGGGCGGTCGCGCGGTTCTTGACGAGTTCGTCGCACACCGCCGTGGGGCTGAGCGCGCGCATGTCGAGTTCGGTGACGGTGCCGCCGCGTGGAGCGAGGTAGTCGCACAGCACGCGAGCACCGGATGCCCAGTAGACACTCGGCTCGGCTGCTACGGCGATGCGACTGTGGCCCGCGCCGAGGAGGAAGTCCGCGTAGATCTGCCAGCCGCGGGACTGCGCCGGGGCGAGGCGCGCGACCCAGTCCGTCGGCTGTTCGGTGAGCGCGTCGAGAACCGCCGACGAGCAGAGGAACGGCACACCGAGGGCGTCGGCCCTGGCGGCGGCGGCGCGAGCGACAACGCTGTGATACTCCCCCGCCAAGGCGGCCACACCCAGGGCGGCCAACTCATCTACGGCCGCCGCGGCCCTCCGCGGATCAGCCGCGGTGTCTCGCACCACCAGCTCGAGTGGTCTCCCGACGATCCCGCCGCCCTCATTGACTTCGCGAACGGCCAACTCGAGTCCAGCGAGCAAGTGTTGGCCCGCCTCGACCCAGCCGGGCCGAGTCAGCGGAACGAGAGCGCCGATCCGGACGGATGACCCGTCAGTTCCCTCCGCTCCAGGTGGCGATGGTGGCGTATTCATGCGTCGGCGTCTCCCGTGTGACGATTCGGTCGCAGCTTGCCCGGATCGCAGGTCGGCAGGCCGACTCCACCCGCACGTCCCTGACCACGTAGCCGCTGCTCATGCCGCCCATGGTTCGGTCGGTCACGGCATGCCCGCAACTGATTTGAGATCGGCAAGGCTAGCGCTGCCTCGCTCCTGGAAGCGCAGCGACCGGCACGACTAGGAGTCCGCGCCAGCGCCGACCGGTGCCGGGCCCGCGCGGCGCGCAAGGGACAGACCGGCGGCCCCGACGAGCAGCAGCACCGCGACGGTGCCGAGGGTGAAGGCCTCGAAGGAGAGGCGGGAGACGCCCCAGATGTCGTGGAAGACGTAGTCGATGCCGAAGAGGCCTTCCAGGACGCCGGGGAAGAGTGCCGACCAGGAGCCGATGAGGATCCAGGCATAGACCAGGGCCGCGCAGGTGAGGAAGCCTCGGTTGCCGAAGGGGACTTGGTAGGGGCGGGTGACGTCCGGGCGGCGCAGGCGCAGGACGACCAGTGCGGGGACGATCACCAGGTAGGACAGCAGCAAGGTAGTGACCGCCACGGTGAGGACGACGGTGAAGACGGCTCCCGTGTCGCCGTCCACGAGGTGCATGGCGGCGAGCATGAACACCGTGGCCACGGCTCCGGAGAGGAGGTTGGTGCGTACCGGTGTGCCGAGTCTGGGGTGGAAGGCGCCGAGGGCGCGGGTGAAGAAGCCACCGTCGGCGGCGGCCATGGCCTGCATGCGGTCGCTGACGATCATCCAGGCGCTGCCCTGGGTGAGGAGCGCGAAGACGAACATGGTGGCGGTGAGGGTGAGCAGCGGTCCGGCCGCGTCGCCGTAGACCCCGAAGACGAGGCGGGCGCCCTCCATGAAGCCGCCTACGCCGGTGACCTGTTGGGCGGGTACGACGGCCAGGAGTGCGAGGACCGGCAGCAGATAGCAGCATGCGGCGACGGTCGCGGAGCGGCCCAGAGCGGCGGGCACGTCGCGTTGCGGGTCGTGCATCTCCTCGCCGGCGGCGTTCGGGGCTTCGAAGCCGACGTAGGCGAACAACAGGATCGGCACGAGGGCGAGGAATCCGGCGGTCGTCGGGGTGAAGCGGGCGTCGGCGAGGCCCTGGAAGCCGTGTTGTGCCCCGTACAGCACGGCGGTGACGGTGAACAGGGCGAGGCAGAGGACCTTCACGACCGCGCCGGCCGTGGTGATCCACTTGCCGCGGCTGAGGGAGACGACCGCGGTGAGGATGGCGATCCAGATGAACACCAGCTTGAACGTGTAGTCGGCGACGGTGCCCGAGCCGAGGTGGAAGACGAAGCCGTCCCAGGTCTCGGCGGCGAGGAACACCAGGGAGCCGCCCAGCCAGATCGGGTTGGTGACCCAGTAGAAGAGCGTCGTGAGTGCGGCGGCCGAGCGGCCGAGGGCGAGTTTCACCCAGACGTACGGGCCGCCTTCCTGGGGGAACGCGGCGCCCGTCTCGGCGAACAGCAGGGCGTAGGGGACGAGGAAGAACAGGGCGATGGCGGCCGTCCAGGTGGCGGCCTCGCCGCCGCCGGTGGCGATCTGTCCGACGGTGTCGAAGGAGATCACCGCGGCGACGGCCATGGCGGTGATGTCGAAGCGCTTGAGGCTGCGGCGCAGGACGGTGGTGCCGGTGTGGGGTGGGTGCGGGGCGAGGGTGGTGAGTTTGGAGGACACGGGCAGTTCCTAGGGCAGGAGGCGGGGACTGCGAGCGGTGCGTACGTACGGGCGCGGCGACGGCGTGGGGGTTCCGTGTCGGGGCGGGGGCGGGAGGCCCGTGGGGGTAACCGGGCCTCCCGGGGTGTCAGGCGGGGCGGATCTCGCCGGTGGGTTCGGTGCGTTCCAGGACGCTGCGCAGGGCGGAGGCCGCTTCCTTGGCCTCGGTCTCGGTCATGATCAGTGGCGGGGACAGTACGAGGCTGTGTGCGGAGTCGCGGACGATGACGCCGGTCTCGCGGCGGATGACGTCGTGCGGCATCAGTTCGGGGTTCAGGGGAAGAGGGGTGCGGGTGGTGCGGTCGGCGACGAGTTCCACGGCGAGCATCATGGCGACGGAGCGGATCTGTCCGGTGATCGGCAAGTCGCCCAGCTGGGCGGCGAGTTCGGCGTGGAGAAAGGCGCCGAGGCGGGTGGCGCGGGCGAGCAGGCCCTCGTTCTCGATGATGTCGAGGTTGGCGAGGGCGACGGCGGTGGCGACGGGATGGCCGTTGTACGTGTAGCCCATGGGGAAGCCATGGTCGCGCAGCAGGACCTCGGCGACGTGGTCACCGACGAGCAGGGCGCCGAGCGGGACGTACCCGGAGGTGATGCCCTTGGCGGTGACAATGATGTCGGGGGTGATGCCGAAGTGCTGGGCGGCGAACCACTCCCCCACACGTCCGTACGCCGTGACGACCTCGTCGAAGATGAGCAGGATGCCGTGCCGGTCGAGGACTTCGCGGACCCGGGGCCAGTAGTCGGCGGGCGGTACGAGCATCCCGCCGACGCCCATGATGGGTTCGCCGATCATCGCCGCGATGTTCTCCGGACCGATCTCCGCGATCCGCTCCTCCAGCTCCCGAATGAGGAAGTCGGTGGGGTCCTGGCCGTCGTACAGCTCGGTGCGGTACGGCCACGGCGGGGTGAGGTGCGAGACGTGCGGCATCATCGGGGCGAAGCCCTCGTGATACAGGGGGAATCCGGTGGCCGAGCCGCCGCCGTAACCGATGCCGTGGTACGCCTTGCTGCGCGCCAGGATCCATGTGCGGCTGCGGTCGCCGCGGCGGTGGTGGTAGTAGCGGGCCATCTTGATCGCCGCCTCGTTGCCCTCCGAGCCGCCGGAGGTGAAGTACACGTGGTTCAGCGGGTCGGGGGCCAGGGCGGCGAGGCGGGAGGCCAGTTCGATCGCGCGGTCGTTGGAGAACTCCCAGAAGCTGGTGAAGTATTCGAGCTTCGTCATCTGCTCGTGGGCGATGTCGGCCAGATCGGTGCGGCCGTGGCCGACCTGGGCGAGCCAGAGGCCGCCGGTGGCGTCGAGGTAGCCGCGGCCCTCGGAGTCGGTCAGGCGGCAGCCCGATCCTTCGGTCATCACGATGCGCTCGGTGGTGCTGCCCGGCAGGTAGGGGTGGATGAGGTGCGCTCGGTCGAGGCGGGCGAGGTCCGCGGCGTCGAGGGTCATGGGTGGTGCCTCTCTTGCTCGAAGGCGTGGGTGGGTTCGGTGGCGGGCCCGGTCAGCCGTAGGCGATCCACGTGGTCTTCAGGCCGGTGTACTTGTCGAAGGAGTGCAGGGAGAGGTCGCGGCCGTGGCCGGACTGCTTGAAGCCGCCGAAGGGCGTGCAGGGGCTGAGCGCGTCGACGGTGTTGACGGAGACGGTGCCCGCGTGCAGGGCGTCGGCGACGCGGTGGGCGCGGCCCAGGTCCCGCGTCCACACGGACGCGGCCAGGCCGTAGGCGGAGTCGTTCGCGAGGCGGACCGCCTCCGCCTCGTCGCGGAAGGGCAGCACGGTCAGGACGGGGCCGAAGAGTTCTTCGCGTACGAGTCGGGCGTCGGGGGTCAGGCCGGTGACGACGGTCGGGTCGAGGTAGGAGCCGTCGCGGTCGGGACGGGTGCCGCCGCAGGCGAGCGTGGCGCCCGAGGAGCGCACCGCGTCCAGGACGCGTGCCACCTGGGCCTCGTCGATCAGCGGGCCGAGACGCGTGGTGGGGTCGAGCGGGTCGCCCGGCAGCCAGGTGCGGGCGTGCTCGGCGACCCGGTCCGTGAACTCCTCGGCGACGGACGCCTCGACGAGCAGGCGGGTGTTGGCGGAACACACCTGCCCGGCGTTGTACGCGAAGCCCCAGGCGGCACGTTCCGCGGCGGCCTCCAGGTCGGCGTCGGCAAAGACCAGGTTCGGGCTCTTGCCGCCGGCCTCGGGCCACACCTGCTTCATGTTCGACTCGGCCGCGTAGGCGAGGAATCGTCTGGCCACAGCGGTGGAGCCGGTGAACACCAGGGTGTCGACGTCCGGGTGGAGTCCGAGTGCCCGGCCGGTCACCTCGCCGGGGCCGGGGACGACGTTCAGGACACCGTCAGGAAGCCCCGCTTCCGCGGCGAGTTCGGCCAGGCGCAGCGCCGAGAGCGGTGACTGCTCGGCCGGCTTCAGGACGACGCTGTTCCCGGCTGCCAGGGCAGGCGCCAGTTTCCAACTCGCGATGTCCAGCGGGAAGTTCCAGGGCACCACCGCGCCGACGACGCCCAGCGGGGCGCGGCGCACCAGGGCGAGGTTGCCGGGCGGAGCCGGTGCGACCTCGTCGTAGAGCTTGTCGGCGGCCTCGGCGTACCAGGAGAAGACACCGGCGGCGCCGGGCAAGTCGGTGCCGTACGACTCGGCGATGGGCTTTCCCATGTCGAGGGTGTCACAGAGAGCGAGTTCCTCTCCGTGGACCTCGATGAGGCGGGCCAGCTCGGCCAGGACGCGCTTGCGTTCGGCGGGGGCGGTGCGCGACCAGCGGCCGTCCTCGAAGGAGGTGCGGGCCGCGGACACGGCCCGGTCGACATCGGCGGCCGAGCCGACCGCCACATGGGCGGTGGTCTTGCCGGTGGCGGGGTTCACGGTGGGGAGCCACCGGTCGGCAGAGTCGTCAGCGGGGTCGGTCCACGTTCCGCCGATGAAGAGGCGGGTACGTGGCGCGAGTTCGGCGGCACGCTGCCGCCAGTGCGAGTGCGAGTGCGTCGTCATGCTGTGGCCTTCGATTGCGTTGAAGGGGCCGGGAGAGTCGGCGCTCGTCCGGATGCTCGTGGCGTCGGAGGGCCGGGCGAAGGTGCTGCCCGGAGCGGCCGGGCAGGGCTGCGGCGAGGCAGCTCGACGAGAGCGGTCCAGTCGAATTCTTTGAGATGAGATTCAAACAATGAGGGCACGAGCCGTCAATGCTCTCGACCGGAACTTGTTGCGAAAGATGGTCCGGGTAACAGAGAATTAACCGCCATGGGCAAAGTCGGCAGACCACGCAATCAGACGGCGCGCAGGCAGGCTCTCGTCTCCGCCGCGGGGCAGGCCATCGCGCAGCGCGGCCTCGAGGGCCTGCGCATCAGGGACATCGCGGATGTGGCCGGCGTCTCCCAGGGCTCGGTCCTCTACTACTACCCGGAGCTCGACGACCTCGTGCTCGAGGTGCACCGGGGAGCGGTGGAGAGCTTCCTGAGCTCCCGGCAGCGTGCGTACGACGCAGTGGCATCGGGGGATCCCGCGGCGCGACTGCGTGCGCTCCTCGACAGTGGTCTGCCCGACAGCGCGGAGGACCCGGTCCACGGGCTGCTGTACCAGCTGCACCGGCGTGCCGGGCGCAGTCCTGGCCATGCCGAACTGATGACCTCGCTCTTCGCCCGCGAGGTGGCGCTCTACACCACCGCCCTGGAGGTCGGCGCCGCGACCGGGGCGTTCTCCCTCGCCGCGTCCGCGCACGATCTGGCACACGGCCTGGTGGCGTTGGAGGACGGCTACGGCCTGCACATCGTCAGCCACAATGCGGCTCTGCAGCCGGACCGGGCCCGGGAGTTGATCCTTGCGCACGCTCGGGCGGTGACGGGCTGCGCCGAGCTGTAGGGCTCGACAGGGGTGCCCGGAGGTGCGCAGTGCTCGACGGGGGTGCCCCGAGGTCCGCAGTCCTCGACGGGGGTCCCCGGAGGTCCGCAATGCTCGAGGCGACCGCTCCTCAGACCTCGGTGGGCCGGGCGGCGATCTCCCGCAGCAGGTCCATCAGCGCTCGAGCGCGGGCGGTCTGCGCCATCCCCGCCACGGAGGCGATCCTGACCTCGAGCGGCGGTCCCGCGTCGAGGAGCTCAAGTGCCGCGATCTCTCCGCCGCCGTACGTCTGGCCGGTCGCGGGCCGCTGGTTGAGGACGGAGTATCCGAGTCCTCGGGCGACCAGGGAGCGTACGGTCTCGTAGCTCTGGGTGCGGTAGCGGACATCGGGGGCGGTGCCGGTGGCGGCCACCAGGGAGCGGAAGTAGTCGCGGCTGTGCGGAAGGTCGAGGAGGACGAGCGGTTCCGTGGCCAGTTCGGTCAGCCGCACCCTCTCCTGGGCGGCCAGCGGGTGGTCGGCCGCGACGATGACATGGGCCGGGGCGCGGGCGATCGTCTCGCTGTGCAGTTCCGGCTCCGCCCGCAGGCCGAGGTCGTAAGTGAGGGCGAAGTCGATGCGTCCCGCCGCCAGGGCGTGGACGAGCTGGTCCGTCTCCGCCTCCACCACGTCGATCTCGATGCCCGGATAGCGTCTGGTGCACTCGCTGAACAGGGACGGCAGGTAGAACGGGGCCAGGGTCACGAAACAGCCAACGGCCACCGGCCCGGAGATGGTCCCGCCGTCTCCCCGGGCCTCGCGTTCGACCTCGCGGGCGCGGGCCAGCAGATCCCGCCCCTGCTGTTGGAGCCGCTCACCGGCGGGGGTCAGGGTCAGGCCGCGGCCCCGTCGGCGGATGAACAGCTGCACCCGCAGCTCCCGCTCGAGGTTGTGGATGGCCGCGGACACGGCGGACTGCGCGATGTGCAGCTCCTGCGACGCCTCCGTCATCGATCCGCACTCGGCGGCGACCAGGAAGTAGCGGAGCTGAGCGAGGGTGAAACCCAGCGGTGACGTCATGCGAGCCCCTTGCGCCCGGTGAACCGTGTCCGTATCCGTATCCGTGCCCGACCCTATGCGGCACCTATCTGCCGCTTCGGTCCACGCCGGTCCAGGCCAGTGCGATCGCCCCGTCGAGCAGGGCGCGCTCAGCTGTCCCGCCGACGCAGTAGGCGGCGAACTCGTGCTGGTGGTTGGTGGCGGGCAGGGAGCCGATGCCGATGTAGGGGTGGATGGCCGGGACGACCTGCGAGACGTTGCCCATGTCGGTGGAGGCGCGGTTCATGCGTGCGGCCCGGCCGGGCGGGGCGAACTCCCGCCCCAGGGCAAGGGCGTTGGCACGGTAATGCCTAAGAGCGGTCTCGTCCGTGCGGAACTCCGCGTACGGCTTGCTCTCCGGCTCGACCTCGAGGTCACAGCCGGTCGCGAGGGCGCCCGCCTCGAAGGCCCGCATGACGCGTGGCTCCAGCTCGGCCAGTTCGGCGAGCGTCTCGGCCCTGACGTACCAGCGTCCGGTCGAACGCTCCGGGATGGCGTTCGGAGCGTCCCCGGCGTGCGTCACCACGCCGTGCACCCGGGTCGAGGGCGGCAGTTGCTGACGCAGAAGACCGAGGGCGACCTGGGCCACGGTGAAAGCGTCGGCCGCGTTGATCCCGGCCTCCGGGTAGGCGGCGGCGTGCGCGGACTTCCCGGTGTACGAGATCCTGGAGTGGCTGACGGCGAACGGGCGGGCCTCGGCGACGTCCACCGGCGCCGGGTGCACCATCATCGCGAGGTCGGCCCCGGTGAACGCGCCGCGGTCGAGCATCTCGATCTTGCCGCCGCCACCCTCCTCGGCCGGAGTGCCATAGACCTCCACGGTGAGTCCGGCGTCGTCGGCAACGGCGGCCAGGCCGAGCGCGGCGCCGACCGAACTGGCCGCGATGAGGTTGTGCCCGCACGCGTGGCCAAGGCCGGGCAGCGCGTCGTACTCGGCACACAGCGCGATCCGTACGGGCCCGCTGCCGAACCGGGCGAGGAACGCGGTGTCCAGGCCCACGTAGGACGAGGTGACGTCGAATCCGGCGCGGTCGAGCAGTTCGGGTACGGCCGCGGCGGCCCGGTGTTCCTGCCATGCGGTCTCCGGGTCGGCGTGCAACTGCTCGGAGAGCGCGATCAGTTCCTCGGCCTGGCGGTCGACGGCCTGCCGGGCGGCCTTCTTCAGCGCGCCCGTCACAGGTCGCCCGGGACGCCGTAGGAGGGGGCAGAGGCGGGGTCGAGTCCGCGCCGCACATAGGTGTCCCGCTCCGGCAGCCATACGGCGAGGAGTTCACCGAGCCGGTCCACGGGGTCCTCGGCCAAGTCCACCCGCAGGTCCGTCACCCGCCAGCCGACGTCCGCGACGACCGCCAGGCCCGCCGAGTACACCGGTCCTTCCTCGCCACCGGCCACGACGGCGGCCTTCAGGGCGGTGAGCAGCCGCTCTTCGAGCTCGCCGGTCGCGGTGAACCAGGCGTCGAGGAGTACGCGGGGGATGTGCTCGCCGGACAGCAGGTTGCCGGCCGCCACCGCGCCGTCCGCGGTCGCCGAGGCGTGCCTGCCCAGGGTGTGCGAGCCGCTGTGGGCGAACCCCGGACCGGAGCGGCCAAGGACGGTCAGTTGACGGTAGGCGATGGTCTTCGCGTTCCGCTCCGCACCGGTGACGTCGGCCAGGGCGCGTTCCGCGTCTCCGTGCTCCGCGAGACCGTCAAGAAGGCTGGTGCCGAGCGTGGGGTCGGTGACGTTCTGCGATGCGGCGGCGCCCACCCCGGGCCGCAGATGAACGACCCGGGCGGCGACCGCCGGGCTCGACGAGCTGACCGCGATGCCGAACCGCTCGCCGTCGCGTACGACCAGGGAGAACGTCATGCTCGCTCCTCCCCCGGGAGCACGGCGATGGCGTCGATCTCGCACAGCCACTCCGGGCGGGCAAGGGCCGACACCACCAGGCCGGTCGAGATCGGGTGGACGCCCTTGGTCCAACGGCCCACGGTGCGGTACACCGCCTCGCGGTAGCGCGGGTCGACCAGATAGATCGTCAGCTTGACCAGGTGCTCCATCCGGCTGCCCGCCTCTTCGAGCAGCATCCTGATGTTCGCCATGGCCCGCTCGGCCTGCGCCTCGGCGTCGCCGATGCCCACCGACTCGCTGGTGTCGAGGTCCTGGCCGATCTGGCCCCGGACGTACACCGTGTCACCGGCGACGACGGCCTGGCAGAGGTCGTTGTCGAGGTTCTGCTCGGGATAGGTGTCGCGCGTGTTGAACGGGCGGATCCGGGTGTGCCCGCCGACGACGATCGGGGCCTTCGCCTCGCGGCCTGCGCTCGTGGAGGTCACTTTCCGCTCCTCAGCTCTCCCATGCCGTCTCCCATGCCGTTTTCCTTGTCGTCTTCCTTGTCGTCTTCACCTGTCGTCTTCACCTGTCGTCATTCCTTGTCGTCATTCCTTGTCACCGGCTCGGCGACGGGCCGGTCGGTGGTGCCGTACTCGAGATAGCTCCGCCGGGTCGTGATGTGGTCGGCGATGTACCTGGCGTCGTGCCAGGCACCCCAGATGAAGCTCGACCCGCGGCGGGACAGCCAGGGCAGGCCCACGAAGTAGATGCCGGGCTCGCACGACACGCCTCGACGCTGCTTCGGCCGTCCGTTGTCGTCGAACGCGTCGACCTCGAGCCAGCCGTAATCGGTGGCGAAGCCCGTTGCCCAGACGATCGAGGTGACGCCGGTCTCCGCGAGGTCGAGTTCGAGGCGGGGATCGGCCACGCACACCGGGTCAGGGCCGAGTACGTGGGCCTCGGGCTCCTCGGGAAGGGCCAGGCCATTGCGCTCGACGTACGCGTCGGCCGCCCTCAGGAGCGCCAGGTACTTGGCGTCGCCGTCCGCGATGTTCCGGGCGAGATCCGGCGCGAAGCGCAGTACGCCGTCGGCGTGGGACGCGGTCAGGCCGACGAGCTCGATGCCGTCGGCGGCCAGGGCACGGAAGTCCACGGTGTGGCCGCCGCGGGCGCCGCTGACCGCGATGGTGACGTGTTCGGCGCCTTGGGGCGGCGTCTCGGCGTCCCAGAGCCCGAGCACACCGAGCCACCAGCAGAAGTCACGTCCGCGGTACGCGCGGGGCGGACGGTCGTGCGGGCCGACGGAGAGGAAGACCCAGCGACCGGAGCGGCGCAGCTCGTCGGCGATCTGGACGCCCGAGGACCCGGCTCCGACCACGAGGACCGCGCCTTCGGGCAGTTGCTCCGGGTTCCGGTACTGACTGGAGTGGAGCTGCAGGGGGACGGCGCCGTCCGGGACGATGGGCGGTATCACGGGCCGCTGGAACGGTCCGGTCGCGGCCACGACGAAGCGTGCGTCGATGGCGCCTTCCGACGTCTCGACCCGGAAGCCCGGCCGACCGTCGCGCTTGCGTACCGAGGTCACCTCGACGCCGCACCGGATCGGGGCACCGATCTTCTCGGCGTACGTGACGAAGTAGTCCGCGATCTGCTCCTTCGAAGCGAAGGCATCGGGGTCGACACCGGAGAACTCGAGCCCCGGGAACCGGTCGTGCCACGCGGGCCCGTTCGCGACCAGGGAGTCCCACCGCTCCGAGCGCCACCGCTCGGCGATACGGTGCCGCTCCAGGACGACGTGCGGTACGCCGTGCGCGCCCAGGTGTTCGCTCATCGCCACGCCTGCCTGGCCCGCCCCGACGACGACAACTTCCGTTTCTTCACTGGGCACTTGAACCTCCACTCGCGCGGGAGTCGATCGTGGTGTCACGCTGACTGCGCTACCGCACGAAACATCCTTGAGCGCGCCGGAAACCCTGTCCAACAGAGGTTTCCGCGGTAGGCGATCTGATTTCTGGATGTGGACGGGCCACCGCCGACCATGGGCTACGGCAACGCCGCAATCCGCCAGATACCGGCACCTGTTGATGCCTCATCGGTCGCGCTCCCTGTGCGGGGGTGACGCTGGCGGGACCGTTTGCGCTGTCAGGGGTGTGTCGGCCAATGATCAGCGTGCCGGATCCGCGGCTTGTTGGTCCTGGTCGACTCAGACAAGTGATCACTAGCGAAGAGAGCGTTACTCATGAGCTACAACGCCCAGATCGAGACCCGTGAGATAGCCGACGACGCCCTGGACGGCGTGGCCGGTGGGGCGCACAGCGGCCTGTCCCTGGCGAGCCACGCGGGCCACCTGCAGGGCGTCGGCGGCGTCGAGCTTGCCGGCCACGGCGTCGTCTCGGCCGGTGCGGTCAACCTGAACAACGGCCACACGCACCTCAACGTCGCCTCCTTCTGATCTGCCGGATCTGCCTGATCTGCCTGATCTGCCGGAACGGCTGAGGCCGTTCGGACGCGTCTGCCCCCTCGGCCCACCGGCCGAGGGGGCTTTCCGCGGGCTGCGGCGGTGTGACGATCACTGGGCCGACGGCGCTGAAAAAGGTGAGTCGACTGGTCATCGGCGCACCGGATCCGCACGCCCCCGTGTGCGGATCCGCTTCCGGCGCGGGCGAGGTGCCCCGCCCGCGCCGGTCCGGCCGGACAGGCTGCCCGTACCTGTCCTGACGTACGTCGGCTCAGGTGCCGCAGTTGCCCGACGTGGGCTCGTCGGCGAAGCGCTTGCCGAGCCACTCAAGTGCCGGGCCGTTGCCCTGAATTGCCGTCCCCACATGGGACTGCCCGGCGAAGGACATCCACTCCACGGCGTGCCCCTTCGCGCACCAGTCGGCCCGCAGCTTCTGCCCGACCGCGTAGGGGATCGTCTCGTCCGCGTCCCCGTGGTACAGGAACATCGGCGCCGACGGCCGCTCGGTGCCGATCAATTGCTCGGCGATGGCCTGCTGCCAGTCCGGCTGGTCCAGCGGGTTGGACGTCGTGACGTCCTCGATCGTCTTGCCGCGCCCGGCCTCAAGGACCGTCCCGACGCACTCGTTCCGTACCACTTCGGTGAGCTTGCGGCCCTCGTCGTTGAGGTACTTGTCGAGATCGAGCGCCGGGTCGGCGGCGTTCTGTCCGACGGCGGACATCAGCAGATAACCGGCGCTGTCCCCGCCCTCGAGGGACTCGGCGACCTTGGCGAGATCGGCGGGAACGCCGCCGCTCGCCGTGCCCTTGACCTTCAGCTCGGGGGCGTAACTCGCGGCCATTTCGGCGGCCTTCGCGCTGGCACCGCCGCCCTGCGAGTAGCCCATGATCCCGACGGGCGCCTCCGCGGTGACGCCGTACTTCGCCGCCTCCGGGTGCCGCTGGGCCGCACGCGCCGCGTCGAGCACGGCGCTGCCCTGCGTCCTTTCCACCATGTAGGTGTGGTCGCCAGGGGTGCCGAGACCTTCGTAGTCGGTGACGACGACGGCGTAGCCCCGTACCAGCGCGGCGTTGACGAGCGGCGCCTCGGCCGTCGTGCCGCCGGGGAATCCGGCGGACGGCGCGCACTTGTCGCCGAGTCCGACCGTGCCGACGGCGTACGTGATCAGCGGGCGTGGGGTGGTCCTGCCGTCGTCGGGGACGATCACGGTGCCGGAGACAGCGTTGGGGCTTCCGTCGGCGGAGGTCGACCGGTAGGTGATCTTCCAAGCCTTGGTGGGGGTGGGCTGGCCCGGCGTGTACTGGAACGAGGACGGTTCCGAACCGAGGATCTCGCCAGGGGCGGTCTTCTTTCCTGGCTTCTTCCCCGGCTTCTGCCCTGGCTTCTTCCCTGGCTTCTTCCCGGCCTGACCGTGGTGCTTGTCCTTTCCATGCTTCGCGGCCGAGGGGGTGGCGTCCGGTGCGCCGACCGGCGCGGTCGCGTTCTGCGCGGTGGCGGACCCGGGGAGTCCGAGCACGCCCACCGCGAGCACGGCAACTGCGGCAACTGGTCGTCTGCGTAAGGCTGGCCTCATGCAGCTCTCCCAACTCTCCTGTGAACAAGGGGGGTTGGCAGCACCGTACTGACCCGTCAGTAATACGGCTATAGGCGTGCAGAGGTCGTGGCGGACCCGCGAAGATCGGGGAGACGGGCCCTAGGTCCTGTCGTCGGGAAGCTGTACGTCCGCCGTGTCCGGGCGGTGGTCGGGCAGCGTGGCGTGGGCGGTGGCCTCGCGGTGCAGTCGCAGGAACTCCAGGTGGCGCTCGTACTGGTCGAGGATGTCGCCGATGAGCTGCTGCTTGCTGTAGCCCATCACGTCGTATCCCTGGCTGCCGTCGGCGAGATGCACCTCGAAGCGCACATAGGTGTCGGCTTCGCCGACCACCCGGGTCGCGAAGACCGGCGTGGGAGTCTCGATCGGCCACACCCGGTAGACGAACTCCTCCGTGCGGCCCATCGGCGCGCGCAGCTCCAGGGGCGGGATGTCGGACTCCTCCGCCGGCAGCTCGATGACCGTGGCCTCCGCGCCCTGCCTCCGCAGCTCCTCGGCGACCTCCTCGAACGCCGGGTGGCAGATCTCGTCGACGAAGCGCCGGGCCGCCCGCTTGGTGGGGAAGGTCATCGCCCGGGTCAGCCGCTGCCGCCAGTTCCGCTCCGCCGCCGGGCCCGCGCTCGACGTCCGGCCGGAGAGGGACGAGGGCAGCGACGTGGTCAGCGCGTCCTCCCGCATCCCTTCGACGCGCAGCGCCTTGTAGAGGCCCGCGATGATCAGGAACATCACCACGGAGAACGGCAGGCCCATGATGATGGTGGCGTTGGTCAGCGCCTCGACCCCGCCGACGATCAGCATGGCGAGGGTGAGCAGCCCGAAGGTGCTCGCCCAGAAGATGCGCAGCCATGCGGGGGCGTCGGTGGTCGGGCTCTTGAGGTGGCTGCTGAGATTGGCGAGCACCAGCGATCCGGAGTCGGCGGAGGTGACATAGAGCAGCAGCCCGACGAGGGTCGCGATGCCGGCGCTGAACAGCACCCCCGGGTACTGGTCGAGGAGCCCGTAGAAGCCCTGTTCGGGGAAGTTCATGGCGTTCTCGCCGAACGCGGTGTTCCCGGCACGCACGATGAACAGCGCGCTGTTGCCGAAGATGGAGAGCAAGGTCAGCGTGAAGAAGAACGGGATCACCAGCGTGGCGGCGACGAACTGCCGGATGGTGCGGCCTCGCGAGATCCGGGCGAGGAACAGCCCCACGAACGGCGCCCAGGCCACCCACCACGCCCAGAAGAACAGCGTCCACGCGTTGAGCCACTCGGTGGGCCGGTCGAAGGCGAAGGTGTTCAGCGTCATCGAGGGGAAGCGGCTGACATAGTCGCCGACGTTCATGACCAGGGCGTTGAGCAGCCGGGTCGGGCTCTCGGCGATCAGCACGTAGAGCATCAGCGTGATGGCGAGCACCACGTTGAGCTCGGACAGCCGCCGGATGCCCCGGTCCACGCCTGCCACGGCGGAGACCGCGGTCAGGAGTACGGCGAGCACGATCAGCGCGATCTGCACGGCGAGTCGCTCGGGCACATCGAAGAGGAAGTTGAGCCCGTAGTTCAGTTGGACCACGCCGATGCCCAGGGACACCGAGATGCCGAAGACCGTGCCGAGGACGGCCGCGAGGTCGACGGTGTCGCCGATCCGGCCGTGGATGCGGCGGCCGATGATCGGGTACAGCGCGGACCGGATGGCCAGCGGCAGCTTGTAGCGGAAGGAGAAGTAGCCGAGCGCCATCCCCATGAGCGCGTACATCGCCCAGCCCGTGATGCCGTAGTGGAACAGCGTCCACACCACCGCCTGCCGGGCCGCCTCGACGGTCTGCGCGTCCCCCTCGGGCGGCGCCAGGTAGTGGCTGACCGGCCCGGAGACGGAGAAGAACAGCAGGTCGATGCCGATGCCCGCAGCGAACAGCATGGCCGCCCAGGCGAACAGGCCGAAGTCCGGCCGGGAGTGCTGCGGGCCGAGCTTGATGCGCCCGTACCGGGACGCGGCGACGTACACCACGAAGATCAGATAGAAGGTGGCGGCGGCGAAGTAGTACCAGCCCAATCCGTCGGAGATCCAGCCGACCACGGTGCCGATCGTGTCCTCGGCACCCTTCGGGGTGATGATCGCCCAGATCGACACCGCGAGGATCAGTGTGGCGGACCCGCCGAAGACGACGGTTTTCACCCGGTGGGGCGGTGGGGTGACCGCCGTGGCGCCGCTAGTGGGTTCGGTCACGGGCCTCAGCTCTCCTGAGCGCGGTACTGGTAGAACCCGGCGGTGGACGGCGGCAGCGGAGTGTTGCCGAGGATCAGGTCGGAAGCCTTCTCGGCGAGCATCATCACGGGTGCGTAGATGTTGCCGTTCGTGAGGTACGGCATGGCCGAGGCGTCGACCACCCGCAGTCCTTCGAGCCCGTGGACCCGCATGGAGGTCGGGTCCACCACGGACATCTCGTCGATGCCCATCCGGGCGCTGCAGGACGGGTGGTAGGCGGTCTCCGCGTCGCGGGCGACCCACTCGAGGACGGCCTCGTCGTCGCTGACCTCGGGGCCGGGTGAGATCTCGCCCGCGTCGTAGTCGGCGAAGGCGGGCTGCTTGAGGATGTCCCGGGCGACCTGGACGGCCTCCACCCACTCCTTGCGGTCGTTGGGCGTGGAGAGGTAGTTGAACCGCAGCGCCGGGTGCTCATCGGGATGCCCCGACTTGATCTTCACCGAGCCGCGCACATCGGAGTACATCGGGCCGATATGGACCTGATATCCGTGCTCGGCGTCCACCGGGGTGCCGTCATAGCGCACCGCGATGGGCAGGAAGTGGAACATCAGGTTGGGGTAGTCCACCTCGTCATTGCCGCGTACAAAGCCACCGGCCTCGAAGTGGTTGGTGGCTGCCGGGCCGGTATGCGAAGTCATCCAGCGGATTCCGACGGCGGGGCGGTTACGCCATTTGATGAGCGGATTGAAGGAAACCGGCTGCTTGGCGGCGTGCTGCACATAAACCTCCAGGTGGTCCTGGAGGTTCTCCCCGACCCCGGGCAATTCGTGCCGCGGCTTCACGCCCACCCGGGACAGCTCGTCGGGGTTTCCGATACCGGAGAGCTGAAGCAGCTGCGGAGTATTGATCGCGCCGCCGCAGAGGATCACCTCACCGCCGTACACCTGCTGGCGTTGCTTTCCGTAACGGCGGTATGCGACGCCGACCGCCCGCTTTTCCTGGAACAGCACCCGGTCCACCTGCGAGAAGCACTGCACGGTGAGATTGGGACGCTTCATGACGGGGTGCAGATATGCCTGGGCGGCGGACCACCGGCGACCGTTCTTGATGTTGCGGTCGAAGCGGGCGAAGCCTTCCTGCTTGTAGCCGTTGACGTCCGAGGTCAGCGAGTGGCCGGCCTGCTGCGCCGCCTCCAGGAACGCGGAGAACAGCGGGTTGTCCGCCGCTCCGCGCTCCAGCCACAGGGGCCCGCCCTGGCCGCGCCACTCGTCCGCCCCGGCCGCGCAGTGCTCCATACGCTTGAAATACGGCAGGCAGTGCGCGTAGTCCCAGCTCTCCATTCCGGGGTCGGCGGCCCAGCGCTCCAGATCCATGGGGTTGCCGCGCTGGAAAATCATCCCGTTGATGGAACTCGATCCACCGAGCAACTTGCCCCGGCCGTGGCTGACTCGGCGTCCGTTCATGTACGGCTCGGGTTCGGACTCGTAACACCAGTCGTAGAGCGGATTCCCGATGATCATGGTCAGGGCGGCGGGCATATGGGTGAGGACATCCCACTTGTAGTCCGGCCGCCCCGCCTCGAGTACGAGCACCCTGTTGCCCGGGTCCGCACTCAGCCGATTCGCCAGGGCACACCCCGCAGAGCCGCCACCGACAATGATGTAGTCATACTCAACCCGGGCCATGGCGCTCCTTGGGCTCTCGTTGCAGCTCTCGGCGTTGCGCGCCTAACGTAAGCCGTAATCAATTCCCAGCGCACAACGGTGGGCCGTAATTCGGCGTAATCGGGAGAGGATTTCCCACGTCCAGTCTGTATATCGACGGAGAGTGGGTGGCCGCGGTCGCGGGCGCCACGCGCGAGGTCATCAACCCCTACGACCAGTCCGTGATCCGCACCGTGGACGAGGGTGGCCCGCCGGACGCCGAGGCCGCCGTGGCCGCGGCGCGGGCCGCGTTCGACGGCGGCGACTGGCCGTCCTGGACGCCCCGTCAGCGGTCGGAGCTGCTACGCCGGATGGCCGAGTACCTGCAGCGGGACCGGGCGGAGATCGCCCGCCTCGAGACCCTGGACACCGGCAAGACCCTGGTGGAGAGCGGCATCGACGTCGACGACGTCACCAACGTCTTCGCGTACTACGCCGGACTTGCCGAGGCGGACGCCGGACGGGTGGTGGACGCGGGCGATCCGCGCGTCCGCAGCCGCGTCGTCCATGAACCGGTCGGCGTCTGCGCGCTGATCACCCCGTGGAACTACCCGCTGCTGCAGGCCTCGTGGAAGGTCGCCCCGGCGCTGGCGGCGGGCAACACCCTGGTCATCAAGCCCAGCGAGGTCACGCCGCTGACCACCATCAAGATGGTCGAACTCCTCGCGGAGGCGGGCGCGCCGCCCGGCGTCGTCAACCTGGTCCTCGGCGAGGGCGCGGCCACCGGGGCGCCGCTGGTGGAGCACCCCGGGGTGGACCTGGTGTCCTTCACCGGCGGCCTGGAGACCGGCCGCCGGATCATGCGCTCGGCGGCGGACACCGTCAAGGACATCGCCCTCGAACTCGGCGGCAAGAACCCCAACATCGTCTTCGCCGACGCCGACTTCGACGCGGCGATCGACTACGCCCTGATGGCGGTGTTCTTCCACGCCGGGCAGGTCTGCTCGGCCGGTACCCGGCTGATCGTGGAGGACTCGCTGCACGAGGAGTTCGTCGCCCACCTGGTGGAGCGCGCGGAGCGGATCCGGCTCGGCAACGGCCTGGACGAGCACACCGAGAGCGGCCCGCTGGTCTCGGCCGCACACCGGGCCAAGGTCGAGGCATATGTGGAGCTGGGCCTCAAGGAGGGCGCACGCCTTGTCGCGGGTGGCAGCCGTCCGGACGACCCCGCGCTGCGCGACGGCTTTTTCTACCGGCCCACGGTGTTCGACGACTGCACCCGGGACATGCGCCTCGTCCAGGAGGAGACATTCGGGCCCATCCTGACCGTGGAGCGCTTCAGCGACGAGGCGACCGCCATCGAGCTCGGCAACGACACCGAGTACGGGCTCGCCGGGGCCGTATGGACCACCGACGCCGCACGGGCCGAAAGGGTCGCGCGGCGGCTGCGGCACGGCACGGTCTGGATCAACGACTTCGGTCCGTACCTGCCGCAGGCCGAGTGGGGCGGGTTCAAGCGCTCCGGCATCGGCCGCGAGCTCGGCCTGGACGGCCTTGCCGAATACCGTCAGGCCAAGCACATCTACGAGAACACCGCGCCGGAGCCACAACGCTGGTTCGCCCGCTGAGCGCTGGCCTCACGGGGGCCACGGGGGCCACGGGGGCCACGGGGGCCACGGGGGCCACGGTTCACGGCCTACGGCCCACCGGGCTGGTACTGACTGCCGCCGGTCTTAGATACCTCTTAGAACAGTTCTTGATGCTGCGGGCATGAACCGTTCAAGCAGTCGCAGGCACGTGGACCCTTCAGGTCTCAAGCGCCGCCGCCGGTACCGTACTTGGATCGTCGCGGCAGGCGTCGCCGCCGTCACCTCCGCAGCGGGTGCGGTCGGATACGCGGCGCTGGCCGAGAAGGACGCCGCCGCCACGCCCCCGGTGGTGCACGGCGGCAAGGTCACCTTCACCGTCTCCGGCGGCACAGCCACCGTGGACACCGCCTCGCTCCGCGTCACCGGCCGCGCCAGTGACGGCACCGCGGTGCCGGTCTCGGACTCCATCGGGAAGCTCGGCAGGGCCGGCCGCGTCTCCGTGGACGGGCACACCGCGACCTGGTCGTACCCGTCGAAGCACCTCAAGGTCAGCGCGGCCCGCGACCACGGGCGCCTGCGCGTGACGGTACACGCTGACACCGACACCACCCTCGCCTGGCCGGTCACCGGCAAAAGCGCGGGCGCCGACCGGCACGCCGCCTTCCAGATCCCGCGCGGCGAGGGGCTTTCCGTGCCGGTCTCGGACACGTTCTGGAATGCGAAGAACGCCGGTCTGGCGGGCACGGAGGCAGATCTGGCGGGCGGGTCCCTCACGCTCCCGCTGTGGGGCTACACGACCGGCAGCGGCCACGGGGTCAGCTACCTCGTACCGGAGAGCATCGGCACCACACTGGGCTTCACCTCCCACGGCGGCAAGCTGAGCACCACAGCAACACACGAATTCTCACGGCGCGAGCGGACCCGCGACTACACGGTCGCCTTCTCGCTCACCGGACCCTCGCCCGTCGCCGCGGCCGCCGACTACCACAAGTACCTCGACGAACGCGGCCAACTACGCACCCTCAAGCAGAAGTTCACCGACAACCCCGAGGCGAAGAAGCTGCTCGGCGCCGAGCACGCCTACCTGTGGGGCCGGGCACGCGGCGAAGAGGCGGTGAAGAAGCTGCATGAGCAGGGCAGCACCCGGCTGTGGCTGGGCTACGACGCCGACGGCAAGCCCATGACCGAGCAGGCCGTCTCCACGGCCAAGAAGCTGGGCTATCTGGTCGGCCCGTACGACTCGTACGCCAACGGGCAGGACCCGAAGTCCGCGGACACCCCGATCGCCAAGTGGCCGGGCACGATCTACCCCGACTCCTGCATCCGCGACTGGAAGGGCAAGGTCAAGACCGGCTTCGCCGACCGCGGCTGCTACCTCAGCTCACAAGCGTTCGCCCGATCCGAACCCAGCAAGCACTATCTGGCCGACCACACCAGGAAGATGGTCGCCACCGGCGCCAACAGCGTGTTCCTGGACGTGGATGCCGCAGGCGAGCTGTTCAGCGACTTCACCAAGGCACACCCCATGACGAAGAAGCAGGACCGGGCGAACCGCATGGAGCGGATGCGCGCTCTGTCCGAGCGGCACAAGCTGGTACTCGGCTCGGAGACGGCGGTCTCCTGGTCCGCCCCCGCGCTGACCTTCACCCACGGAGCGCAGACCCCGGTCAACGACGGACTGTGGAAGTTCCAAGCGGAGAAGGATAAATGGGGCGGCTGGTACCCGGCCGACGCCCCCGGCCAGTTCTTCAAGAAGGGAAAGCTGCCTGCCTCGCTGGCGACGTCGATGTACGACCCGCGCTACCGCATCCCCATGTACGAGACGGCATTGCACGATTCGGTGATCAGCACCGACCGCTGGGAGATGCCCTACGACAAGCTCCCGGACCTGAAGACGGACCGCGCCCTGATGTCCGTGCTCTACAACACCCCGCTCAACTTCGCGATCAGCGAGGGCAACCTCGCCTCCACGGGCCAGGAGATGGCCACGCTTCAGCGCTACTTCGCGCCACTGCACAAGGCCGCGGGCACCGAGCGGATGACCGACTTCCGCCGCCTCACCGACGACCACCAGGTACAGCGGAGCGTCTTCGGCTACGGCAAGCTCACCATCACCGCGAACTTCGGTTCCACGGCATACGGTTCGCTGCCCGGCGGCTGCGTGGACGCCAAGCTCCGTCATGAGAAGCAGACGCGACGGCTCTGCCCCGCCAAGGGCTGACGGGGAAACCGTGAAGTTACGAACGCCGCGGGGTGTCCTTGAGGCGGCCGGTGACGACCAGGTTGCCGTCCGGGGTGCGTCGCGCGAGGGTGCCGGTGCGGAGGTAGCCGTCGGTGGTGAAGGCGTGTGCGTTGTGGTCGGGGGCGCGGTAGTAGCCACGCAGGGTGTACGGGCCGCGGGCGAGGAGTTCACCGGGTTCGCCCTCGGGCACGTCCTTGCCGTCGGCGTCGACGATGCGGAGCTCGTCGTCGGGTGAGAGGGGGCGGCCCTGCGTGGTGAGCACGGTCTCGTCCGGGTCGGCGGGCCGGGTGAGGGTGAGCAGCCCCTCGGGCATGCCGAAGACCTGCTGGAGGCGGCAGCCCAGTTCGGGGCCTATCCGTTCGGCGGTCGCCCGGTGCAAGGGCGCGCCACCTCCGATCTGCACGAGCCGCAGACTGCTCAAGTCGGCCTGGAGCGTGGGCAGTACGTCGAGCCAGCGCTGGGCGACGGCGGACTCCAGCGACGTGAGCGTGACCCTCTCCTGTCCCATGACCGACAAGCACGCGGCGGGTTCCGGGTTCTCGACCAGGACGACAGTGCCGCCGACGGAGAGGGTGCCGACGATGCCGGGGCAGCCGAAGGTGAAGTTGAACTCGGCGGGCAGCGCGGCGAGATACACGTCGTTCTCGGTGAGCGACACCAGCTCGGCGGCGGCCTGCGCCTGGTAGGCGTAGTCGTTGTGGGTACGCGGAATGAGCTCGGTCTCCGCGGTGGTCGCGCCGGAGGGCAGGAGGAACGCCACCTGGTCGGAGCTCTGCGTCAGCGCCGGCTCGGGCGGGGCGTCGATGGAGCTCAGCGGGAAGTAGTGGCAGCCCGACGTGTCGGTCATGAGGCCGCCGTACGGGGAGGAGGTGCCCGGCGCCTCATGGGTGAACACCCGCCGCAGGAAGGGCCCTTGGGCGGCGATGTCCGCGGCCATCGCCGTGTGGTCGAAGCCCTGGTACGTCGAGGGCCCCACGTAGCCGACGGCCTCGGTGACCTGCACGAGGTGGGACACCTCGGACGCGCGGTGCGGGACCGGGCAGAACACGGGGACCGCGCCGACGCGCATCAGCGCGAACACGGCGATGACGAACTCGGGAACGTTCGGCAGCTGGACCACGACCCGTTGCCCGGGCCTCAGGCCGCGCAGCCGGAATCCGGCAGCCATGCGGTCCACGCGCCGGTTCAGGTTCGCGTACGTGAGGCGGGTGTCGCCGTGCACGAGCGCGGTCCGCGGGCCGTACTGGAGGGCCGAGCCGCGCAGCAGGTTGTCCAGCGTCTGGCCACGCCAGTGCCCGGCCGCCCAGTAGCGGTCGACGAACTCTTCGGGCCAGGGCGTGCAGCCGTCGAGCATGGATGTCATTCGCTTCCCCCCGCCGTCCTGATCTTGGCAAGCCAATCCGCCCACACCCCTTGTACGCAATGTGCTTTCCCCACCATGGACGCTGCGTCCCCTCGGCAGAACGTCCAATGAGCGCCGCTGACCAGGAGGAGTCCTCAGCGTGTCGTGACCGCCTGCCGCGAAGGCTGGCGTTAGCTGGCGCTAGCTTTCCCGACGGGCTGCGGAGTGGGAGGACGAGTGGCGGCTCAGGACACGGAGGAGAAGTCGTTCCTTGAGAAGGCCGCCTATGTGGTGACCCCGGGGTCGGTCATCGTCGGGCTGCTGTACTACCTCGGGAACAGGTACCGCAGCGCCTACTACTCCTACTTCGGCATCTCGACGCGTGATCTCCAACTCACCCCGCAGGATTACCTGCTCGACAGTCCCACCGCCCTGTTCCTTCCCTTGTGGATCGCGCTCATCCTGGGGCTCATCGGGATCGTCCTGTTCCGCTGGGTGGAGCGATGGCTGTCGCATCAGGCGACCTTCAAGCAGCGGCGGATCGGGGCCCAGGCGGTCGCCGGGCTGGGTGCCGTGCTGCTGCTGATCAGCTTTCCCGTCCTGATGGAGCCGACGTGGTGGCAGCACGGAGTGCTGCGGGGCCTTCCCAACAGCTGGCTGCGCGAATTGGTGCCGCCGCTCTTGGTGGCCGTCGGGGCGCTGCTGCTGTTGTTCGCGTTGTATCTGCGGCGCGGTCCCGGGCGCCGCAGGGACCGCTTCTGGAGCATCGCGGAGGGGCTGCTGCTCGCCGCGGTCGCGATGATCCTTTTCTTCGACATGTCGCGCTACGCGTACGGGGCGGGCATGTCCCGCGCCCAGGACGACGCCGAGCGCGGTTACCGGGGAAGCACCCCCGTACTCGTCCACTCGCGCACACCGCTCCACCCGTCCACCGCGGGCCCCCGGCTGGTCAGCTGCCAGGACCACGGGCCGAAGTTCCGGCCGTACCAGTACAGCTGCAGGGGCTTCCGCATCCTCGCGAAGTCGGACACCCGGTACTTCCTGGTGCCGCAGAGGCGGCCGCCCGACGGTGACATCACCTACATCCTGCGCGACGACGACAACGTCCGCGTGGAGGTGCTCGGCAAGGCACGGGGCTGATCCGCGATCAGCGGCCGCGGGGCGGCTACGTCGTACCGGGAGAGTCCGGCAGGCCGTCCTCCGGCCCGTCGGTAGGCCCCGTCGGCACGTCCTCAGGCGGCTCGGTGCGCCCCGTCGGCGCGTCCGTGGGTTCGGTCGGCACGTCCGTGGGTTCGGCCGGTTCATCCGTGGGTTCGGTCGGTACGTCGGGCGGCGGCCCATCCGTAGGCGGCAGGGGCTCGTCCGGCGTGATCTCTTCGTCGCCGTTCTCCACCGATTCGATGTTCAACTCCGAGGTGACCGATCCCTGGTCGGTGGCGACCGTCACGTCCATGTCCTGGTCCCCTGTACCGTCCGTGTCGTCCGTCTCGTCGCCTGGCTGCTTGATCATCCGGAACGTGCAGCTCTCCCCCGACGGCACCGTCTCGCCCGAGCACTTGTCGTCGGACACCTCGACCCCGTTCGCCGCCACGTCGTTCACCTTCATCGGCCGGTCCGTGGTGTTGCGGACCTCGACGTCCACCGCGGCGGGCTCGCCGACGGCGGCACTCGGGAAGTTGATGTCCTCGGCCTCTTCCTCGCCGGTGCCCGGGAAGAGGGTGGCGGTGCCGACCGCGTCGATGTCGTCGAGCCTTGTGGCGTCGGGCGACGCCCCGTCATCTCCCCCGCAGCCGACCGCCGTACTCAACGCCGCAAGCACCACGGCCGCGCACAGGGTGGCCCTCCGGAACCTCGGCCTACCAGGCACGATGGTCTCCTCCCGGGCGCTCGGCGGCGGCTTCGAACCGGGCGCCGCCGCTGAGCGCACCGCCGATCTCCGCCGCCACGTCCGCGTGCGCGAGGTACTCCTCGATGTCGTGGGCACGATCACAGCCGTTGGTGACGGCCAGCTCGGTGAGCTTGCCCCAGCCGGACTCCGCGAGCGGGCATCCGATCGCGACCGCGTCGGTGGGACACCAGGCGTTGACCCAGTGGCGTACGCGCTCGGGGCGCTGCGGCCCGGCGGTGAGGAGCCGGGTGCTGACGGCGTCCATACCGAGGGGGCTGCCCGCGGTGACGAGCAGCGTCGGGTCGAGCCCGTCCGGGAGCCGCGTGATGAGGTCCATGCCGACGACGGTGCCCAAGCTGTGGGTGACGAGGACCAGTTCCCCGGTGCTCGGCATCGTCTCGAGGACGCACTCCAGAACCGCCTCGCGGACGTCGCGGTCGCCGAGGTAGCGGTCCACGTCCCGGAAGACGGCGGCGATGGTCCACTCGTCGACATCGCTCCTGGCCGCCAGCCAGCGCAGCGGCCGTTGCAGCGCGCCCACAAGGCGCTCGTCGATTCTCTCGGTGACCGCGGGCTCGTACGGAGGCATGCCCGCTCGGCGCGCCGCCTCGTGGAGCAACTGCTCGTAGGAGCCCGTGGGTGACTCGGCGGCGAACGCCTCGGCGGCCGCCGCGGCGGTCAGGTCCCCTAGGTCGACTCCGCCGCCGACGCTCTCCTTCCACCCCATGAGGGCGGCGAGGCGTTCGCCGTAGTACGGGAACCACACATCCGTAGGACTGAGGGTGACCATCCCGGCACGGGTGAGCCCATGGTTGAGGCCTCCCGTCCAGCCGCGACGCAGCACCTCCGGGTCCTTCTTGTGCTGTCGCCTGCCGTGCAGGAAGACCAGGTGCCGCTCCGCGCCGCCCGGGGAGCCGATGCTCCGTCCGCGGCGCCCGGTGGCCTCGGGCGGAGCCGTTCCGGGCGCCACCGTCTTCGGTGCCGCGGTCTCCGGGACCCCCGACGTCGGGGGTGGCGGCGCCGCGGCCTCGGTGGGCGCCGCCTGGGTCAGGCCGGAGTCCGGGCCCAACTCGGTGAGCAGAGCATGTCGTGGGGGTTCGAGTCGCAGGTCCGCCAGGTGTTTCAGGATCGAGCTGATACGGACGCCCTCGTTCGCGATCCAGGCGATCGCGTCGTCGCCGTCGCCACGCCGCCACACCTGTCCGTCCTTGCGCAGCACCCGCCCCTGGTCGTCCCTGTTCGGCACACCGCTGTGGTGCAGGGCCACCACTTCCCACTGGTCGTTGAAGACCGGAGAACCCGAATTCCCGGGCTCCGTGTCGGTCGTGTAGTGCAGGAAGTCGTCAAGGCGGAGCAGCAAGGCGTTGTCGCGCAGGGCGATCTCCTTGAGGCGGCCGTTCGGGTGCCCGATGATGTTGACGCGTTCACCGATCACGAGTGTGCCGAGCTGGACGCTGAGCCGGTTCAGGCCGAAGATCTCTCCCGCGAGGCGGCCGTCCGCGGCGGGTGCGACCGCCACCAGGGCGAAGTCCAGGCGTTCGTCCGCGGTGAAGAAGGCGCCCGGGTCGAGTTCCATCCGGACCGCGGTGTCCGGGGTGTTGTCGACGGAGACCTGGGCGTTGAACTCCAGGAAGCAGTGGCGGGCGAACTCGCCGTCGGACAGCACATGGTGATTGGTCATCAGCAGGCGTGGCGAGACCATGAAACCGGTGCCGTGCGGGAGTTCACGACCGTCGCGGCGGAGCGTGATCCGGGCGACGGTGGTTCCGGCGCGGACACCCCGCGGCAGGAAACTCCAGGCCTGGAGCTCGTTGGACAGGTTGATGATGCGCTCGTTGGCCTCGGGCAGGCCCATGGCATCGGCGTGGATGCTCGACACCACGGCAGCGGGCGACAAGCCTCCTCGGTCGAGGATCCGTTCGGCTCGGATGGCGAGCGCGCCCGGGGCATCCGGGTACCGCACTCCTTCCGCCAGTTTTTCCTCGACCTGCTCCCGTTCCACGGTCGTTTCCCGGTAGCGCTGTGCCGCGTCGGCGGCCTGCCGATGCTGCTCCGCACGCGCCGCTTCCGTAGCGAGCATGACGCCTCACCTAGATGGCTCTTGTCGTGGTCATCGCCCCGCTTCCCAGTACTCGTCCAGGCAGGCCGGTACGCAAGGCGGGCGGGTGCCATCGGGGACGCCGCGAGCCGGTCACTGCGCCGCTCCCGCCGTCGCACCATGGGGACTGCCGCACCACCACCGCGCATCACCCCGCTGGGTCATCCGGGTGACGGCCCGAGGGGCGCGACGGCGTCCTCCGTGCCCATGCTGGTGAGCGGGGGCGAAGCGAGCCGCGCCGTCGAGCGCGAGCAGGAGGCGATCCACAGTGCCCACCACTCCGTACGCGCCCGAGACGGGCCTTCTTCAGCAGGTCGAGCGTGCCGAGGCGCGGTACTACGAGCGTGCCGCGGCCCGGGAGCAGACCCGCCACGTACTCGAGGAACAAGGCGTGCTGCACGCCGATACGCCCGACCGCGTCACCAAGCGTCTGGCCCGGCTCGGCGTGGACTGGTCGCAGGCCACCGCGCTCGAGCAGACCCCCGGCGGGGCGAGCACGGGGCGCAGCCTGCCCGGGCTGTCGCCGGATCACTTCAGCGCGTCCCTGCTCGGCCTGGAACGGCTCATGGGGCGCAACGACCTGATCGACGTCGGCTTCCTGGAGGCGGGCCATCTGGCGTCACGGTCCGTGGGGCGGGTGGTCGTCCGCGGGCCTGCGGCGCACTACGGCACGGGCTTCCTGATATCCCCGGCCCTGCTCCTGACCAACAACCACGTCCTTGCCGACCGCCAGGAGGCAGGCCGTGGTGTGATCGAGTTCAACTACCAGGCGGGGCTCGACGGTCAGCCGCTGGAGCCGGTGGTCTTCGGCCTGGAACCGGGCCGGTTCTTCGTCACCGATCGGGACCTGGACTTCACCGTGGTCGCGGTGGCCGAGCGGAGCCGGAGCGGCGCGGGCCTCGACGCATTCGCCTGGCTGCGGCTGACCGAGGCCCAGGGCCAGGTGATCCTCGGCGAGATGGTCAACATCATCCAGCACCCCAACGGTGAGCCCAAACAGCTGGCGCTGCGCGAGAACCAAGTGGTGGACCTGCTCGACGACTTCGTGCACTACGCCACCGACACCACACCGGGTTCCTCCGGCTCACCGGTCTTCAACGACCAGTGGGACGTCGTCGCCCTGCACCACGCCGGGGTCCCGCTCACGGACGCGGACGGCCGCTATCGGTCGGTGGACGGGACGGTGTGGCATCCGGCCATGGGCGAGGACCAGCTGGCCTGGAAGGCCAATGAGGGCGTACGGATCAGCCGGGTGCTCCAGGCCGTACGACGGGCCCCCTTGTCCGGCGCCGCCGCTCAGCTGCGGGCGCAGCTCTTCGAGGCGTCGGCGCCGCCGCGCACGTCCCCCGGTGCCCCACAGCGCTTGGCCGACGGCGGTCCCGAGGTGGCACCCACGGCCGACTCCGACTCCGGCTCCGGCTCCGGCTCCGGCTCCGGCTCGGTCTCCGTCTCCGGATCCGACGTCGGTACGTTGCGGCTGACGGTGCCGCTGTACATCACCGTCGGTGTCACAGCCCGGGGGCAGGCCCCGGCCCCGTCCGTCACCGCGGCGGTCGACGGCGGCCCTGATGTCCGTACGCAACCGACGGCCGTACCCACGGTCAACGGACACGTCCCGCCCGCCGAGGCGGATCTGCGGGCCGCGCTCGCGGGCCTGGAAACGGGCCGGGCCCGCCCGTACTACGAGGCCGAAGCCGACCGGGCCGCGCGGGAGGCGTACTACGCGGAGCTCGGCGGTGTTGAGCTGGGCCAGGACCTGACCGACCTGCTCGAGCGCACGCATGAGCGTCAGCCCGCCTACAAGCCGATGCGGCTGCTTTATCCATGGGTGGACCTGCACCCCGACAAGCAGTTGCGCAGCATCTACTCCGGTCGGGCCTTCGCCCCGGAGGAGTTCATCCGCGCCGACGCCGCCATGGAGGCCGCACGCATCAAGCGCTTCCAGGAGCTGTCCCTGCGCGAGTGCGGTCTCGGCCCGGAGGCGCTCGAGTCGGAGCTCGATGCCCTGGAGGCGTCCCTCGCGTTCAACTGCGAGCACGTGGTGCCGCAGTCCTGGTTCGGCAAACGCGAGCCCATGCGCGGCGACCTGCACCATCTCTTCGCCTGCGAGTCCCCCTGCAACAGCTTCCGCGGCAACATCCCGTACTTCGACTTCACCGACGTCGAAGAGGTCGTACGCACCGACTGCGGGCGCCGGGAGGCCCAGGGCTTCGAGCCGTCCGCGGGCAGGGGCGCCGTGGCCCGGGCGACGTTGTACTTCCTGCTGCGTTACCCCGGCCAGGTGGGAGACGAGGCGCGCGAACTGCAGCCCGAGCGCCTGGACATGCTGCTGACCTGGCACGAAGCGGAGCCCGTCGGCGCGTACGAACGCCACCGTAACTTCGCCATCGCCGAGATCCAGGGCAACCGCAATCCCTTCATAGACCACCCCGAGTGGGCACGGGAGATCGACTTCGGTCACTCCTGGTAGCGCCCTCTGGGTCAGGTCGGTGGCGTTCCCGGCCACCCACACGCCGGTGCGGCCCATCCCGCCAGGGGAACAGGAGAACAGGGCTCGGCAAAAGGCTCGGTAAAGGGGAAGGCCGTTACAGGCCGAACAGGTCGGTCGCGTTGTCGTGGCACACGGCCCGCAGCCACTCCTCTCCGAGACCCAGCCGTTCCAGGGCGTGGAGCTGGTGCACGTAGGGGTAGGGGATGTTGGGGAAGTCGGTGCCGAGCAGGATGCGGTCGCCGAGTGCGGCGAACCGGGGCAGGGCCCGGCGCGGGAACGGCATGAATCCCTCGGAGAAGTCGGTGAACGTCATCGTCGTGTCCAGCCGCACCTGGTCGTACCGCTCGGCGAGGTCGAGGAACTCCTCGTACTCCGGCATGCCCATGTGCGCGACGATCAGCCGCAGCTTCGGGTGCCGCGCAAGGACCCGCGCGACGGGCTCAGGCCCGGTGTACTTGCCGGGCGCGGGCCCGGAGCCGCAGTGCATCACCACGGGGATCCGGGCCTCGGCCAGCACCCCCCAAGCCTCCTGTAGCCGTTCGTCGGCCGGATCGTACGCCCCTACCTGCACATGAGCCTTGAACACGCGCGCCCCTGCTTCGACGGCCGCACGGACGTATGTCTCGACGTCCGGCTCGGGGTAGAGGGTGGCGGTGTGCAGGCAATCAGGGGTACGGCGGGCGAACTCGGCCGCCCATCCGTTCAGCCACGTGGCCATGCCGGGCTTGTGCGGGTAGAGCATCGCGGTGAAGGCCCGGACGCCGAACTCCCGCAGCAGAGCCGTTCTCTCGGCCTCCTCCTGCCGGTACGTGATCGGCCACTCCATCCCACCGATCAGGGCCCCGTTGGCGTCGAAGTAGTCCCAGACCTTGTGCAGGACACGCTCGGGCATGAAGTGGGTGTGGACGTCGACCAGCCCGGGAAGGCCGAGTCGACCCCAGAAACGGCGCACCTCACCGACCTCGGCAGAGTCGACGGGTGCCATGCGGTGATCGTTCATGCCGTCCACGATCGGCCCTGGTGAGGGGGCTGAGCGACCCCCTTGCGTGAGGGGCGCGGTGAGGGATCCCTCACACAGGCCGCGGCGGTGAGCTGCCTACTGGACGAGGCGTTCCCGGTCGCGGGGGGGCGCGGCGAGAACCCGTTTGTCGCCGCGGCGCCGAGCTCGTCCGGTCGGCCCAGGCCTTCGCGTGCGGCGGGCGCGGGGTTATGCTGCGCCGCAATCGTTCACCGAAGCGGTCAAACGAACAGGGCCAGGTCCTGTCGTCAGACTCCCGTCGTCGCCCGAAGGGCGCCCCGGCGGGGTCTGGTGCGTGCGATCGCAAAGCGCCGGAGCGCCCTCGTGGCGGAGTCACGTGGGCGGTTCGGCAACGCGGCGAGCGTGCGTGCCAGACCCCGCCGGGCAGGCGGGACTTTGACGACAGGACCTAGGGGGGCGGCAGCGTGCGGGAGCCGGCGGAGCTCAGGCGGCAGCGGATCGTGGCGGCGGTGCGGTCGCGGGGCGAGGTGCGACTGGCCCATCTCTGCGCCGAGTTGGAGGTCTCGGCGGTCACGCTGCGCCGGGACGTCGAGCAGCTCGAGCAGGACGGCAAGGTGCGGCGCGGCCATGGCGTGGTGCGACCCGTGCTCCCCGCCCGGGCGGTGAACGGCGAGGCGGTGTCCGGCTCATCGGCTCCGGACGGGGAGACGGTCGCCCTGGTCGTACCGGAACGGCACACGTACCTGTACGACGCCCTGCATGGCGCGCGCAGCGCCCTCGAGCGGTCCGGGCTGCGGATCGCGCTGCACATCGCTCCGCAGGTGCCCGGCGCCGAACGCCCGCTGGTGGAGGCGGCGTTGGCAAACGGGGCACGCGGTCTGATCCTCGCTCCCCGGTGGCGCGGCGCGGCGGAACAGGAGGCCGACTACGACTGGCTGGCCCGCCTCGACGTGCCGACCGTCCTGATGGAGCGGCGGCCCCGGGCAGGGAGCGCGCTGCACGCCGTGGACTCGGTGTGCACGGACCACTGGTACGGCACGCATCTCGCCGTGGAGCACCTGGTCGCGCTCGGGCACCGGCGGATCGTCCTGGCCGCCCGGGACGACAGCCCCACCGGGCGCGCCATTCGCACCGCCTTCGCCGACATCGCGGCGGCCCGGCCGGAGGTCGAGGACTGGACCGTGGCGCTCACCTCGCATGCGGCGGGGGACGGTTCGGCGGGCGGCCCGGCGAGTGGCGGCGCGCGGGTCGGGCCGCTCGATCTGGCGGCGCTGCTGCGGGAGCGCGCCGCCACCGCGGCGGTACTGCACGCCGACGTGGACGCGCTGATGCTCGTGCAGGGGTTGATGGCGGACGGCATGCGGGTGCCGGAGGACTGTTCCGTGGTGGCGTACGACGACGTCCTCGCCGCCCTCGGCAGCCCGCCGTTGACGGCCGTGGCCCCGCCGCGCGCGGAGATCGGGCGCACCGCCGCCGAGCTGCTCCTGCACCGTCTCGGCCGGGCGGGCGGCGGCGCGGCTCCGGATCCGGATCCGGCGGCGACCGAAGGGCGGGCGGCCGGGCCGGGCAAGGGGGCGGTGCGCAGGATCGAGCTGCTGCCCTCCCTGAAGGTGCGCGGCTCGGCGACGCGCCTGGCCTGAGCACCACGCGATCGCGATGCTTCCGTCGCCCTCCAGTACCGCGATCGACGATCAACTCCCGGGCTGTCTCCGTACACTGACGGATATGGCATGCCGCATCAGTGAGCTGGTCATCGACTGCGCCGATCCCGAACGGCTCGCCGCATTCTGGAGCGACGTCCTCGGCTACGTCGAACTCGAACGCGAGGACGACGGAAGCATCGCGATCGGGCCGCCCGGCACCGGCCTCCGCAGCCCGCTGCCCATCCTCGTCCTCAGTCCCACCAGCGACCCACGGGCCGGAAAGCTCCCCCTGCACATCGACGTCAACGCCACCGACCGCGACCAGGACGCCGAGCTGGAGCGGCTGCTCGCGCTCGGCGCCAGGCCCGCCGACGTCGGCCAGACCGGCACCGAGAGCTGGCACGTCCTGGCCGACCCGGAAGGCAACGAATTCTGCCTCCTGCGCGCCCGGGTCCAGCCCTTCTAACCTAGAGCCTGTCGGAAGTCCCGCTCGGCCGTTCACGCGCGACCTCAGGCTTCCCAACTCCCCGTACCACATGAGCGTTTGAACGTTTCAGTTTCTTCTGAGCGATGTATTGACCCGGATCGGTCAGGCGATCAGGATTCCCGTGTCTCGGCCAGAGCCCCGGGAGGCACCCATGCCCGATCGACACCGGCGCAGCCGCCGTACCGTGCTCGCCGCGTTCGCCGCGCTGCCGTTGGCGGGTGCCGTCGGTGCCTGCAGCGGCAGCGGCGCGGCACCCTCGCGCCACACACGCGGCGGCGCCACGCGCATCACCTTCTGGTCCGCGCTGCGCGGCAGTCAGGAGGTCGTGGACGCGTTCAACCGGACCCATGACCGCATCCAGGTCGACTTCGAGCAGGTCCCCTCCGGGCTCCAGGGCGGGTACGCGAAGCTCAGCAACGCCGCCCGCGCGGGCAACGCGCCGGACGTCGCCACCATCGAGTACCCGCAGGTGCCGGAGTTCGCCATCGACGGCATCGCCCGCGACATCACCGGCCTGGTGAGCGACCGGCTGCGGGCGAAACTGCTGCCCGAGGCCCTCGGTCTGACCACCTTCGAGGGCCGGACGTACACCGTGCCCCTCGATATCGAGCCGATGGTGCTGCACTACCGCGCCGACCTCTTCCGCCGCTACGGACTCGAAGTGCCCGCCACGTGGGACGAGTTCGCGCGGACGGCCAGGGCGGTGCGCCGTAAGGCGCCGGGCCGGCGGCTGGCGTACTTCCCCACCGACGGCGGCACGCAGTTCTCCGCCTGGGCCTGGCAGGCCGGTGCCCGCTGGTTCGAGACCCGCGACGGGGCGTGGAACGTCTCGCTCGCCGATGCGCAGACGCGGAAGGTGGCGGCGTACTGGCAGCGACTGCTCGACGAGGACGTGCTGTTCGCGTTCGCGGCGAGCGGCCAGGAGGCAACCGCCCGCGTCGGTACGGGCGAGGTGCTCGCCCGGCTCAGCGGCGCCTGGGACGCCGGGGCGCACATGAACGCCCAGCCCGGCCAGAAGGGCCGGTGGCGGATCGCGCCCATGCCGCAGTGGGATCCGCAGCGGCCGGTCGTCGGCACCCACGGCGGCTCCACCTTCGCCGTCACCAGGGACAGCGAGTACCCGGAAGCCGCCATGGAGTTCATCGAGTGGCAGGTGTCGCACCCGGACGCGCTGCGCGCCCGCCTGGCCAGCGGTACAAGCAGCCAGTTCCCGGTCGTCCGCGAGCTGATCGCCGTCGGCTCCAAGGCCTTCGACCGGAGCTACTACGGCGACCAGGACATCTACCGCCTCTTCGACGAGCAGGCCCGCGCCATCGGCCGCCACTGGACCTGGGGGCCGCGGATGTCCGCGACCCACGCCCTGATGGACGACGGCTTCGCGCGGGCGGGCGGCGGCCAGGGCACGGTGCTCGACTCCGTGCGCGCGGCCCAGGACGGCACCATGCCCGACCTGAAGGCGCTCGGCCTGACCGTCACCCGACGCAGCACCTGACCGCGACCACCCTTCGAGAGGCAGGTGACACCCATGACCACCACAGCCGAAGCGCCCCCCGCCGTCCGCGGCCAAGACACCGGCACGGGCGCCCGGCGCCCCACCGCCCGCAGCTCCGCGCGTCGCCGCGAACTCGGTGCCTGCGGCGTCCTGATGACCCCGTTCTTCCTGCTCCTCGTCACGGTCTTCATCGTTCCCGTCGGCAGCGCCGTGTGGCTGAGCTTCTTCAGCGACGACCAGCCGGGGCTCGGCTTCGGCCCGGAGCGCACCGTCTTCGTCGGCCTGCGCAGCTACGCCGCCGTTCTCGGCGACCCGACCTTCCCCGCCGGGATCGGCGTCGTCCTGCTCTACTGCCTGATCTACCTTCCCCTGATGGTGGCCGGTGCCCTCGCCCTGGCGCTGCTGCTCGACGCGGGCGTGGTGCGCCTCAAGTCCTGGGCGCAGCTGGCGCTGTTCCTGCCGCACGCGGTGCCGGGCATCATCGCCGCGATCATCTGGCTGTACCTGTACACACCCGGCATCAGCCCGGTGATCGAGCTGCTCGGCAAGGCCGACATCACCGTCGACTTCCTCGGCGTGCACACCGTACTGCCGTCGATGGTGAACATCGCCCTGTGGAGCAACCTCGGCTACAACATGGTGATTTTCTACGCCGCGCTCCAGGCCGTGCCGCGCGAGGTCATCGAGGCGGCGGTCGTGGACGGCGCCGGGCCGGTGCGTACGGCGCTGCGGGTGAAGGCGCCGCTGGTGCGGGCGGCGATCGTGATGGTGGCGATGTTCACCCTGATCGGCGCGTTGCAGCTGTTCACCGAACCGCAGTTGCTCAGCCAGGCGACCCCGATGGTCAGCTCCCGTTTCACACCGAACATGTACATCTTCGACGCCGCTTTCACGCGCAACAACTACGGCCTCGCGGCGGCCGCCTCCGTGATCCTCCTGGTGGTGACCATCGCGCTGTCGTACGCGGTCACCCGCTGGACCGGCCGCGCCAACGCCCCCGAGGAGTCCGCCCGATGAGTGGCACCGCCGCGCCCCGCCTGCCCCGCCCGTCCCCTCCGGGACAGCGGACGCAGCTGCTGCTCGGCCGCTCTGCCGTCCGCGCCGTCGTCGGCCTGTCGGTCCTGTACACACTCCTTCCCGTGCTGTGGCTCGTGCTCGCGGCGACGAAGGACCGGGACGCGCTGACCCGGAGCGATCTGTTCTCCGGCGCCACGTCGTTCGGGCAGAACCTCAAGGACCTGTTCGCCATGGACGGCGGCCTGTACGGCCAGTGGTACGTCAACAGCCTGCTGTACGCCGTCGTGGGCGCGGCCGTGGGTGCGCTGGTGAGCGTGGCCTGCGGCTATGCCTTCGACAAGTACCGCTTCCGGCACAAGGAGAAGCTGTTCGGCCTGGTCCTGGCCGCGGTGATGGTGCCGCAGACCGTGCTCGCGCTGCCGCTGTACCTGATCGCCTCTCGGACGGGCGTGGTGAACACCGTGTGGGCGGTGTTCGTGCCCGTCCTGTTCAACCCCTTCGGCGTCTACCTCGGGCGGATCTTCAGCCAGGGCTACGTACCCAACGAGGTCCTGGAGGCGGCCCGCGTCGACGGCGCCGGGGAGCTGGCCACCTATCTGAAGGTCGCGCTGCGGATGCTCGGGCCCGGCCTCGTCACGGTCTTCCTGTTCCAGCTCACGGCGATCTGGAACAACTTCTTCCTGCCCATGGTGATGCTCTCCGACCAGGAGCTGTATCCGGTGAGCCTGGGCCTGTACCAGTGGAACAGCGCGGCGACGACCGCACCCGAGTACTACCCGGTGGTGATCATGGGAGCGCTGCTCGCGGTGCTGCCGCTGATCGTGGCGTTCGTGCTGCTCCAGCGGTTCTGGCGGTCGGGGCTCACGGCGGGGGCGGTCAAGTGAGCGCGCTGGAGGCGAAGGTGACGCCCGCCGATGCCGCCCGGCCGCGAGCAGCCTTCGCCATGTCCCGGCAGGCCGCCCGGGCGCTGCTCACGCCCGCCGCCCTGACCGCCTTCGCCGAGGTCTGCGAGCTGCCCGCCACGGACCCGCCGGTTCTCGACGACCTCACCACGGCCCGGGCGCGCTCCATCCTCGCGGACGCCGAGGTACTCGTCACCGGCTGGGGCTGCCCGCCCCTCGATGCCGACGTGCTCGCGGCGGCGCCCCGGCTGCGCGCCGTGGTGCACACCGCCGGATCGGTGCGCGGCCATATCACCGAGGCCTGCTGGGAGCGCGGCATCGAGGTGGCCTCGGCCGCCGCCGCGAACGCCTTGCCCGTGGCGGAGTACACCGTCGCGATGATCCTGCTCAGCGGCAAGCACGTCCTGGAGCGGGCCGCCGCCTACCGCCGCGCCCGCCGCGGCGACGACTGGCTCGCCACCCCCGACGGGATCGGCAACTACCGCCGCACCGTCGGCATCCTGTCCGCCTCGCTCATCGGACGGCGCGTCATCGACCTCCTCCGCCCCTACGACCTGCGGATCCTGCTGTACGACCCCTACGTCACCGAGGCCGACGCCACCACGCTCGGCGCCCAACTCGTGGGCCTGGACGGACTGTTCGCGCAGAGCGACACGGTCAGCGTCCACACCCCACTGCTCCCCGCCACCCGCGGCCTCGTCGACCGCACCCTGCTCACGTCGATGCGCCCCGGAGCCGTACTCATCAACACCGCCCGCGGCGCCGTGGTCGACCAGGACGCACTCACCGACGTACTGCGGGCGGGCCGCATCCGCGCGGTCCTCGACGTCACCGACCCCGAGGTACTGCCGCCCGACCATCCCCTCTGGCCCTGCGATCACGCCCTGATCACCCCGCACTTGGCCGGGTCCCAGGGCAACGAGTGGCGCAGACTCACCGACCTCGCGGCCGCCGAGATCGCCCGGTGGTCCACGGGCGACGGCTTCGCCCATCCCGTACGACGCGAAAGGCTGGCCATCCTCGCATGAGCACCCCCGACCCGGAAATGCGTGTGAGCACCCCCGACCCGGATCTGCGCATGAGCACCCCTGACTCGGATCCACGCATGACCACGCCCGACTCGGATCCACGCACGAACACTCCCGCCTCGCGTCTACGGACGAACACCCCCGCCGCGGGTCCACGCGCGAACACCCCCGTCCCGGATCCGCTCCACCTGCCGCCCGAAGACCGGGAGTTGAGCCCGTACACCGGCTTCACCCGCGCCCACTGGGAGGCGGCCGCCGATGGGCTGGTGCGCGCCGCCTGGCGGTGGGCGACCGCGGGTGGGGCGCTGCTCGATCTGCCGGGGCGCGCGTCGGGCTCCGGGATGCGCTCGGACGGCCTCGAAGGCTACGCGCGTACGTTTCTCGCGGCCGCGTTCCGGGTCGCGGGCGGGCACGGCAAGGACCCGCACGGCTGGCTCGGCCGGTACGCCGAGGGCCTGGCCGCGGGCACCCGTACGCCCGGCCGGGACGATGCCGAGTCCTGGCCGCTGATCCTCGACCACCACGTGCAGGGCCAGCCCATGGTCGAGTCGGCCTCGGTGGCGTTGTCCCTGCGCCTGACCCGGCCCTGGCTGTGGGACGCGCTCGACCCCGGCGTGCAGGACCGTGCCGAGGACTGGCTGCGCGGGGCGCTGCGGCACACGCCCGCGCCGAACAACTGGTACCTGTTCCCCTACACCGTCGCGGGCTTCCTGGAGTCCGTCGGCCGCGGCGACGCGGAGACGGCCCGCGCCCGCGAGCGCGCCCTCGACCTGCTCGAGACCTGGTACCGCGGCGCGGGCTGGTACGCGGACGGCGACGGCCGCGCCTTCGACCACTACAACGGCTGGGCCCTGCACCTGTACCCGGTCCTGGACGCGCACCTGGCCAACGACCCTCAGGCATCGGGGCGTTACGGGCCGCGGCTGCGCGGGCACCTGGACGGCTACGCACTGCTCTTCGGCGGCGACGGCGCACCGGTCCACTTCGGCCGCTCCCTGACGTATCGCTTCGCGGCCGGTGCGGCGGTGGCCCTCGGCGCCCTGACCGGGCACACACCGCTCGAACCGGGGGTGTCCCGGCGCCTGTTGAGCGGTTCCCTGCGCTACTTCCTCGACCGGGGCGCCGTCGGCGCGGACGGGCTGCTCTCCCTCGGCTGGCACGGGCCCCACGAACCGACACTGCAGCACTACTCGGGTCCGGCCTCGCCGTACTGGGCGTCGAAGGCGTTCGTGTGCCTGCTCGCCGATGCGGAGCATCCGCTGTGGACGGCACCGGAGGAGCCGGCGCCCAGCGAGGTCCGGGACCGGTCGCTCGCGCTGCCCACGCCGGGCCTGCTCGTCCAGTCCACGCGGGCGGACGGGATCGTACGCCTGCACAACCACGGCAGCGACCATGTCCGCCCGCACGAGGGCGAGTCGGCGGCCGACGAGGACCCGTACTACGCCCGCTTCGCGTACTCGACCCGAACCGGCCCGACGGCACGCGACAACCCCGCCGACAACCACCTGGCCATCGACCTCGACGGCATCCGCAGCGTACGCCGCCGCATCCACCCCCTCGGCGCCGCCCACGACGCCACCACGGGCACGGCCTGGGCGGCCTCCTGGCACCAGCCGGTCTTCCCTCAGGGGCCGCCTCTGGTCCCCGGTCTGCGCGTGGACAGCGTGACGGTGGCACGCGGCCGCCATGAGCTGCGCGTGCACCGGGTGCAGGGCGCCCCGCCGGGGGCGCGGCTCGTGCAGACGGGCTGGGCGGTGGGCCCCGAGGAACCCCTCGTCTCCCAACTCCTCGGCCTGTACGGCTGGAACGGTGCCGACGCCCACCTGGAGTCTGCCTCCCCTTCTCCCCCCGCCGCAGAGATACGCGCCCCGCACGGCACCGCGTACACCCACTGGGCCCGCATCCCACGCCTGATCACAGATTCACGGGACACCCACCTGGCCGCCGCCCTAGCCACGCTCACCGCCGAGCCCGACCCGGCGCCGCTCGCCACGGCGGTGACCGATGTGACGGCGTCCGGCACCGGACTTCTGGAGGTGCGGTGGGCGGACGGTGCCCGGACGCGGATCTCGTTCGCGCCGTTGTCGGTGGAGCACGTCTAGCGGGACGTGAGGTGCGCGCAGACACCCCGGATGGTCACGTGGCGCTCCGGTCGGCGGGGACGCCACGGGCCGTGGTGGAGACGACGAGGGTGTTGGCGCTGACGATCACGGCGATGGCCAGCCAGGCGGCGGCGTCGAGGTGCTGGCCCAGGACGGCGAGGCCGATCAGCGCGGCGAAGGCGGGGTTGACGCTCATGAAGACGCCGAAGAAGTGCGGCGGCACCCGGCGCAGCGCCAGCAGGTCGGACACGAACGGCACGGCCGAGGAGAGCACCCCGGCCGCCAGCGCGCAGCCCAGCGCCGCCAGTGTGGGCCGGTGCTGCCAGAGCGCCCAGGCGCCCACCGGCAGGTACAGCGCGCCGGAGACCAACGCCGCGGCGGCCGAGCCTTCCAGGCCGGGCAGTCGGGCGCCGACGGTGCGGTTGCACAGGATGTAGCAGCCCCAGCAGACCGCCGCCAGCAGGGCCAGGCCGATGCCCAGGTAGTCCGTGGAGGGTGTGGGGCGCGCGAGTACCGCCACCGCTCCCGCCGCGGCCACGGCGGCTATGAGGTGGATCCGGCGGCGCGAACCGGCCAGGGCCACGGTCAGCGGGCCGAGGAATTCCAGCGTGACGGCGAGGCCGAGCCCGATCCGCTCGATCGCCGCGTACAGGGACATGTTCATCCCGGCGAACACCAGCGCCAGACCGAGTACCGGACGCCACTGCGCCGCGGTGAACCCGCGCAACCGCGGTCGCCCGGCCGCCCCGAGCACGACGGCGGCCACCCACTGGCGCACCGCCACCACACCGACCGGCCCGATCACGGGGAAGGCAAGCGCCGCGACGGCCGCTCCGCTCTGGTTGGACAGTCCGCTGCCCAGCATCAGCGCCATCCCACCCCAGCGCCCGGTGCCCTGGCGAGGACCGCGCACGTCCGCGACCTGCGGTGCGGCGGGAGCGGGTGTGACGGGCGCGGGTGTGACGGGCGCGGGAGTGACGGGCGCGGGCGAGGACGCGGTCTTCATGCCGCCACGATGGGGCTCGGGTCGGCATACGCAAAATGCAATTGCAGCCCTACCTATACGCTGAACGTATGGATGGCAAAGGGAAAACGGCCGGGCCGCTGGAGCTCAAACACCTGCGGTGCCTGGTCGCCATCATCGACACCGGCAGCTTCACCGACGCTGCCCATGAACTCGGCATCTCCCAGGCCGCCGTCTCGCGGACCCTCACCGCTCTGGAATGCGTGCTCGGAGTGCGCCTGCTGCACCGCACCAGCCGCTTCGTCGCCCCCACCACCGTGGGCGTGCAGGTCCTGGCCCGAGCGCGGGTCCTGCTCGCGGGTGCCGACGAGCTCGTCCGCGAAGCCACCATCGGCCACACCCGTCTGCACATCGGCCACGCCTGGTCCGCGTTCGGCCGCCACACCACCGAGTTCCAGCGCCGCTGGCACGAACAGCACCCCGAGACCGAGCTCCGTCTGATCCGCCACAACAGCCCCACCGGCGGCCTCGCCGAAGGCCGATGCGACCTCGCCGTCGTCCGCGCCCCGCGCGATCTCACCTCCTGGTCGCACGCACTGATCGGCCACGAGGCCCGCTACGTCGCCATGGCATCCGACGACCCCTGGGCCCGCCGCCGCGGCATCCGCCTGGACGAAGTCCTGGGCCGCACCCTGGCGATCGACCGCCGCACCGGGACCACCACCCTGGACCTGTGGCCCGAACACAACCGGCCCGCCGTCGAGTACACCCTCGACATCGACGACTGGCTCGCCGCCATCGCCACCGGCCGCTGCGTCGGCCTCACCCCCCAGTCGACCGCCGCCCAATACCGCCGCGACGGCATCACCTACCGCCCCCTACGCGACGCCGCCCCCGTCCCCGTCCACCTCATCTGGCGCCCCCACGACGCCCACCCGGCCACCCACACCGCCATCGCCCTCGCGACCGACCTCTACCGCTAGAGAAATCTAGAGAAAGCTAGACGAAGGCTCACGGCGGATACGGCTCGCAGGCCACGCCGTCCCCGTCGCGGTCGAGATGTGGTCCATAGCCTGGGTCGCCCTTATAGAGGGGCGTGACACCTGCGGCTTCTGCAGCGTCGCAGTTCTCGTAGTAGGGGGAGACCTCGCTGGGCTGCGGCCGCGGCTCGGACTCAGGTACCTCGCGCACGTCAGCGCTGACGATCGTGCCGTTCCGAACCGTGTAGGTGCCCTCGAAGACCCGCAGCGTGCCGTCGGTCTGCATGGCCTCCAACCTGACCCGGACCGTGCTGCCCTCCGCGCGCAGGATGTGCACCGTGTCCCGGGCAGTGGTGGCGAACCCGTCCACGAAGGCCTCGTACGAGTCGGAGAAGTTCTTGCCGCCGAGGTCCCAAGCCCGTTCGTAGTCCCGGGCGTTGATGGCAGCAAAATACGCGCGCACGACGGACGTCGGATCCGCGGCCGTCGGTGGAGGTGTCGGCCGAGGGGATGCGGGCCCTGGAGTCTCCGGCTTGGGCGTGGGCGCGGTCGGCTCGGCGGTGACGGTGCTGGTCACGGTGGTCGTGGTCTGCTCGGGCTCCGAGTCGGTGTCCCCACAACCGCTCAGGCCCACCACTCCCGCTATCAGGAGCGACGAGACTCCCAGGTGGAAAAGGTTCCTCATGGGCCCACCTCATAAGTTGGGCGTCTCTCCTCAGGCTGCGCCGCGGTTCACCGGGCAGCAACGCGTGGAGCGTGCACCCGCCGCCGAGCCCCCTGCCCCCCCGATCCCGCGCGGCACTGCCCCGTGCTGGAGCGGATGGTGACGTAGTGCTTCTGTTGCTTCCCCAGGCTCTTTGCCCGGGAGCCCGCGACAGGCGCGGCAGTCGAGACGGAACACGACGAGGGCCCCGGCCTGATCGGCCGGGGCCCTCGTCTGCTCTGCTGGGCGGGGGCGGATGATAGGGAAGTTGGGTTACGGGTCCCCGAAGGGGCCTGGGGTGCCGTGGGTGGGCACAACCGGTCCTAGAGCTTGGTCATCTTGGCGTATGGGCTCAAGATCCGCATTTGCGCCGAACCGAAGTCCACGAGCGCCGCGATTCCTTCCTCGATGCCGATCACCCGGCCGAGGCCGTACATGTCGTGTGTGACCTGGTCGCCCACGGCGAAGTGCTTGGGAGCCGGCGGGACCGGGGCCTTGAAGGGGCTGCTGGGCAGATGACGCTTCGGTGCAAAGGGCTTAGTCATTGGGTCCAGTATGCGCCTGCGTGCATCCCGTTCGCCCCGGCCGTCCACGTCCGCTTCCCGGGAGCAAGCGGCCTCGCCCACAGCCGGGGTGGCAGACCCTTGACCAAGGGCAGAGTAATATATTACACCTTACGTGCTGGTCGGAGGGTTCCGAGAGCGCCGTCGGCGAGGCACGAGGAGAAGAGAGAGCACCATGGTCAACCTGCCCAACATGGTCAGCGTCGTGGACTACCACACGGCCGGCGAACCCTTCCGTATCGTCATCGGCGGTGTCGCGGCGCCGCGGGGAAAGACGATCCTGGACAAGCGGGACGACGCGATGGCCCGCCTCGATGACGTGCGCGTGCTCCTCACCCACGAACCCCGTGGCCACGCCGACATGTACGGCTGCTACCTCACGGAGCCCGATGACGAAGGCGCCGATCTCGGCTTGATCTTCTTCCACCGTGAGGGCTTCAGCACCGCCTGCGGTCACGGCAGCATCGCCGCCGCCATGTGGGCCTACGAGACGGGTTACGTCGCTCCGCGCGGCGGCGACACCATCGTCCTTGACGTACCGTCAGGGCGCGTGACGTGCCGGGTCCGCGACGAGGGCGACCACCCGACGGTCAGCTTCACCAACATCCCGTCGTACGCGCACGAGCAGGATGTCGAGGTGACCACCTCGGCGGGCTCCGTGCGTGCGGACCTCGCGTACGGCGGTGCGTTCTACGCGATGGTGGACGTGCGCACCCTCGGCCTCGAGGTCACACCGTCGGACCTGCGCACGCTGATCGGCCTTGCCGCCGAGATCAAGACGGAGCTCACCGGGGCACGCACCCTGTCCGATCCGGACGACGCGAGGATCAACGGCCTGTACGGAGTGATCTTCTACGACCGGATCGCGGCGGACTCGGGCAGCGTGGAGGAGCGCAACGTCACCGTCTTCGCCGACGGCCAGGTGGACAGGTCCCCTTGCGGCAGCGGCACTTCGGCCCGGATCGCCGCCCTCGCGGCCCGCGGGGACCTCGTCCCTGGCGGCGAGCTCACCAACCACAGCATCGTCGACACCACGTTCACCGGCAGGATCGCGGGCACCGTCACTCTCCATGGCCGGCCCGCGGTCATCCCCGAGGTGGAAGGCATGGCCTTCCGAACCGCCCAGAGCACCCTCGTCCTCGACCCGCACGACGAACTCGGTACGGGGTTCCTCCTTCCCTAACGCCCCGTCGCTGAAGCTACGGCTTGCGGTCCGATACGGAGCCCTGGACAGCGGATGCCACCCTGCCCTCATGGGCAGGGTGGCATCCGCGCCTTGTCATCCGGGTTCAGAAGTACTGGCAGTGGTCCGCAGCGATCGCCTTTTCCTCCAGGAACCATGTGGCGTCGACGATGCCCGCCGCCTCCGGTATCAGGTTCGACTCGTCGACCCCGAAAGTCTCTGCGGCAATGCGACAGGCATAGAGGTTCACCTTGCCGCTGCCCTTGAGGGAGGCGAGGTAGTCCAGGATCTCTGTCGGCTCCCCGGTCTCGATCATCTTCTGCCGTAGCGCGTCCGCGTCCGCATCGCTGTGGCGGCCTTCGATCCGCACCTCACCGGCGCCCTCCTTGGTGAGTGCGCGTACCGCCCAGAGCACGAACAGCATGTCGACCTGCACGCCCTTCTCCGCGTACAGCGCGGCGAACGTCAGCGGCGTCAGCATCTTGTCGTAGGCGTCGTCCCGCACCACGATGGCCAGCTTCTCCATGGCTCCTCGCCTCCCAGTCTCGGTGCCTGTCCTTGGTCTCGGCACCCACGCTAGGGAGCGGCGGAGGAGACAACATGCGTGGTCCTGCCGTGTTCCTGGCCTGCTAGTGCCGTACTTCCGGCGGTGACCCCGGGCGAATCGCGATCGGTCCGGTGAGGCCGAGTTCCGCTGCGCGCCGTGCGGCCGCCATCCGTGTCGAGCAGTCGAGCTTGTCCAGTACGTTGCGCACGTGCATGTCGACCGTGCGGGTGCTGACGAAGAGTTCCCGGGCGATCTCGCGGTTGGTGCGGCCACCGGCGAGCAGGTGCAGCACTTCCTTCTCCCGGCGGGTCAGACCGGCGGGCTCGAGGGTGCGCGCGGCGAGGCGTCCGAGGCGCCGGTCGACCTGCTCTCCCATCTCGGCCAGCCTGGTCGCGCAGCTGTGGGCCAGCGGCTTGGCTCCCAGTTGGCGCGCGGTCCGGTAGGCGCTCGTCACCGTGGAGACGGCGGCTTCCCGCTCGCCTTCGCCTGCCAGCGCGGCGCCCCGGCGCAGCTGGGTGAGTGCCCTCTCGTACGGTGCCGTGACGCCGCGCAGCAGGTCGACCGCCCGGCCGAAGTGTGCCGAGGCGTGCGCCGTGTCGCCGTCGGCCAGCGCCAGTTCGCCGCTCGCGTGGGCAAACGCCGCCAGGACCTTGGGCGAACTGTTCTGCGTCGCGGCGGTGGCGAGCACCCGGTGGCATTGGGCAAGGCCGTCGTGGTCGCCCCGCTCCGCCAGGAATGTGGCGGCCCAGCGGAGCGCCGGGAGCGCGTAGTGCCATTCCTCCTTCAAGAGGCAGCGTTCCAGCATGGCCGAGACGGTGTGGAGGGCGGCGCCTTCGTCGTCGGTTCCGGCGACCATGGCCAGACCCCAGGTCGCGCCGACCTCCATGCCGAAGACCTCGTTGCTGCGGCCGAAGGCGGCGGAGCGCCGCAGTGGTCCCCTCGCGTGCCGTGGATCCCCGCGGAGCACGGTGATCAGCCCTGATTCCTCTTCTGCCACCATGCGCAGTATCTGCGGCGTGTGGTCGTCGCCGAGTACGTCGCCGCAGATGGCAAGGGAGCGGTCCCAGTCGCCCATGAGCCGCACCACGGGCGACAGGCAGGTGAAGCAGACCCGCCCCAGCTCGGTGGCACCGTGGGCGCGGCACAGGTCGATCGCCGTATCGATGGCGTCAGTGGCTGCCGGGTAATCGGCCGCGTACCCGAGGGCCTCTCCCAGCTCGTAGTACGCCTCGCCGGTCGCTTCGGGCAGCTGCTCGGCGAGGGCAAGCTCGAGCCCGGACCGAGCGAGTTCGACTCCTCTCGGGCCGTCCCCGAGGGCGGAGCGGAGTGAGCCCTGCATCGCGAGCGCGCGAGCCTTCAGATCCGTACGGCCGGTCGCCTCGGCGTCCTCGGCCGCGGCCATGGCCTGATCCAGGCCCTTCGACAGCTGTGCCGCGGACTTCAGTTGATCGGCCAGGGTCAGACGTTCCGCCGCCGCTTCATCGCGCATGCCCGCCGCCGCGTACGAGTCGGCCGCGCTCTCCCGCGCGGTGACCGCGCGGGGCCAATCGCCAAGGAGCCCAGCGGCATTGGCCAGTCTCCGATGCGCCGACCCGGCGAGCGCGGTGTCGCCCCGCGCGTGCCGGCGCCGTGCGACATCGGTCCACACCGCCGCGGCCGATTCGAGCTCCCCGCACAGCTCGGCACAGTCCGCCAGGCGCTCCAGCGTGGCGATCCGGCCTTCCGGGTCCGCTTCCTCCGGCCAGACGGCGAGAGCGCGCCGCGCCAGCGCGGCAGCGTCCCGGTAGGAGTACACCGCGCAGTACCGCTCGGCTGCGGCAAGCAACAGCGGCCTGGCACGCTCGTGTTCGTGCGCGGCGAGCCAGTGCTCGGCGACGGTCTCGGGTGCCGCACCGCGAGCGGTGAGGTGCTCGGCGATCAGGCGGTGGTGCCGCCGACGCCGCGCCCAGGGAATGCTGCGGTACAGCGCGTCCCGTACAAGCGCATGGCGGAACTCCGCCGAGTCGGGGTCCTGTTGCCGCTCTGTGAGCAGTCCGCTGTCGAGGAGCTGGTCGATGTTCTGCGGCTCCACGAGACCGGCGAGCGCGGGGAGATCGACCCGTACGCCGAGTACGGCGGCGAGTTCCACCGCAGTCTGGTGCCGCTGTCGCAGCCCCGCGGTGCGCACGAGGACCGCGTCCAACACGCTCTCGGGCACGGGCAGTTCCGCGTCCCGGGCGAGGCCGAGGCTGCCGTCGGCTTCACGCAGGCCGCCGGTTTCGAGGAGGGCGGCGGTGAGCTCTTCTACGTAGAACGGGATCCCCTCGGCCCTGTCGTGCACCGCCGAGACGAGCCCCGGCGCGGGAGACGCGCCAAGGAGTCCGGCGAGCAGTTCGCCGGTCTGTTCGGCGGTCAGCGGGCGGAGCGCGAACTCGGCGAAGCAGCCGCTGCGGCGCAGCGCGGTGCGCATGCTGCGGATGGGGTGCGCACGCGAGAGCCCGTCACTGCGGTACGTGCCGAGCAGCAGCACCGGCTCACGCGCCATCGACACCGCGAGTGCGGGCAACAGATCGAGGGCCGCGGCACCGGCCCAGTGCAAGTCTTCGAGGACGACCACCGTGGGCCGCTGATGGCCGATGCTTCGGAGGGCGCGCTGGATGGTGTCGAGCAGGACCGGCTGATCGGCTTCGCGGTACGACGGCACGGGGCCGACCTCATCGGATACGGCGCGAAGTATGTCCTCCACGGGTGCGTACCCGTCCACCCCCGGGCTGGCGGATGTCCGCAGTACCCGCCCGTCCCAGCCGTCGAGAACCTCCGCGACGAGTCGGCTCTTACCGACACCCGCGTACCCGCTCACCAGGACCAAGCCCCCCTCGCCCGATCGGCATCGCGCGAGCACGTCGAGCAGCCCCGCGTACTCGACTGCCCGGCCGACCAGGAGCGACCGTGTCATCACACCAAGAAGTCTAATAGGCCCCATTTATGCCGTTTATCCGGATTGCCCCTCTGGGGTCGGACTCCAGCGCCGAACCCGACCGGATTCAGACAACGCACCCGCGCGAACTAATCAATCTTGACTAGGGTGGTCGGAATGGCCGAGAAGACGATTCCGATCCTGCCGTGCCGGACCATCCAGCCCGTTCTCGACTTCTACACATTCAGGACGAGCGGCCCACGCCGGTGCAACTGCTTCGCCTCCTCGTGCTGCGTGCGGAGGTCGCCGGGCGCCTCGGGGACGGAGAAGACGCGCCGTCCGCGCTCGCCGAGGCCGCCGCGGTCCAACTCACCGCGGAGGAGCGGGAGTCCGTGCGCGACGACCTCGAGCGTCTTGAGGAGCTGCGGGGCCAGGGCCGCTGTGAAAGCGGGGTGTTACGCGGTGGCCTGCCGGGCGTACACCTCGATCTCGATCTTCATGCGGGGGTCGGCGAGCCCGCATACGAGCATCGTGGCGGCCGGGCGGACGTCGCCGAAGCGGCGGCGCAGGACCGGCCAGCAGGGCTCGAAGTCCGCACGGTCGGGGAGCAGATAGCGCACCCGGACGACGTCGGCGAAGGTGCACTTCGCCTCGGTCAGGGCGGCCTCGATGTTGCGCAGGCACTGCTCGGCCTGCTCCACCACGTCGTCGGAGATCGTCATGGTGGTGTAGTCGAAGCCGGTCGTTCCGGACACATGTACCCAGTCGCCGTCGACCACGGCACGGGCGTAGCCGATCTGCTCCTCGAAGGTCGAGCCGCTGAGGATCGCACGTCGCTCTGTCATGCGCGGAACGCTAAGTGGCCAGCACAGATACGTCTAATACTGCGTGCGGCATGAACTGATATCTCTAGGCGTATGGAGCGCCCTGAACTCCCCCTGCTACAGCTGCACGCGTTCGTCGTGCTCGCCGAGGAACTGCACTTCGGTCATGCGGCCGCGCGCCTCGGCATCGCCCAACCGCCGCTGAGCCAGCAGATCCGCCGCCTGGAAGACAAGGTCGGCCACGCGCTTTTCACCCGCGCCCCAGGGCGCGTCACGCTCACCCCGGCCGGTCGCGAACTGCTGCCCGCCGCGCGGCGGGCCCTCACCGGCCTCGCGGACGGCGTGGCCGCGGCCCGGGCCGTCGGCAGCGGGCGGGCCGGACGTCTGAGGATCGGCTTCGCGGCCTCCCTCGCCCTGACCGTCCTGCCCGGCCTGTTGCGTACCTTCCGGCACCAATTCCCCGGCGTACACCTGGACATCCACGAGATGACCACCGCGCCCCAGCTCGCCGCCCTGCACGACAAGACCATCGACATCGGCCTGCTGCGCGAACCTCCCGCCGACGAGACAGAGCTCGGCTTCAGGACGGTACTCAGCGAGCCCTTCGTGGCCGTGCTGCCGTCCACTCATCCGCTCGCCGCCCAACGCACCGTGCGGCTCGCGCAGTTGGCTGACTCCCCCTTCGTGCTGCTGCCCCGCGCGGTCGGCCCGCAGCTGTACGACCAGATCACCGGGCTGTGCACCGCGGCCGGTTTCACGCCCCGGATCGCCCAGCATGCGGTGGAGTGGCACACCGTATGCGCCCTGGTGGAAACCGGCCTGGGCGTCTCCCTGGCCCCGGCAAGCATCCGCCGCCTCCGTCTCCACGGCGTCGCCTTCCGCAGGATCAAGCCCGGCGTCGCCCGCACGCGCGTCGCCGTCGCCTGGCGCAAGAACGACCAAGACCCCCTGGTGGGCCACCTGCTGACGACGGTCATCAGCCAGGATCCGCGGAACAGGTCCTAGGGAACCCACCGGCCGTGGTCCGCAGGAACGTGGCGTGGTTGCGCCGAGTCGGGGATGGTCATCGGGGACGGGGATGTCCCGGACGACTACGACCGCGCCTGCGAGGTGGACGGCGCCAAGGCTGTCCTCGCCGACCCCACTACGGAGTGGGGGGAGTGCGGTGTCTGGGAGACGGATGGTCCGGCGGTGCTCATGGACTCTGTCACCGCCGGGGTCGAGCTGGCTGTCGAGTACCCCCATGACGGAGCACTGCCGGAGCAGGCTCCCGTCCCGATACCGCCCGGCCGCTGGACCGTCCGCGCCGTCCACGCCTCGCCGCACGAGGGGGCCTCGGTGGGCCTGGTCCACCTTCTCATTCCGGGGCGTCACCAGGCCCGGGCGGCCTCGACCAGGTGGTCGCGTACGCGGTCGACGTCCGGGTTGGTGGAGACGCCGGGGCGTTGCGCGAGGTAGCCCGTGTTGATCGGTGGGTCCTCGGGGTCGTTGAGCAGGACCAGGGCGCCGGAGGCCAGTTCGTCGGCGCACAGATAACGCGGCAGCACGCTGAAGCCGCCGCCGCCCGCGACCGTGGACAGGACGGCGCGCAGGTCGGGCACGGTGACGGCCGCGTGGCTGCTCAGGCGCTTGCCGAAGACATGGCGCCAGTAGCGGCGGACGATCGGCAGGTCCTCCGCGTACGAGATGAGCGGCACCGTGTGCAGCACACCGGGCCCCTCGGCGGCCAGCCGTTCCTTGATCCGGTCCGCCCATACGGGGGCGGCGACCAGGACGAACTCCTCGTCCGCGAACGGCACCCAGGCCAGGGAGCGCCCTCGGGGGCGTGACGTGGAGATGACCAGGTCGTAGCGCCCGGCGCGCAGCTCGTCGAGGAGCGGGTCGGTCAGGCCCATCGTCACGCGCAGGCGTACGCCCTGGGCCACGAGCGGGCCGAGCACCGGGAGCGCGAAGGTCGACAGCATCTCCGCGGGTCCGGCCAGGTGGACGGGTTCGGGGCGCGCCCCCTCGGCCAGGCCGGATCCCGCGGCAGCCGTCAGCGCGTCCAGGGGTGCGGCGATACGTGCGGCCAGCTCGTCGGCGACCGCGGTCGGGGCGACGCCACGGGGCAGCCGCTCGAAGAGCTCGCGTCGGGTCTGGCGCTCCAGGCTGCGGATCTGGGTGGTGACGGTGGGCTGGGAGAGGCCGAGGGCGTGGGCGGCCGCGGTGAAGGAACCGAAGCGGTGGACGGCGAGGAAGGTGCGCAGCAGGTTGAGGTCGGGCGGCGTCTGCGCCTGCGGAGCCGCCGCACCGCCGTCCGCCTGACCAGCGGGATTGCTATGGCTCACGGAACAGAGCCTAAAGGACTCCTATGCGCGTATACGTAAGCTCCTGCGCTAAGGGACTCCTATAGCTCGGGGCGTTCGCGTCCTCCTATGGCTCGGGGCGTTCGCGTAGCTCGGGGCGTTCGCGCGTGATCGTTCTATTCCCGCGGGAGCCATGAAGGTTCCTATGGCAGGCATGGGGTCTCCCATTGGTCAGCGCTCGGCGCCCGGCCTACGGTCGACGACATCGCCGAACTGACACTTCGGACGCAGAACGTCAACGGCGTCGACCGTGTCGGTCCGAGCCCAAGAACCCCGGACCCCACCGTGTCCGTCCGGGCACCCCATCCGTTCCTCCGGGTCCGCCGCGCGGATCCGTCCCTCTCGGAGATGAGCACCTCATGTCGAAGATCCTCTTTGTCGTCACCGGCGCCGACCACTGGACGCTGGCCGACGGCACCAAGCACCCGAGCGGCTTCTGGGCCGAGGAGGCCGTCGCCCCGTACGAGAAGTTCAAGGCCGCGGGCTACGAGGTCGTCGTCGCCACCCCGGGCGGGGTGGTCCCCACCGTCGACCAGGGCAGTCTCGCGCCCGAGGTCAACGGTGGCCAGGAGGGCGCCGACAAGATCGCCGCTGCCCTGTCCTCGTTCGCCGAACTGCGGTCCCCCATCAGGCTTGAGGACGTACGCCTCGACGACTACGCCGCCGTCTTCTACCCCGGCGGGCACGGTCCGATGGAGGACCTCGCCGTCAACGCCGACTCCGGGAAGCTGCTGACCCTGGCCCTGGAGAGCGGCAAGCCGCTCGGTGTGGTCTGCCACGCCCCGGCCGCGCTGCTTGCCGCCACCCGGGCCGACGGCACCAACACGTTCCGGGGCTACGACGTGGCCGCGTTCACCAACGCCGAGGAGACCCAGGCCGGACTCGCCGACAAGGCGAAGTGGCTGCTCCAGGACCGCCTCACCGAGGCAGGCGTGAATGTGCGGGTCGGCGAGGCGTGGGCGCCGCACGTGGTCATCGACCGCAACCTCGTCACCGGCCAGAACCCGGCCTCCTCCGCGCCGCTCGCCGCCGAGCTGCTCAAGAAGCTGGCCTGAGCGACATGGGCACCGACCGGCTCGACGAGGTCCTCGACGCGACGTACGCCTGCCTGACCAGGTACGGCGTGCGGCGCACCACGATGGACGACATCGCCTCCGCCATGAGCGTGTCCCGGTCCGCGGTCTACCAGTACGTCCGCAGCAAGGACGACGCCTTCCGTCGCCTCGCCGCGCGCCTGCACGACCAGGCGCTCGCGCGGGCCCGTCAGGCGGCGGCCGACGAGGACGCCCCGCACGCCGAGCGGATCCGGGGCGTCCTGGCCGCCAAGCTCGACCTGGTCCTCGAACTGTCCGGCGACTCCCCGCACACCGCCGAACTCCTCGACGACAAGGCCCGGTTGTTCGGCGGGATATGTACGGCCTTCACCGATGCGCTGCGCGGGCTCCTCGTCGAGCTGTTCGCCGGTCTGCTCAGCCAGAGCGGTTCCAGCGAGAGCCGTACGGCGGCAGGCGTCGAGCCCGCGCAAGCCGCCGATATCGGCATCGCGCTCGTCATCGGCCTGGAGCACACGGCCGAGCCCCGGAAACTGCTTCCGGCCGCGTCGGACGCACTGGTGGCCGGGCTGCTCGACACCGACTGCCGTCACTTCTTGACGACCGGCCGGAAGGCGTCCCGTACATCGGACTTGGCGGTGGAGACGAACTCGTCGCCGCCGGGCCCGTAGTCGTACGTGCCGTAGTACTCGTAGTGCAGGACGCTCGGGCAGCTTCCGCCGCTGATCTGCACCTCGCGCGGGTCGACGCGCTTGCCGGTGCGCAGCTCGTAGACCTTCAGCGGGATCTTGACCTTGCGGAAGGTCACCTCGTGGGGGAGGTACTTGGACTGCTTGTTCTCGTAGTAGCAGGTCTCGACGGCGGCTCCGTTCTTCGCCGTGTCCGCGCAGACCACGAGCGCGGCCTTGGCCGGGTCGCCGGTGCGCCAGTCGCCGGGGAGCTTGTCGGTGTACTCGGTGGCCTCGGTGTCGCCGAGGAACAGCGCGCGGTTGTATCCCTTGCGGTACGGCGGGGCGGCGCTGTACTTGGCGGGCGCGTCGCAGTAGCCGGACTTCGCGCTGTACGTGGCCTTGACCAGGCGGCGTACGTTGTCGAGTTCGATGGCGAGGGTGGCCTTCTTCGCACCGCTGCGTGCCTCGTCGGTGCGTATGTCGTCGGGGTACGTGTCGAGGAGGTGTTGGTAACGCGCCCGCGCCTGTTGCCAGTTGTTCTCGTCCATCAGGTCGTCGCCGCATCCGACCAACGCGGCGGGTTGCGTACGCGTCGCGGTGTCGGCGGACCGGTCGAGCACGTCGCGGGTGGGTTCGCGGTCGCGGAGCCAGTCGGTGATGTCGGCGGTGTCGCAGGAGTCCGGGGTGGGCAGGGCGTCGAGGAAGGTGTCCAGGGTCGCCTTGACGGTCTGCTCGTTGCCGGGCTTGTTCAGGACGTCGGCGAGGATGCGGAAGCCTCGTTCCAGGTCTTCGGCTTTCCCGCTGCGTCCGGCGTCGGCCAAGGTGGTCGCGGCCCGCTCCAGGCGGTGGCAGGCCGCCACCACCGCGTCGCCGGGTGCGGCCACCGGTGCGCCCGCGACACGGTGGCCGAACCACACCTCGCCCTGCGCGGCCACGGCCGTCTCGCAATCGCCGTGCTCGCGGGCCTCGTTCACACGGTTGTTGATGCCGTACGCGTCGACGCGCAGCAGTACGGCGGGCAGCAGCACCGCGACCGTGACGGCAAGAGCGCCCGCGCGCTGCCCGCGTCGTACGACATGCTCCGCGCGCCGGTGTGCCAGGAACCAGCCGTGGGCCGTCCCCGCCGCCCACCACAGGAGCAGCAGGAGCTCGCACCAGGTCTCGGCGGTCGAGGCGGTGAGGTTGAGGAGCATGCCGGTGCCGAGCGCGGCGATCGCGGCCAGGCGCCAGTGGCCGAGGAGCAGATAACCGATGCCGAGCAGCGAGGCGTTGCCGAGTGCCACTGCCATCGGGTCGTGTGCGTGCCTCGGGTGGTCCATCTGGTGGTCCATGGGTGGTCACCTCTGCGGTGAAGTGGGCGCCGGGCCGCGTACGGAGAAGTAGTGGTGCGCGGGATCGCCGCAGACCATCCACAGGGCCGCCACGTCGATGGCGACGACCACGAGCACGGCGAGGCTGGGTGCACCGGCGGCCAGCGAGCCGAGGAAGCTGAGGCCCGTCGACAGCAACACGATGCTCAGGCACACGATGAGCACCACACGGACCCAGGTGCGGCGCTTGTGCGCCAGGGCCACGCAGACGATCTGGAGCGCGGCAAGGCCCCAGCAGAACAGGGCCACGAACCAGGCCATGCTCCACGGCATCAGCAGGTCCTGCCCATGGTCCTGCTTGCTCTGGTTCTCCTCGAGGATCGCCCAGCCGCCGAACGTCGAGCCCAGCGCGTGCATGGCGACGATGACGAGAACGAAGATGAGAGTTCCGGGCATGCGCCTCGGCTCGGGCGGGCCGAGAGGCTCATGCGGGGTGCGTGGGTCGTGCGCGGTACGTGGGTCGTGCGGGGTGTGCGGGGTGTGTGGGTCGGGAGAGCTCTGCATGGCGTTTCACCTCACGTTTTCGTTGTCCGGCAGGTCGTAGACCCGGGCCCAGTCGACTTCGTAGACGGCGCTCTGCAGGTCGTCCCCGTGGAAGTTGTCGAGCTGGATGGTCTGGTGCATGGAGGGGGCGCACTGAATGCAGTCGCGGTCCGCGTTCGCGCCGCCGGAGAATCGGAACCACTCCTCGCCGTCGAGGAAGCCGCGCAGCTGGTCCGGGGTCCACTCGATGGCGACGTTGTGCCACCGCGACAGGTCCACGCCGCACTTCTGCGCGAACTCCTGCTGTACGGGCACGTTTTCCGGGTGCGGGTAGTGCAGGAACGCCTCGGCGCACGGCTCGCCCGGGGCGCCGTTCTCCAGGTAGTCGTACTCGCCGTCCTGCGGGTGCTCGCCCGAGTCCGGCCACAGGATCAGCAGCGGGTGGTACGGCCGCCCGTTGTCGGGGGCCGTGGCCCGGGAGCGTACGCGGGCCTCCCACCGGCCGTACCGCTGCCCGTACGGCGAGGCGAGCCAGCCGGTGTCGCCGTTCGCCTCGCCCGTCATGCGCAGTACGCCGTCGACGACGCGGGTGTTGACGTCACAGCGGCGGCCGTTGTCGCTGTGGCCGGGCCAGCATTTGCCGGGGCCGCCGCCCGCCAGGCGCCACTTGTCGCGGTCCGGTACGGCGGGCTCGGCCGCGGAGCCGTAGTCGAACTCGTCCGACCACTCGGGCAGCGGGGCGCCCCAGCCGTACCGTTCGGCGGCGGTCGTCGAAGGGGCGGGGGCGGCGTTCACCACGGTCGCCGTGAGCGCTATGGCGAGTGCCGCCGCGCCCAACCCCACGGCGAGGCCCGGGGCGCGAAGTCGTCCGTCCATGACTCTCCTTCAGCTGTCGCGCGTCTGCGGATACGGTCATTCGACCGCCGTACGCGGTTGTTCAGCAGGCCCTCCCCCGGCGCCGAACAACCCGGCCCGGCCGGCCCTGGGGCGCGAACCGGACGCCGTGGCCGGGAGGAAGCGTGAGGATCGGGTGAACGGCCGTACTCTGCCTGCCGATACGTCGGAAGGTTCGGTCGAGGGCGGACGTTCCAGGGTGGACGAGGTGAGGGCGGGCACGTGTCGGACAGACCAGGGCCGGGGCGCAGCGAGGGCGAGCTGGATCCGGAGGCCGGACCGGTGCCGCGGTTCGCCGCCGAGCTGCGCGCGCTGCGCGAGTCCGCGGGGAAGCCCACCTACCGGGCGATGGCTCAGCGGGCGCGGTACGGGGTGACCACCCTGTCGCAGGCGGCGGCCGGGAAGCAGCTGCCGACCCGGGCGGTGACGCTCGCCTACGTGAAGGCGTGCGGCGGCGACGTCATCGAGTGGGAGCGGCGCTGGCGCGAGGCGGCGGCCGAGCTGGCCGCCGAGACCGCCGAGGACGAGACCGGCCGTGGCAGGTCGCCGTACCGCGGCCTGACCCGGTTCGAACCGGGCGACGCGGAGCTGTTCTTCGGCCGCGACCAGCTCGTGGAGCGGCTGACCGAGCTGAACCGCAAGCACCGGTTCACCGCCGTGTTCGGGCCCTCGGGCAGCGGCAAGTCCTCGTTGCTGCGCGCCGGTCTGATCCCGCGGCTGCGCGCCCCGGGCGACGGCGACGGCGACCGTGAGAACGATTCACCCGCCGCGGCCATACGGATCCTCACGCCCGGCGCGGACCCGCTGCGCACGCACGCCGACCGGCTCGTGCCCGTACCCGATACCGACGCCGACACCTGGCTGATCGTCGACCAGTTCGAGGAGCTGTACACCCTCGGCGCCGACCCGGCCGACCGGGACACCTTCATCGACCGCCTCGTGGCCGCCACCGACGCCGACAGCCGACTGCGCGTCGTCATCGCGGTGCGGGCCGACTTCCTCGGCCGCTGTGCCGAACACCCGGGTCTCACCGCCGTGTTGCAGGACGCCACGCTGCTCGCCGGGCCGATGAGCCGTACGGAGCTGCGGGAGGCCATCGTCCGACCGGCCGCCGCGGACGGCCTGATCGTCGAACGCGCCCTGACCGACCGGCTCCTGGACGAGGTCGAGGGCGCCCCGGGCGGACTGCCGCTGATGTCGCACGCCCTCCTTGAGACCTGGCGGCACCGCAGCGGCCGCGCCCTGACCGAGGCCGCGTACGAGGCGGCCGGTGGGCTGCACGGCGCCGTCGTCCGCACGGCCGAGCAGGCGTACGGCGAACTCACCGCACCTCAGGCCGAGTTGGCCCGCCGTATCCTGCTCCGCCTCGTCGCCCCGGGCGACGGCACACCCGACACGCGTCGGCCCACCGACCACGCGGAGCTCGGCTTCGGCAACCCCGCAGACACCCGAGTCGTCCTGGAACGCCTGGTCCGCGCCCGCCTCATCACCTTCGACGACGGCACCGTCGACCTCGCCCACGAGGCCCTCATCACCGCCTGGCCCCGCCTGCGCGCCTGGATCGACGCGGAACGCGACCGGCTGCGCGTCCACCGCTCGCTCTCCGAGGCGGCCCGCACGTGGCAGGCGCTGGGCCGGGAGAGCGCGGCGCTCTACGCGGGCTCGCGTCTGCACGCCGCCCGCGACGCCTTTCCGCAGGACGCCCACGCCCGGCCGGACGGCACGGCGTCGAAGGACCGGGAGGAGCGGGAGAACCGGGGGGACCGGGGGGACCGGGAGGACCAGGACCAGGACCAGGACCACCGTAGCGACGAACTCACCCCGCTGGAGCGGCAGTTCCTCACCTCCTCGATCCGGCGCCGACGCCGCGCCGCGCGACTGAGACGTACGGTCGTGGCCGTACTCGCCGCGCTCGTGCTGCTCGCCACCGGCACCGCCGTCGTCGCCCTCCAGGCCCGCGCCACCGCGCAGGCCGAGCGGGACGACGCCGTCTTCGGCCGCCTCACCGCCGAGGCCGACCGGGTCCGCGAGACCCGCGCCGGGCTTGCCGCGCGGCTCGACGTCGCCGCGCACCGTATGCGCTCCACGCCGGACCTGCGGACCCGGCTGGCCTCGGACGCGGGCCGGGCCCTTGCCACCCGGCTGCCCGGGCACCGCGGCGTAGGCAGCTCCGTGGCGTACGCGCCCGACGGCCGTACCCTCGCCAGCGGCGGCCATGACGGCACGGTCCGGCTGTGGGACTCCGCTGGAAGGGCGCTGGGTGAACCGCTGCGGCTGCGTACGGGGCCGGTCGGCGCGGTCGCCTTCTCCTCGGCCCGCAGTCGCACGGCCGTGGACCTGCTGGTGGCCACCGGCAAGGGCGGCGGCATCCAACTGTGGGACGTACGCGACCGGGAGCGGCCCCGCGCCGTCGGCGAACCGCTGGTGAGCCACGACGAGGAGAACGTCTCCGCCGTCGCGTTCGCCCCCGACGGCCGGACGCTGGCCACCTCCGGGGACGACGGGACGGTACGGCTGTGGGACCTGAGCGCCCCGGCCCGCCCCGCGCCGCTCGGCGAGCCCGCCGAGGCCGACGGGTCCGAGGCGGGCAGCGTCCGCGCCGTCGCGTTCGCCCCGGACGGCCGGACGCTGGCCACGGGCGGGTACGACGGGACGGTACGGATGTGGCGGTACAGCGAGGAGGACGGGATGGCGCCCCTCGGCAAGCCGCGGCGCGAACACACCGACCCCGTCTGGACGTTGGCCTTCTCGCCGGACGGCCGGACGCTGGCCACGGGCGGCTACGACGAAACCGTACGGCTGTGGGACGCCTCCGACCCGGACCGCCTCGAGCCGCTGGGTGAACCGCTCACCGAGCACACCGCGCCCGTCCTGTCGGTGGCCTTCAGCCCCGACGGCGAGACCCTGGCGACCGCGGGTGAGGACGATGCCCCGATTCTGTGGAACGTGGCCAACCCCGCCTACCCGCAGCAACTCGGGGAGCCGCTGACCGGCCACACGGAAGCCGTGTGGGAGGTGGCCTTCAGCCGCGACGGCCGTACCCTCGCCAGCACCGGAGCCGACGGCAGCGTGCTCCTCTGGCACCGGCCGCCCACCGTCCTCACCGACTTCACCAACCCGCTGACCGCCGTCGCCTACAGCCCCGACGGCCGGCTGCTCGCCGCCGCCAGCACCGACGACGCGCTGATCCGCCTGTGGGACGTACGCCGACCGGACCGCCCGCGCCGGATACCGCGCACGCTCACCGGCCACGAGGACGAGGTCCTCGCCGTCGCGTTCGCCCCGGACGGCCGTACGGTGGCCAGTGGCTCGAAGGACGGCACCGTACGCCTGTGGGACGTCGCCACACCCGAACGTCCCACCCCGCTCGGCGCACCGCTGGACGCGCACGACGGCGGCGCCCTCGCCGTCGCGTTCGCCCCGGACGGGCGGACGCTGGCCACCGGCGGGCGGGACGACACGGTGCGGCTGTGGGACGTACGCCGGGCGGGCCGCGTACGGCCGCTCGGCGCACCGCTGCGCGGGCACGAGGACGCCGTCACCTCCGTGGCCTTCGCACGGGACGGCCGCACCCTGGCCTCCGGCAGCGAGGACGATACGGCGCGGCTGTGGCACGTCCGCGACCCCGCGCGGGCACGACCGGCCGGTGAGGCCCTGGCCGGGCACGACGAGCAGGTCAACGCGGTGGCCTTCGCCCCGGACGGGACGACCCTGGCGACCGGCAGCGACGACCGTACGGTGCGGCTGTGGGACGTACAACGGGCGGACCGCGCAAGGCCGTTGGGAGAGGAGCTGACCGGGCACCGCGGGCCGGTCAGGTCCGTGGCCTTCGCCCCGGACGGCTCGACCCTGGCGACCGGCAGCGGTGACCATACGGTGCGGCTGTGGGACGTGGCGGACCCGGCCCGTGCCGAGCCCGCCGGTCAGGAGCTCACCGGCCACCTTGAGACCGTCACCTCCGTGGCGTTCGGTCCGCAGGGCGACGTCCTCGCCTCGGCGAGCTACGACCTGACGGCCCGGGTGTGGACGCTGGATGCGGACCGCGCGGCGGACCACGTCTGCGACCACACCCGTGGCGTCCTCACCCGCGCCGAATGGGAGGAGCACCTGCCGCAACTCGGGTATCGGGAGGCGTGCGAGGGGAGGTAGGGGAGTCAGGGGCCGCTGGAGACGGCAGAGACTTCCGGCACAGGCCCTCGGGGCGCTCAGCGCTCAGGGGATGCTGAACTTCAGTACGGCACCGTCCTTGTTCAGCGCGACGACGGTCGCCTTCAGATCGTCGCCGAACTTGGCCTCACCGCCCTGGCCGCCGAGCTGCATCACGGTGCCCGCCGTCATGAAGGTGACCGTTTCATTCGTCACGGAGACGTTCACGGTCAGCCCGTTCGCCGTGATGCGCACCGGCGAGGTCACCCGGATCTCGCACTTGCCGTCCGAGCACGCGTCGGTGTTCTTGCCGTCCGCCGCCTTCGGCAGCGGGCCGGTGGGGTCGGGCGCGGGCGAGCCGGTCTCCTCGGCGGGCTCGTCGGGCTGCCACCCCGGGGCGCACTGCTCGGCCCGCTGGTACGCGGCCGCGAGCCGCGGGTCCTTCTTCGTCAGGGCGGGCAGGTCCGGCTTGGGCGGGGTGAGGGACTGCACGAGCTTGTCGACGTCCGCGGCACTGCCCTCGGCATCGTCGAAGGCCGCACTCGGGGACACCTTGTCGAGTGCGGGCACGACGCCCTTCAGCTTCTTCCGCCAGGCGTCGAGCAGCCGGTCGGCCGCGGGCACGCCCGACGGGTCGAGGTCCTTCAGTTCGCTCTCCACGTCCCCCACCGCGTGCGGCGTACGAGCGAGGTAGCTGACGGCGAGGTGTTCGGCGGACGGGCCGATCTCGTCCGGGTTCCGGATCTCCTTCAGATCCGCCGCGCTGTCCGTACGGAGTTTCTTCAGCGTGGACGTCGACTCGCACAGGGCGCCGACCCACCGCACCAGTTCCTTGGACGGCGGCCGTGTCGATGTCGGCCCGGCCGACCCCGTGTCCTCACCCGAAGCACCGGCCTTCCCGTCCGCCCCGCCCCCGCAGCCGCTGACGGCCAGTACAAGCCCAGCGGCCACCACGGCGACGCTCCCCCTCTTGACCATGCCAACGACCTCTCTCCGTGCGTGACTGAAGTCTTCGCGGGCCGGACACCGGCACCGTGAGACCAGTTCAACGGGGCACGGATTGTTCAGTCACCCGGTCCGCAGCCGTGAACAATCCGGTGCCGCAGACGGTCGTACGCCCAGGCGGCGAGCGTGGTCGGGGTGGTGGTGCGGACGGTGCGGGGCTGTTCGGGGACGAAGTCTTCGCGCAGGCCGGTCGACATGCCGAGCACGGCCGCCACCAACCCGTCGGTCATCCCGGCCCGGTGGAGCTGGGTGCGCATGGCGTCGTCCGTGATCTGTTCGACGCTGATCTTCCGGCCGGTGGCCGCGGTGAGGATGTCGGCGACCTCTCGCCAGGTGAGGTCGGTGGGTCCGTGGACTGCTTGGACGCAGCGCCCGGACCAGGCAGGAGACAGCAACCGGACCACCGCGACCTCGGCGATGTCGCGCGGCGCCACCCAGGCCATGGGTTGGTCGAGCGGGAGGATCACCTGGAGGGTTCCCGCGCGGAGGGCGTCGAGTTGAAGTTCGAGATTGGTGAAGAAGTAGCCGCAGCGGAGATGGGTGACGTCAACGCCCAGGCCGTCCAAGGCGGTTTCCGTCTGTGCCAGGCCGTCGATCTCGCCCGCACCCCGGCGCTTTTCCGCGCCGACGCTGCTTTGGAAGACGACCCGGCCGATCCGGTTGTCCGTGACGGCGCGGACCACGCTCCTTGTGGCGCGGGCGTAGTCGGCGAGGGGATCCTCGCCCGCGCTGGGCGGGTCCACCCAGAACAGTGCGTCGATGTCTTCGGTGGCGGCCACCACCGCGTCGGCGTCGTATTGGTCGACCGGCACGGCATCCACGTCATCTCGTACGTCGGGAGCCAGTCGGGCGGGGTCGCGCAGCAGGACCCGCGGGCGGATTCCGGCGCGGACCAGCGTGGCGACGACGTGGCGGCCGACGTTTCCGGTCGGGGTAGTGACAGCGATACGCATGGGTTCCTCTCCTCCGACGAGACCGCTGCATTCGGTGACTCGATCGCAGGCTAGGAGCAGAGGCGGCCTGAACCTGGCCGCCTCTCCTGGAACGCTGAGGGAATGGAACTCGATCCGACGATCAGGACCTTGACCCTGCTCGCTCTGCTCCAGTCGGGAGGCGAACGGACCGCCGCCGACCTGGCCGAACGGCTCGGCACCAGCGTCCGCACCGTACGCCGCGACATCCAGCGGCTGCGCCACCTCGGGTACACCGTCGAGGCCCGCCCGGGACCGGGCAGCGCCTACCGGCTGAGCCCCGGAGTCAAGATCCCGCCGCTGCTGTTCACCGCCGACGAGATCACCGCACTGGTGGCCGGGCTGCGCCTGATCCGCGCCTGGCTCCCTGAGGACCCGGTCGTCTCGAGCGCCCTGCTCAAGCTCGACCAGGTCCTGCCCCGCCCGCTGCGCCGCCGCGCCGCCGCCACCGACCTCGCGACCGAGGTGCTCCAGGAGCCCGGCGCCGTGATCTCGGCGGCGACCGTCGGCGTGATCGCCGACGCGGTGGCCGAGGACAGCAGGCTCCGGTTCCGCTACGTCGACCAGCACGGCCGACCGTCCACCCGCCTGGTCGAGCCGTACCGCCACTTCCTGCGCGCCGGTCGCTGGTACCTCGTGGCGTTCGATGTCGACCGGGACGACTGGCGCACCTTCCGTCTCGACCGGATCACCGACATCGCCCCGGTGGCGGGTACCTACCAGCCCCGCGCATTCCCGGATACGTCCATCGAGCACTGGTTGACCACCGACTTCGGCCGAGCCGCCGCACGCTCACCCCGCTCCGGCCAGGCCGGTTAGGGCGTGCGGCTTGATGCCGCGGCGGCCCAGCAGGGGCCTCGGGCTACACAGCGCGGCGGCCGGGATCCCGGTATACGTCCAGACGGCCGCACATGCCGAACTTGCCGTGCTGCACCGGCCGTTCGGACCGTACGAGGGCATCCGCGAGGTATCCCGTGTCGCCCGCCGCGAGCGCGTCGAGCTGCCGTCCCGTGGCCGCCGACGCCGCGGCCGCGCCGCGCGACCAGCGTTCCCGCCAGTCGCCGAGCCGGTGCCGTACCAGGGACGCGGCGGCCTCGTGGAAGGCGGCGAGCGGCGCCGGGTCCTTGGCTTCGCGTAGCTCCTGGAAGCCTTCCAGGGCCAGCATGCGTCGCGTGCGGGCGGCTTGTTCCTGCTCGGCCTCCGGGGCGTCGACCGGGATCGCGGTCGCCGCGGCATAGGTGTCCGGGTCGGTCAGATACTCCGGGGGCAGGGTCAGGACCGCGTCGCCCGCCTCCGGGAGGCCGCTGTTCTGCATCAGGACGACGATGCGCAGGTTCCCGTCATTGATGAGGCGGTGGATCGTTCCCGGCGTGAACCACGTGACGTCCCCCGGGGCGAGCGGTGTCTCCTCGAAGCCGGACGCCGTCAGGGTCTGCACCGCGCCGCTGCCGCCCGTGACGACGTACGCCTCCCCGCACGTCAGATGGATGTGCGGGGTGCCACCGCGGCGGCCGTCCGGGGCGGGCCAGTCGTACACCGTGAGGTGCGAGACGGCCACGCCCCCGGGCAGCCCGGTGAACAGCTCCCCAGGCTCCCCCCCTCCGAGCGGCCGGTCACCATGGGTGCTCCTTCAGGTACTTGGTGATCTCCGCGCGCTCCCAGGCCCCATCGGCGACGACGACTCGGTAGCGCCGCGTCAGGGTGTCGCCGGGTTCGAGCGTCAGCTCCTCGTGGAAGGCGAAGGACGGGGCGACCGCGGCGAACGGGTCGTTGCGCACGAACCAGTGCGCCGGGTGGGCGCCCCGCTCCCCCAGGTGGTCGTTCTCGGGCGCGTGCGCGAAGACGAGCGTGGCGTGCCCGTCGGCACCGTCGTGCTCCCCGCCGTACGCAAGCCAGGGCGCCTGCTCACCCATCACGCCAGGGCCCTCAAGGTCCGCGGCGAGGATACGGCCGTCCCGGAAGGCGCGTGGGCCGCGCCAGAACAGGCCCGTGTAGCCCGCGAGTTCGCGGCCGTTGGTGCTCGGGCTGCCGAACACCAGGGGTTCGGCACGGCGGTTGGTGACGGCACTCGTCCAGGTGAGCGCCCAGGAACCGGAGTCCGGCTCGACATCGTGCGCCTCAATGCGGCGCTCCTCGTCCGCCCACAGCTCGCCGTCGTACGGATGCCAGGTGAGACGTTCGGCGATCACCGTACGCTCGTCGGTCGAGCTCAGTTCGTCGAAGGAGACGTGCGCCATGGAGCCGACCCGCTCGGGCAGGCGCTGGTAGCCCTGCCCGCGGACGTAGCTCACCCCGCCCCACAGGTTCTGGCCGGAGAGGTGGGACGCGGTCATCTGCAGGCCCTTGTGCCAGCGGTGGTCGTTGGGCCGGTAGTCCGTGACGACGTGGCCCGCGAGGGTGCGCAGCGGGTGCAGATACGGTTTCGGGGCCTCGTAGGCCGCCTCCGGCCGGTAGACGTACGCGAACAGCTCGGTCCCGGTGGCCGGTTCGGAGACGGTGACCCGGTCGCCGTGGGCGTGGACGATGTGCAGCGGGCGGCTCATGCCGTGGCCTCCTGGACGGACGGGGTGGGCGGTTCGGCGGCAGGGGCCTGGGCCTGATGAGTCGGCGAGGACGTGGGCCGGGGTGCCCAGCCGGGTGCGCCGCCGTGCAGGGCGGAGTAGTACGGGTCGCCGGGGCCGATGTCGCCCTGCCGGACCGTGGCGCCGGTGAACGCCGACTTGTACAGGGCGGCGATCAGCTCCAGGGTCTTGCGGCCGTCGGCGCCGCTGGCCCGGGGCCGCTCGCCCGCGCGCATCGCGGTGATCAGTTCCCTCAGCTGGGCCAGGTGTGAGCTGGGCACGTCCGGCCCGAAGTCGTCCCAGGCCGCGACCCGTTGTTCGGGGACGTCGGGGGCGGGTGTGATGCGCCAGTCGGCGTTGCGGTAGCCGTAGAGGTGGCTGAGCTCCAGGGTCGCGCGCTCGCAGTCGACACGGATGCGGCTGACCTCGTACGGGCTGAGCACGCTGTTCACGACCGTGGCCATGGCGCCGCTATGGAAGCGGACCAGGGCGGTGGAGACGTCCTCGGTCTGCACGTCGTGCACCAACCGCCCGGCCATGGCGTGCACTTCGGACCACGGCCCGAGGAGGTCGAGGAGCAGGTCCATCTGATGGATGCCGTGCCCCATCGCGGGTCCGCCGCCCTCGGTGTCCCAGCGGCCGCGCCACGGCACGGCGTAGTAGTCGCGGTCCCGGTACCAGGTGGTCTGGCAGTGCGCGACCAGCGGCCGCCCCACCTCGCCCGCGTCGAGCAAGCCGCGTACGTGCCGCGCGCCCGAGCCGAAGCGGTGCTGGAAGACGATCGCCGCGTACGGTCCGCCGCCGGTGCCCTCGGCCGCCTCGATGGTGTCGAAGTCGGCGAGCGACGGGCAGGGCGGCTTCTCGCAGTAGACCCACGCGCCGGAGCGCAGCGCTGCCACGGTCTGTTCGGTGTGCAGCGCGGGCGGGGTGCAGACGCTGACGAGGTCGGGGCGCCGCTCGTCGAGCATGTGGTGCGGATCGGTGTACGGGTGCGGGATCCGGCCGTCCGCGCAGAGGCGTCGTACGGCGTCCTCGTCGACGTCGGCCGCGGCGACGAGCTCGATCTCGCCCTCGGCGGCGAGCTGTTGAAAGGCGGTCAGATGGGCGCCGTGGGCGATGCCGCCGGCGCCGATCAGGGCGACGCGCACCGGTCGGTCGTGGAACGTACGGGCGGGGGTCTCGTGCTCGCGTGGTGCGGGGCTGCGAGTTTCAGGGCTGCGCATCGGCGCGATCAACACTCCAGCGGGCGTGGGCGGACGACTGGACTGAGCTGCAGCAAGCGCTTTCTCCTCGCTCAACGTAAAACGGCCACGCCGAGGTGGTCAACAACACGGACCCCCGATTGCGAGCGCTCGCGCCATCACCGCAGATATGGGTCCTGCCAGGGCAGTTGACGGCACGACCGGCAGAATCCACCCACACAACGAAGCTGTGCGCGACCCATTGACGCCACAGCAAGCGCATGCCAACGTCCGTGATCACCACGTCGCCCGTCCCTTCGACCGTGGAGGCCCGCATGGGCAATGACGCCCTCTCACGGCGCACACCAGCCTTCTCGCCCCTGCCACCAGGCTCCGCCCGGTCCGCCCGGCCGTCCCGCCGCGCGGCCCTCGCGGCGCTGCTCGCCTCGGCGTTGGCCACCGGCTGTAGCAGCGCCGCCGGTGCCGGACCGTCCGGCGGCCGCGTCACGCTGCGCTACTTCTTCTGGGGCGACAAGACCCGCGCCGAGCTGCTCGGCAAGTGCATCGCCCTGTTCCAGCGCGAGCACAAGAACATCGAGGTCAACCCGGTGTTCGTGGCCTTCGATTCGTACTGGCAGAAGCTCACCACGGCCGCCGCGGGCGGCAGCCCGCCCGATGTGATGCACGTCGACTTCGCGTTTCTGCGCACCCTCGCCGACCACGGTGTGCTCGCCGACCTCTCCGACCACACCGGACCCGGCAAGGAGATCGAGGCGGACACGATCATTCCGACGCTGCGCACCACGGGCATCGTCGAGGACCGCCGCTTCGCGCTGCCGCTCTCCCAGAACTGCCTCTCGATCATGTACGACGCCGAGGTGTACGAGCAGGCGGGCGCGCGGCCGCCCGATGCGACGATGAGCTGGGACACGTACATCGAACAGACCGTGAAGATACGGGAGTTCACCAAGGGAAGGTCGGCCGGGATCGACGACCCGGGCCAGAACTACATGGGTCTCCACATCTGGCTGCACCAGCGCGGCCGGCAGATGTGGAGCCCGGAGGGGCAACTCACCGTCACACCGGACGAGTTCCACGACTTCCTCGCCTTCTACCAGCGGTGGCGCAGGACCGGCGGGACCACCACGCCCGCGGAGATCCTGGAGGCCGAGCCCAGCAAAACGATCGGCGTCGGCAGCGCCGCGGCCATGTTGGAGTGGGACAACCAGGTCGGCTCCCGTAGCTCGCTGCGCGGCAAGCCCCTGAAGCTCGCCGCGGTCCCCACGGACTCGGACACCACCGGCGTCTACCCCAAGTCCGGGATCCTGGTGGGCGCCGCGGCCCGGTCGCCGTATCCGAGCGAGGCGGCGCGGTTCATGAACTTCCTCATCAACGACCCGCGGGTGGCCCGCATTCTCGGCTCCAACATCGGCATGCGCTCGGTGCACTTCGAGTGGCTGCTCGACGTACGCCACGGCGCCGACTACTTCCGCCGCTGGCACCGCGAGAAGCGGCACAGCGGCGGACTGCTCGTGCACAAGTCGGGCCACCACTTCGACCTGGTCAACTGGTGGCTGGGCGCGGCCCCTTCGCGGGTGTACGCGGAGGGCGGCCTCGTCTTCTACGGCCGCGACAACGGCGAACGCACCGGACTGCGCCGCGACTACGACCGTGCCCACGGCTCCCCGGCCGCCGCCGACGACCCGTTCGCCCTGCACCTCGCGGACAACCCGGCGCTGACCGCCCTCTACCTGGACGCGGAGGCCGAGCCGGGTACCCCGTACCTGCGCGACCGGAACGTCTTCGGCGACGGCATCGACATCGAGGACGACCTGTCGGTCCTGGTCCGCTACGACAGCGGCGCCACCATGACGTACCACCTGACCGCCTACTCCCCCTGGGAGGGCTACCGCGTGATGTTCAACGGCACCGGCGGCCGCCTGGAGTTGGAGGTGGAGGAGAACACCTGGCAGCCACCGCGCGCGGCCTCCGCCTCCGGATCCGCACACGGCGGCGTGGCGATGGCCCACCCCGGGCGCACCCGCATCCTGCTGCGCCCGCTGTGGCGGGAGCCCGAGGAGGTGCCGTTCGAGACGGCGGCCGGTGCGCACGGCGGCGGGGATCTGCGGATGCTGAAGGAGCTGTTCGGGCCGCTCGGTGACGGCACGGATGACGGCGCCACCCCGGCCGCGGGCAAGGGGGCCACGGCTCGGGACGGGGCGCTGGCCCTGGCGGTGGGCATCGCCGGGAACGAGTCGCTGGTGACGGGGGTGCCGGTGGCTGCGGACGGGCTGTATTGAAAGTGTCAGTCCTCGGTGACGTCCACGTACAGGGTTCCGGTCCACACCAGCTTGTCGTACTGGGTGCTGTCGTCGGACTTCGCTTGGGTGGGCTCGCTCAGGTCGAGGTCGATCACGGCAGGGGTGTCGGCGCAGTTGTCGAGATAGTCGGCCATGGCCCGCAGCACGGTGCCGGGATCCTCGTGGGTGAACTCCACCCAGAGTCGCGATCCCATACGGGCGTTGAGGCCGCTGTCATCGTGGTTGTCGAGCGCGGCGGCCGCCGCGCTCGCCATGGAGAGCGGTACATCTGACTGCATGCCGACACACTGTCCACACCCGTCACGGGATATCCAGCCCCTCACCGGATCGAGCGACCCCGACCCGGCCGCAGCGCCGCACACCAGATCGAGAGCGCTGTCGGTGCCTGTAGGGCGTTCGGTTCCGCGGACGGGCCGTCACTCTTCCCGCGGTGTCTCGTGCGAGCCGCCGTCGTGGTGGACGTGCAGTTCGCCGTTCTGGACGGTGTAGAGGGCGGCGTTGTCCTTCGCGACGTTCTCCTGGATCGAGCCGGAGTCCTCGTCGGCCGGTGGCCGGGGCTCGGACTGGGGCTCGGACTGGGGCTTGTGCACCTCGACTTGGTTCTCGTGTCCGGCGACGACCGGGCCGTTCGCGTCACCGCCGATACGGATCGTGAACCGGTCGCCCGACGATTTCGTCATGGAGGGTTTTCCCTTCTACTCGATACGGGTCCAGGTCTGGGTCCCGCAGCTGTAGCACTCCCAGTCACCGTTCGTCTGTGCGGTCGTCTCGACGCTGGCGGTGCTCCCGTCGGACGCGACGGTGATCGTCATGTCCGCCTGCCCGAGGACCGTGCAGGAAGCCTCCTCCCCCACCGGCGCCGTGCCGCTGTAACTGCCGTTGCTGCCGGTGACCTCCACGGTGTCGGCGCCGCCGCAGACCGCTTGCACCGCGAAGGTGTACGAGCCGGACCCCGACTCGGTGATCTCGAAGGTGTTGCCCCCGCCGTCCCGCCACACTCCCGCGAGCTCGTCCGTCTGTGTGGGCGCGCTGGTGCTCTCCGAGTCCTGGTTCTGCTGGATGCCGATGCCGACCGCGACCGCGACGGCCGCCGCGAGCAAGGCGCCCAGGACTCCGCCCACGGCGCCGAGGCCGCCTGCGGCGGCAGCACCTCCCGCGGCAGCACCTCCCGCAGCGGTTCCACCCGCGGTAGCACCTCCCGCGGTCGCCCCGCCCACGCCGGTCGCCCCTGCGGACGCGGACCCGGCGGAGTGGGCGGCGGTCGGCGTGATCGGGTCCATCAGGTACGCCGCGCTGTCGGGCGTGGGCGGGACCGAGGAGCTGGCAAGACCCGTCGGATCCGCCGTCAGGTCGGGCCCGAGCCCGTGGGACGTCCCGACATCCGGAGTGGGCGCCGTCGCAGCGGCGTCGGGCGTAGGAACCGTCGTTCCGGCGTCGGGCGTGGGTGACGCCGTCGTTCCGGCGTCGGGTGCGGTCACCGTCGTACCGGTGTCGGGTGCGGTCACCGTCGTACCGGCGTCGGGGCTCTGGCCGGGACCCACGTCCAGTGAATCCGGAGAACCCGAGCTCGAGTCCGCAAAGCCCGTGTCCGCACCCGAGTCCGCAAAGCCCGAGTCCGCACCCGAGTCCGGAGAACCCGAGTCCGCGCCCATGCCCGAGCCGGTGTCCGGAGCCGGTTGTGCCGATGCCTCGGGCGGTGCGTACTGCTGGGCGTTCAGCGCTGCTTCGGCGCCCTGGCTGTCGCCGAGTTCCCGCCAGAGGACCACCGCCTCGGCCAGCAGCACCGCGGCCATCACCCGCTGCCCGATCAGCAGGCAGCGGATGGCCTTCTCGTGGGTGAAGTACGCCCTGGCCGTGCCGTCGCCCGCCTGTTGGGCGGCTTCCTGGCCCTGGTCGAGCAGTCGGCCCCACACCCCGAACCGCAGGGACCGCGCCAACAGGGGTGACACCGCCCGTGCGAGCCGCACCGCGAGGTCCGGCCGTCCTTGCTGTTCGGCCAGCTCGGCCGACAACTCCAACGCCCGCCCGTGGTCGGCAACTTGGGCCGGTGTGGCGGTCGGCGAGGTCGCCCAGCGTGCGAAGTGGTCGCACAGCCGGTCGGCGGGGAAAGGCTCGGGCGACCGGCGCCGCACTTCCGGCACCGCGTCCGGCGCGCACCGGTAGCCCCGCTCCGTGGCGAGGGCCAGACCCAGTCCGGCCAGCTCCGCGCAGAGCGCGTCCGGGTCGTCCGCTTCGCACAGCGCGCCGATGTGGTCGGGGGCCAACTCCGCGTCCCGCAACGTCGCGAGGAGGCTCAGCGCACGCATCGCCGCCGCGTCGAGGCGCTGGAACAACAGCGGGAGCAGGCCCTTGATCTCGGCGGGGCGGGGCAGCATCACCTCGCTCGACGCATCGAGCCGGGCAAGGCCCGCCGCCCGCAACAGCAGCAGGGGGCGCCCGAGCGACAGCATGCACAGCTCGTCGGCCGCGACGCGTTCGCTCTCCGGCAGCGGTCCGCGCAACTCCCTGGCAAGCAGCTCCAGACCCGCCTCACGGCGCAGCCCCTGGAGCTCCACCTGCACGCTCTCGCCGAGCAGGGACCGCTCGTGGCTGGCGAAGACGAACGTCGCGGCCGGGGCCGCGTCCGCGAGGTGGCGCAGCTGCTCGGAGTTCAGGTCCGCGTCGTCCACGTAGACCGTCACCTCCACCCCCGCCATCAGCCGCCGCAGCTCCGTCCTCGTCGGCGCGTATCCCGGGGCCTCGTAACAGGCCTCGAAGATCTCCTGCGCGAGGTCCTCGACCTCCCGGTGGGCGGCGCTCAGGAAGAGCGCTCCGTCCCGTCCGGGCTCCAGGCAGCGCGCCGCGTGCCGCAGCAGGGTGCTCTTGCCGACTCCCGGCGGTCCCCAGAGCTGCACCAGGCCGCCCTCCCGGACAGCCGCCTCCAGGACTTCCAACTCGCTTTCCCGGCCCACGAGTTCACGCTGCCTACGGGGCAGGAGCAGGGTCTGTTCCCGGCGCTCCGGCCTGGGGCGTTCCTGGGGTGCGATCAGGTTCACGGTCGAGCCGTTGCCGTCGATCACCACGTTGTGGTGGCCCACGACCACCGGCCCCGAGGCGTCTCCGCCGATGACCGCACCGTATTCGTCGCCCGCTCTCCCGTCGCGTTCGTCTCGTTCGTCTCGTTCGTCGCGCCCGTCGTGTCCGTCTTGCGCGTCCTCGGCAGGTCCGGCCGGTTCCCGCAGAGTTGCGTCCGTCTCTTCCATCACCACGTCTCATTCCCGGTCGCGCGGAAGGCGACCGCCCCGTTGGCGGACCACCGTGTCGGCGGCCCGGATGTCGAAGTCCGTTGTGCTGGCGGTGAGTTCGGTGACTCTAGACCCTCACCGCCGTCACCTAGGTGCTGTGAGCGTCACGCTAGCGAGCACTTCGGCAGGCGATACCGTCGTACGACTGTTTCTGCGCAGTTGTTCCACCGCTCGCGCCCCTTCATGGACGCGCCGCCGTCACGCCTGGTCGTAGGCGATGGCGTGCAGCCGGGCGAGGTCCTCGACCTTGATGGCGCGGTAGCCCGTGGAGATGACGCCCGCTTCGCGGAGCCTGCGCAGCGCCTTCTGCACGGTGGGTTCGGCCGAGCCGGACAGGGTCGCGAGCTCGGGCTGGGTGATCGGCCAGCGGATCGCGACGGCCCCGCCCGCGCGCTCGCCGTGGGTCAGCGCCACCTGGTGCAGTACGCGGGCAAGGCGGGTGGGAACGTCGCAGCCCGTGAAGTCGATGCGGTGGGTGTTGGCGGCCCGGAGTTTGGCGACGACGGACGCGTTGACCGCGTGTGCGATCGCGGGGTCCCGGTGCAGGCAGCGGAGGAAGTCCTCGCGGCCGACGACCCTGGCGGTCACGGTTCCGCAGGTCGTGACCGTCGCCGAGCGGGGCTTTCCGTCCACGGCGGCGAGTTCGCCGACCAGTTCCCCGCCCATGCGGACGGCGAGCAGGGCGTCCCGGCCGTCGTGGGTGCGCCCGGTCGCCTTGACCACTCCGTCGACGAGGATCAGGACGAAGGCGGTCGCGTCGCCTTCGCGCATGAGGATGCGGCCCGCCTCGTACTCCACCCGCGTACCGAGTACGAGGAGTCGGTCCCGGGCCGGCCGGGCGAGCGAGCCGAGCAGGCTCGACGGTGGCCAGGCCGACTCCTCGCTGGCAGGCCGATCGTCCGCACCCCGGCCCGACGTCGTACCGCTCATGCGTTCCCCGCCTCCCGCCGAAGCAGCCTGCCCCCGGGCCCACTTCGGCGCTGTGGTCACCGAAGTCCGCTGCTGCGACCCTGAGTTGATCCAGTATTACGACGGGATCCGAGTCGTTCAATCGGAGCAGAGTGAGAGCACGCGACGCCAGGAGGTACGGATGCGGGAAGAGCCGGAATACCGGGCCCTGTTCGCCATGGACATCGAACGCTCGGCGGGACGCGGGGACGCGGCGCTCCTCCAGATCCGCGACGTCCTGTCGTCCGCGCTCCGCGAGTCGTTCGAGCGGAGCGGGATCGACTGGGCGCAGTGCCTGTGCGCCGACCTCGGCGACGGTATGCAGGTGACGGCTCCGGCAGGGCTGCGGAAGACGAAGCTGATCCACCCGCTGATCCATGAACTCGGGGTCCGCCTCCACGCCCACAACAGGCTGGCCGGACCGCTGACCCGGATACGCGTCCGGATCGCCCTGCACGCGGGCGATGTTCATGTCCACCCGGACGGCCAGGTCGTCGGCCGCCCGCTCGAAGTGCTCGCCAGACTCCTGAACGCCGCACCGGCCCGGACCGCGCTCGCCCAGGCCCCCGATGCGGCCCTGGCCCTCCTCGTCTCGCAGCACTTCTACGACGACACCATCTGCCACGGGTATCCAGGGATCGACCCGGCGACGTTCCGCGGCACCACCGTCACGGAGAAGGAATACACCGCGTCCGCGTGGCTCCACGTCCCCGGCCAGCGGGACCCCGCGCCCGCCCCAGCCCCTACTCGATCCGCTGAACCCACCGAAGGCACCCGGGACAGCGCCGCCTACCGCCCGGACCCCGGCCGCACCAAGATGACGAACAAGGCCTCGGGCAACAGCGTCATCAACGCGGTCCAGAACGGCACCCAGAACATCCACATCAACGGCGGCCGGACCTGAAGAAGCCCAGGCGACCGAGGAGTTGACCGTACGGGCCGCACGGTAATCTCCGGCCATGTCCGAGACCTCAGTGGCGCACTTCTACGACGAACTGGCCGACGACTACCACCTGATCTACGCGGACTGGAACGCGAGCATCCGTCGGCAGGGGGCCGCCCTGGATGCCCTGATCGGTCAGGATCGCCCGGAAGTACTCGACTGTTCCTGCGGTATCGGCACGCAGGCCATCGGCCTGGCGCTGCGCGGGCACCGCGTCACGGGGACCGATCTGAGCCCTCGCGCCGCCGCCCGCGCTGCCCGTGAGGCGGCCCGCCGGGGCCTGATCGTGCGCACGGCCGCCGCCGACATGCGGCGCCTTCCGTTTCCGGACGGCCGGTTCGATGCCGTCGTCTGCGCCGACAACTCGCTGCCTCACCTGCTGACCGAGCGGGATGTGCGCGCCGCCCTGGCCGAGATGCGCCGCGTGCTGCGTCCCGACGGCCTGCTCCTCGTCAGCACCCGCCCGTACGACGAGCTGCTGCGCGAGCGCCCGGCTTCGACGCCGCCCCAAGTCCACCGGGTCGCCGATAGCGTCGACAGCGCCGACGACGACGGGGAACGGAACATCACCTTTCAGCTCTGGCACTGGCACGACGACGGCGAGCACTACGACTTGGAGCACTTCCAGCTCCATCCGGCAGGCGGAGACTGGCGCGTCCAGGTCCGCCGGACCACCTATTGGTGCGTTCACGTGTATGCCGGACGGCCTCGGCGTACGTCAGAACCGCCGAGGCCGCCCGGCCACAAGAGCTACGAGAGCTACGAGAGCTACGAGAGCTACGAGAACCCTCGGGTCACTTCACCCCGAGCAGCTGCTCGATCGGGTCGATGGCGAAGTAGATGAGGAACAGGGCCGCCGTGCCCCACAGGAGCCAGTGCACCTCGCGGGCCTTGCCCAGGCAGGCCTTGATGACGACGTACGCGACGAAGCCGGCGCCGATGCCGTTGGTGATGGAGTACGTGAACGGCATGACCGCGATGGTGAGGAACGCCGGGACGGCCAGTTCGTAGCGGTCCCAGTCGATGTGCTTGACCTGGGTCATCATCAGGAAGCCGACCGCGACGAGCGCGGGCGACGCGGCCTGGAGCGGCACGATGGTCAGGACCGGGGTCAGGAACAGGGCGAGGCCGAACAGGCCGCCGGTGATCAGGTTCGCGAAGCCGGTACGGGCGCCTTCTCCGACACCGGCCGCCGATTCGATGTACGTGGTGGCGGAGGACGACGAGGACGCGCCACCCACGACGGCCGCGGCACCGTCGATGAGCAGCACGCGGCCCAGGCCGGGGACCTGGCCGCGCTCGTCGAGGAGACCGGCCTCGGCGGTGACGCCGACGATGGTGCCCATCGTGTCGAAGAAGTCCGACAGGATGAGGGTGAAGACGAGCAGGACCACGGTCAGGACGCTGACCTGGCCGAACGCGCCGAACAGGTCGAAGTTGCCGAGGAGTCCGAAGTCGGGCGCGGCGATGGGCTTGTCCGGGACCGACGGCGCGGTCAGACCCCACGTCTTGACATCGGCGAGCGCGTTGACGATCACGGCGAGGACCGTCATCACCACGATGCTGATGAGGATGGCGCCCTTCACCTTGCGGGCGAGCAGCACGACCGTCATCAGCACGCCGAGGCAGAACACGAGCATGGGCCAGCCGGTCAGGCTGCCGGTGCCGAGCTGGACGGGCACGGTGGTGTTCGCGGCGTCCGGGACGCGGGTGACGAACCCGGCGTCGACGAAGCCGATGAACGCGATGAACAGGCCGATGCCGACGCTGATGGCCTGCTTGAGCGGCTGTGGGATGGCGTGCATGACGGCCTCACGCAAGCCGGTCATCACCAGGACGCAGATGAGCAGGCCCTCGAGCACGATGAGGCCCATCGCGTCGTCCCAGCTCATCAGCGGTGCGATCTGGAACGCCACGACGGCGTTGAGCCCCAGGCCCGCGGCGAGCGCGAGCGGCAGATTGCCGCCGACACCCATGATCACGGTCATCACGGCGGCCACGAGAGTCGTGGCGGTGACGAGTTGGGCCGCATCGAGCTGGTTGCCGAACTTGTCCTCGGTGCTGCCGAGGATGATCGGGTTGAGCACCAGGATGTACGCCATCGTGAAGAACGTGGCGAATCCGCCGCGTATCTCCCGGCTGTACGTCGAACCGCGTTCGCTTATTCGGAAGAACCGGTCGATGGGGCCACCGGGATACGCCGGGGGCGCGCCGGCGGGGCTCGGCTTGCCGAGCGGCCCGGACGGGCCCGTCGCGCTGGTCGTCATGAGTGCTTCTCCTGGACCGACAAAGGGGGACGTATTGCGGGGAGTTATTTGCGGGGGCCACCAAGGAGTGTCCGGGCAGCAGTTGGGGGAACACACATGCGGCGCCTTGCGAGCGGATCATACGCGGGCCCGCCGCGTTCTCAACTTCGCCCTCATTGACGGTTCATTAAGGGCAGTCGATCTCTTGTTGGTTCCTACGAACTTGACCGTGACGTGTGCGCGAAAACCGAACAAAGGCGACAGGTGACATGGAGTTAACGGCCGTAACTCCATAGTCTCTGGCCCCGTGCACCCACCACCACCGTTCAATGCCCGGGCTGCCCGAATTTTCCGCGAGAAACTCGGTATGACCCCTGACCACGTCGCGTACGGCATGCGTGCCTCGTACGGTTTGGCGTACATTTCGCCGGACCACATCACGGCATGGGAGCAGGGCAAGGCGGCTCCCGCGTCGAATGAGCTCGCGGCGTTGGCCGGTGCATTGTGGTGCGCGCCCAATGAGCTCATCGGCACTCCGCAGACCCTGCGGGACCACCGCCTCGCGCGCGGCCTCGCCGTCGAGGACGTGGCCCGGGCCACCGGTCTCGACGTACGCGCCTACCAGTACATGGAAGAGACGGGTCAGTGGACCGGGGACCGAAGACAGTCGGCCGCGCTCGGTTCCGTACTGGAACTGGCACCACGGGATTTCGTGGCCGTCACCGGCCTTGAGCAAGAACTCGCCCGGCTCCTCACGGAGGCCGTCAGCACCCGCTGGCAGGCGCACATCCGCCCCATCGCCAAATTGCTCTCGATGGAGAAGCGCGACCTACAGGACCCCCTGAAGGCCATGCACCAGGAATACCAGTCCCATCTGACGGCCACCCTCGGCCGGGTCGGCAACGCCGCCGCATCGGGCGAAACGGCGCAGCGCTACCTGGAAAACATCGTCGACGATTTCTGGTCCCGGGTCTCCGGCCAGTGAATTCGCCCGGCGCGGCGGGGAGTTGGCCGCACGGATTTCAGGGCTTGCGGGCGACCGCGCCGAACATGGCCACCTCGTCAGGGAGTTCGGCGTTCGTCGGCTCCGGGCGCCAGCGCGAGCAGGAGACGACTCCGGGCGGAAGGAGTTCGAGACCGTCGAAGTAGCGGGCGATCTGCTGCGGGGTGCGCTGGGTCAGCTTCGGGGTGCCGTGCTCGTTCCAGAATGCGACGGCCCGGTCCACATCCGGCATGTCCGGGTGCGTGACGGTGTGCGAGAGCACCAGGTGGCTGCCCGACGGCAGGGCGTCCATGAGGCGGCGTACGACGGCGTACGACTCCTCGTCGTCCTCGATGAAGATCACCACGCCGAGCAGGATCAGGGCGACGGGCTTGCTGAAGTCCAGGGTCCCGGCGGCATGCTCGAGGATGCCGTCGACGTCACGCAGATCGGCGTCGAGGTAGTCCGTCCGTCCCTCGGGGGCGCTGGTGAGCAGGGCGCGGGCGTGGGTGAGGACGAGGGGGTCGTTGTCGACGTAGACGATCCGGGAGTCCGGCGCGACGCGCTGGGCGACCTCGTGGGTGTTGTCGGCGGTGGGCAGCCCGGTGCCGATGTCGAGGAACTGCCGGATGCCCTGGTCAGCGGCGAGGTGGTGGACGGAGCGGCCGAGGAAGAGCCGGTCCGCGCGGGCGTAGTCACCGATTCCGGGGTGCAGGCTGCGGATCTGGTCGCCGACTTCGCGGTCGACCTCGTAGTTGTCCTTGCCGCCCAGCCAGTAGTTCCAGATGCGGGCGGTGTGCGGCCGGGTGCTGTCGATCCGGTCGGTGATCCGCTCGGCGGTCGTACCGCCGCGCCCTGCGTCGCTGGTCATGGCTCCCTCACGGCCCTTCACTGGCCCTGACGGGCGCTCCCGCAGCGCCCGTCGGTGACGTTACCCAACAGTAAAGGGAGTTGGGCCCGTGCGCTAGTGATCTTCGCTCCGGGCCCACTCCCCCGTACCTCACTCCACCCGCAACTCACTGATTCCCGGGCGCTTTTCCGATCCCTCTGCGCCGCGCACGGTCACGCGGACGTAGCGGGCCAGGGTCTTCTCCGCCAGCGCGCCCGAGTTCTCATAGGCCTCGACCGGCTGCCAGTTCCGGCCGTCGACGGAGGTCTCCAGGCGGTACGTGTCCGGGCGCGGTTCGGCCCAGGTGGAGACGATGCGCCGGACCGGGGTCGCGTGGCCCAGGTCGACGCGGAGGCTGCCCTGCCGCGCGGCGGGCACCCAGGCCGTCGCCTCGCTGCCGTCGACCGCGGCCTCGGCATACCGGCCCGGCTCCGGCGTACTGCCTTGGACGGTGCGGCAGCGGGCCAGGTTGGCGGTCGGTTCGCGGTCCGGGCGGCGGGTCTTCAGGAGCGCGGGGGCGCCCTTGCTCACGATCTGCCGTCCCTGCGGCCCCGCCACCTCGAACGGCTCGCCGTCGACGAGGCGCACGGTGGTGGCGTCCGGCCCGATGGCGATGTCGAACGTACGGCCCTGCCAGCGCATGTCCCGGACCGTGACGCCGTCCTTCAGCTGCGGCGGCAGCATGGGGTCGACGCGTACGTGGTCCTCGCGCCAGCGCAGACCGGTCAGACCGTGCGTGAACACCTGAAGGAAGCCGCCCTTGCCGGTGAGGAAGTCCTGCGCGGGCGAACCGGCGAGCGGGTCCTCCGCCCCCGGCTTGTCCCCGCGCGACTCGGAGAACTGGGCGAACGGGCCGCGCACGAACGGCTTGATGGAGCGCAGCAGATACGTGTACGTCGAGCAGCCGGGCTCGCCGTTCGCGGCGGCCCCGATGGCGTGCACCGAGTCGGTCATGGCGGGGCCGTCGGGGTCGGTGCGGGCCGCGTAGTAGTCGAGGGTCTTCCGGGCCGTCTCCGCGGACATGGGCCACTCGAGCGGGTACTGGAGCAGCACCGTGTCCGCCTGCTTGATCAACGAGCCCTGGTACCCGTCGTACTGAAGAAAGACCTGCTTGTCGTTGTCGTACGGGATACGGAGCCGGTCGGCGACGATGTGCCAGCGGGCGGGTGCCGGTTCGCCGAGCAGGTCGGCCGCGCGGGTGGCGTGGCGCAGCGCGGTCGCGGCCCCGGCGTTGGTGAACGCGCCGTCGTCGACGCCATTGCTGTACTCGTCCGGCCCGGCGACGTTCTTGATGGAGTAGCTGCCGTCGTCGTTGCGGGTGGCGCGGTCGGCCCAGAACTCGGCGATGCCCTTGAGCACCGGCCAGCCGCGCTCGCGCAGCCAGGCGGTGTCGCCGGTGGCCTGGTAGTACTGCCATACGGCCAGGGCGATATCGCCCTGAAGGTGGTTCTGGGTGCGGCAGTGCGGCGGGTCCCAACTGTGGCACTCCGTCCACAGGTCGCCCTCGGCGCCGCTGTTCCAGCCGTAGAACAGTCCGGAGTGGCCGAGGCTGCGGGCGTTGGCGCGGGCCGCGCCGCGGGTGCGGTACCGGTAGTCGACGACGGACCGGGCGAGGTCGGGGTCGTGGGCCAGGAGCGCGGGGAACATCCAGGTCTCGGCGTCCCAGAAGACAAGTCCCGCGTAGTTGTCGCTGGTCAGTCCGGTGGGGGCGATGCTGTTGGACGATCCGGCGCGGAGGCTGGACAGGAGGCCGTAGCGGGCCGAGCGCGCCCAGGTCTGCAGGTCGCGGCGTCCGGGGATCTCGACGTCACCGCGCCACAGTTGGCGCCAGGCGTCCCGGTGCGCGGTGAAGGTGTCCGCCCAGCCGCGGTCGGCGGCACGCTGTGAGGCCCGTACCGCCGAGGTGGCGGGGCGCGGCGAGGTGAGGGCGGTGTCGACGCCGACGTACTTCGTCAGGTCGTACGAGCGTCCCGAGCGGACGGGGAAGCCGACGGACTGACGTACGGTCAGGTCCTTGGCCGCGCGAGGCGTGGACGCGGGCCGAGGTCGTACGCCATGACCCGTGCGCAGCGTGGAGGCGACGGTGCCGTCGACCTTCGTGCCGTCGGTGCGGAACGATACTTCGACGGTGCGGTCGGTGGGGTCGGTACGGTCCCCCGTCCGCGGGCCGCCGCCGGTCTGGGTGATCCGCCGGGCGCCGCGGCCGTCGAGGACGTCGGTGACGGTGGCGTCGCCGTCCCAGTGCGGCGTCATGCGCAGCCGGACGGCGCCCACGTGCGGGTCGTTGCGGTCGGCGAGCACGTCGTAGACGAGGTCGGTGGACCGGCCGTCGGCGGCCGTCCAGGTGAGCGAGGTACGGACCAGGCCGCACTGAAGGAACAGCGTCTGCCGGTAGTCCGAGATCCGCGCATCGGGCGTGCCCGGGCCGAACGTTTCCGCACCGGTACCGACGGTCAGGCCGGTCCAGTTGGGCAGCGCCGCCACGGCCTGGAGTCCCTTGGCCGTGGCGGGTTTGTCGGCGTGGTCGGCGTACAGGCCGGAGACGAGGGAACCGTCGTAGCGCGGAGTGAACAGCGGCCAGCCGGTCTTGGCCTCCGCGTCCGCGTAACCGGTGCCGCGGGGCGGCACGCGCTGCCCCAGGTATCCGTTGCCGACGAAGGCGTGGTGCAGCTCGTCCGGGTCGATACGGGTGGAGGTCAAGGCCCAGTCCGCGGCGGCCGGTGCGTGACCCCGGGCGGGGCAGGTGGCCTCCGCTCCGGCGTCGGAGGGCGGCAACGCCGGTGCCGCGGAGGCCCGGTGGGCAGAGGCCACCGGGGGAACCGCCCCGGCCAGCAGCGCGGCGAGCGCGCAGGCCAGCAGGCGAGAGGAGTACTTCATCGTTACTCCGTGCTGAGTGGCGAGTGGTGAGGGGTGCGTGGTGTGCGGTGTGTGATGGGCGGTGCGTGAGGTGCGGTGCGTGCTGCGTGAGACAGAAAGCGACCGTAAGGACTTGAACTGACGCCGTCAATCCTCTGAATCTTGCTTTCACTATGTGAAGAGTCGAGGCACCAATTCCTGTGGTTTCGACACCCCGTCAGCCGCGGTTGCATCACTCCCTGAAGGATCCGGAGGGGGCCTGTAGCGTCCGGAGGGTCCGGAGGGTCCAGCAAGGCATCACCCCGCCTTTGTGGCGCCCGCGCCCCGCACTGAGCGGTCGACCCCATGACCGAAGTCACCCTGGCCGCAAGGGACTTGGCGGGACAGCCGCATCGCCGTCTGCGATCATGTGGCCCGGTGGCCGAGCGCGTGGGGACGATCGGACGGGGGACCATGACCGCATACGAGGACATTCCGGCGCTCTTGAGGGCGGCGGCCGACGTCAACTCCGCCTGTGGGACCTGGGCACGCTGCCCGCCGCCGCCCGTGACCCGAAGCGGCTGGCCTGCCAGGTGGGCGGCGGCGGTCTGAGTCGCGAACAGTGGCGGGAGCACGCGGCGGGCCTGGCTTATCAAGACCTGTGCCGCTGAAGCCTGTTGCCCCCCCACGAGGTACTCCTGTCCCGTGTCCCGGGTGCGGCCTATGACCCTGCCGCGCGCACGAAGCGTTCGCCGTTCCAGGCGAAGGTGCGCTCGAGCCGCAACGAGGGGCAGCAGAAGGGGTCGTCGGCGGTGTAGGCGGCGAGCTTCAGCGTCACGGAGTCGCCGGAGAAGGAGATGCCACCGACCCGCGGTCCGGGGCCGTGGGCCTTCTCCTCGGCGCTGAGCAGCACCCCGATACGCCGGGGTGCTTCCGGGGACGACGAGCCGTCGTACACCTCCACCTGCTGCGGCCAAGAGGACGACTGGTGAACGCATTCGAACGACACGAAGGCGTCCGGCACGCCCGTCCCGCGGAGATCGGCGAACTCGGTGTCCATGATCGCGACGCCTTCATTGCCCGCGTCGGTGCAGTCGATGGTGTCGATCACGGACTCCCAGTCCGTGTCCGCGAGCGGTGTCCCGGCGGGTTCGGGCGGGGCGCGCTCATCCGGTGAAGTCTCCTCGTCGGGCGCGTCCGCGGCAGGACTCGGGGCGGCGGAGATACCGCCCTTCGGGTCGTCGCTCTCCTCGGATCCGCCGCATCCGGCGAGGAGCGGGCTCGCGAGCAGCGACAGCACCACGGACAGGAACAACGGGAGTAACCGGCCCAGGGGGCGGCGGGCACGTGGGGCGTGGCGCGTCATGGTCGGCTCACCTCGGTCGAATACGCCTTGAGCGGCAGAACGGGATGGTCGCGGATGCCCGCGGGGTCGGCGCAGATCCGGGTGGCGACGCCGGTGGCGCCGGTGAGTTCGGGGGTGCTCCGGGTGCGGTGCAGGGTCTGCTCGAGCAGGCGGCACAGGTCCCGTTCGGCGCTGCCCTGCCACACCCGTACCGCCCCGTCCTCGCCGCCGCTGACCAGGCGGGTGCCGTCCGGGGACCAGCTCAGCGAGGTGACGGCCGCGTCGTGCGCCTCCTCCCGCAGCTGCGGCGGTACGTCACGGGCCGGTTCCCAGAAGCGGATCGTGCCCGCACCGTCGCCCGCGGCGAGGCGGGTGGAGTCGGGGGACCAGGCAAGCGCCTCGACAGAGGTGTCACCGGACTCGAGGACGGTCGGCAGAGGTGTGCCGGTCGCGCCGTCCCACAGGCGGATGGTGCCGTCCACGCCGCCGACGGCGATCCGCTTGCCGTCCGGCGACCAGGCCATGCTGCGCGCCAGGTGCCGGGACGGCTTCGGGGTGGCGCCCCAGGGCTTGCCGCTCGCCGCGTCCCACAAGTGCAGCGAGCCGTCCGGCAGTACGGCGGCCACGCGTCGGCTGCCGTGGGACCAGGCCCGGCGCGCACGCTCTGCCGGTCCTCGCCCGCGCGGTCGTTCGGCGGTGTCCCGCTGCTCCCGGTGGTGGCCGCGGGCTGTCGGCGGGTCCGCTTCCCGGTGGTGGCGTCCCAGATCCGGACCGTGCCGTCGTACGTCCCGGACACGACTCGGGTGCCGTCCGGGGACCAGGCCGCGGGTCTCGGCGCCTCCGCTGCCCCACCAGTGCTTGCCGGAGGTGTCGCCGCCGAGTTCCGACCGCGGCAGCAGGCCGTTGCCGCCCGCGGTCAGGAGTCGGTGCCCTTCGGGTCCCACGCGACGGCCTTGACCCGGTCCTGGGGCGCCCGCGTCCGCTCCGGGCTGCCGAGGGCGGGTTTCCTCGTACGGGAGTCCCAGATCCACACGGTGTCGTCACTGCTGCCGGCGGCGATGTGCCGGCCGTCCGGTGACCAGGCCACGGAGACGAGGGCATCGGTGGGCCCGGGCAGGCGGGCGTCACGGGGCGGCGGGGCGCGATCTCCCACAGCCGCACCACGGACCTGCCCGGGCCGGTGCCGAGCTCCGCGGCGTCACTGACGAACGTGCCCGCCAGGAAACGGCCATCGGGCGACCAGGCGAGCCCGCTGGTCAGCCGCCGGTTGGTGTCCCGGCCGAGCGGCGGTCCGACCGGTTCGCCGGTGTCCGGACCCCAGAGGCGAACGTTGCCGCCGACCCCGGCCACGGCCAGCCTGGCGCCGTCGGGCGACCAGCTGACCTCCCGGACTCCGTCGTCGCGCCAGTCGGAATCGTCATAGGCGGAGTGGAGCCGGGTGGACGACGACGCCGTGACCTTCCCGGTACTCCCGTCCCGCACGACGATCCGCCCGTCCCCGGTGCCGGTGGCGAGACGGCGGCCGTCCGGGGACCAGGACGGCGCCGCGACCTCGCGCTCCGTCCGCTCCGCCCATAGGAGCTCGCCGTTGCGCACGTCCCAGACCTTGAGGGACTTCCACTCGACCAGGAGCAGGCGCCGACCGTCGGGAGACCAGGCGAGCTGGTCGAACTGGTCCTTCCCGGGCCGCGACCCGGGCAGCGGATCCTTCCGCAGCAGCCGACCGGTCCGGACGTTCCGCAGGCGAATGCCGTCCCGTTCCGAGGCGACGGCGAGCACATCGCCCCGAGGCGAGAACTCCATGGCGGAGACGTCGCCGTAGTCGTCGGGCAGCGCTGTCGGTCCCACGGTGACCTTGCCGGAGCGCCCGTCGCGGACGGCGTAGGCGGGCGCGAGCTTGTCCTGTCCCGTGTCCTTTCCTCCATGCGTGAGCAGCAGCGACCGGTCGTCGCCGCTCCACCGGACGGACATCGGCAGTCTGCCGTCGATCCTGAGCGCGGACGGTTTCAGATACGGGACGGCCGCCTTGCCCTCCCTTACGTTCCAGCGGGCCGCTCCCCCGTACATGTCGGCCACCCATATCCGTCCACCGTCTCCGGACCAGCGCACGACGGTGCCGAATTCGGCCTTCGCGGGCGCCTCGCCGACCAGCCGCGCCTCCCACGCGTCGAGGCCGCGGACCGCCTCCGCGAACGCGCCGCGCGCCTCGGGCAGATACGGTGCGGCACGCTGTTCGGCCGCGATGGCGAAGGCGAGCGCCGTGTAGGGGTCGGAGGCGTTGCGGGACTGGGCCGCGTACTGGCGGACCTCGGCGAGGGCCGTCTGGTCCCGGGCGGTGTCCCGCTGCTGTACGGCGGTCACGGCGGAGACCGCGCCAGGACGACGAGTGCGGCCAGGACGGCGATGGTCAGCAGCACATGGCGCCGCGTCCGGCGGTACTGGCGGACGTCCTCGCCGATCAGCCGGTCCTTCGGCGCTCCGTGCAGCGGGGCCGCCAGGGCGGCCACCGCCGTGCGGAACTCCGGGTCGCGCAGCGACAGTTCCGGCTTGGCGCGGGCCCGGCCCAGGACCACCGCGTTGGGTTCCTCCCGGAAGCGGCCCGACAGGCACCTCGGCAGTGCGTTGGTGCGCTGCCAGTCGAAGTCGCCGCGGGCCGCGTCCCAGGCCATGCCGGGCGTGTGGCCGCTGCCGTCGGCGGGCGGGTCGGTGAGCACGATGACGAGGTGGTCGACGCCCCGGTGGGTGCACCAGTACTCGACCTCCTGCTCGACCCAGGGCGCCCGGGCCGACTGCTCGCAGGCCAGCAGGACGAAGTGGCGCGAGGCATCCATCGCCTCCCGCAGGGAACCCCAGAGCTGCGAGCTCGCGGCCAGGCTCCCCTCGTCCCGGAACACCCGCAGGGCGCGGAGCCGGTACCACGGCTTGGCGAAGGTGTGCAGTCCGTGCTGGAGGACGCGGGCCAGCTCGCCGTCCGCGGCCCGGCTGTACGAGATGAACGCGTCGTACGCGTACCGGTCCTCGGGCCTCTCCGCAGGTGAAACCGGCTCCGCGTTCGATAATCGGCGCGTGACCAGGGAACGAGGGACCTTCAGCACGGACACGGACTCCCGGAAGCTGCTGTGACGACCGGCCGGTGAGCGACTGCTGGCACAGCTTGGCAGAGCGGGCCTGGGCGGGAAAGAACACGGCCCTCGCTACGCCCCTTGACAGGGCCCTGGGGTCCCGGTTGGCTGCGATCCACTTCGGCCGCGGTCTCGCGGTCACATCAGGGAGGTACCGCATGAACCCGCGTGTGCGGTGTGCCGCCACGGCCTGCGTCGCATCTGTTCTGCTCGTCTCACTCTCGGGCTGCGGTGACCTGCTGCCCGGTGCGGACGGTGCCGACGGTCCTCCCGTACGCAAGGGAAACGCTGTCACGATCGGCCTGCTCCTGCCCGAGCGGGAGACGGCCCGCTACGAGAAGTTCGATCTGCCCATCATCAAGAAGACGGTGCGGGAACTGACCCACGGCAAGGGTGAGTTGGTGTACGAGAACGCCGGTCAGGACGCGGAGCTTCAGGATCGGCAGCTGCGATCGATGATCTCCGACAAAGTGGACACGATCATCGTCGACGCGGTCGACGCGCACGCCATCGCCGACGCCGTGCGGGCCGCCAAGGACGCGGGCATCCATGTGCTCGCGTACGACCGGCTCGCCGAGGGCCCGATCGACGCGTACGTCGGCTTCGACAACGAGCTCGTCGGCGAGACCCAGGGCCGGGTGCTCATCGAAGCCCTCGGCGACCGGGCCACCAAGCGCAGCAAAATCGTCATGATCAACGGCTCGGCGACCGACCCGAACAGCGCCGACTTCGAGAAGGGCGCCCGCAGTCGCCTCGCCACCATGGTGACCATCGCCAAGTCGTACGACACCGAGGGCTGGAAGCCGCAGAACGCCCGGGCCCACATGGAAGAGGCCATCTCCGAGCTCGGCGCCGAGAACATCGCCGCGGTCTACTCCGCCAACGACGGCATGGCCGGTGGCGCCATCCAGGCCCTGAAGGCCGCCGGGGTCTCCCCGCTCCCTCCCGTCACCGGCCAGGATGCCGAACTCTCCGCCGTACGCCGGATCTTGACGGGCGATCAGTACATGAGCGTCTACAAGCCGTACCCCGAGGAGGCCGCGCGGGCCGCCGAGATGGCGGTCCGGATCGCCCAGGGGCGCATGATCGAGTTCGACGCGATGACGGTGGACCGGGTGGACAGCCCGACGAACAAGAAGATCCGGGCGCATACGGTGACGGTCACGCCGCTGACCCGCAAGAACATCAAGCGCACCGTCATCAAGGACGGCATCTTCAAGACGTCGGACATCTGCACGGCGAAGTACGCGGTGGCGTGCGCGGAGGCGGGGCTCACGAACTCCGGTTCTTGATGGGCTCCCCCGCCGGGCCGGACCCCGGAGTCCGGCCCGGGCGTTTCAGTCGCCCATCACCGCGCCCGTCACCGCGCCCGGTTGACCGCGGACAGGACCGCCATCAGGGATGCCGTCAGGGTCGAGGTGTCGTGGCCCGCGCCCCAGCGGACGGTGTCGCCGACGCGGCAGCGGGCGTAGGCCACCGCGGGGCTGCCGGGTCCCGGCGTGGTCGCGTGCTCGGTGAAGTCGAGGATGTCGACGGTGATGCCCGCGGCGAGGAGGGCGTGGACGAAGGCGGAGACGGGTCCGTTGCCCGTGCCTTCGTAGTCGGCCTCGCGGTCGCCGATGCGCAGGGTGCACACGAAGCGGTGCTCTCCGGTGGGCGTGCGGTCGGTGGTCCAGGACGTCAGGGCCACCTCGCCGTCGGTGCCCGGGACGAGATAGGTCGCGCGGAACAGCTCCCACAGGTCCTTGGCGGTGGACTCCTGTCCGCTGTCGTCGGTCGCCCGCTGCACGGTGCGGGAGAAGGCGGCGCGCAGCGCCTGCGGCAGGTCGAGGCCGTAGCTCTCGCGCAGGACGTGGGCGATGCCGCCCTTGCCGGACTGGCTGTTCACGCGGATGACGGCCTCGTAATCGCGCCCCACGTCGGCCGGGTCGATCGGCAGGTACGGGACCTCCCAGGGCGCCTCGCCCTCCGGGACGCCCAATTCGGCCGCCCGCGCGGCATGGTGGGCGAAGCCCTTGCCGATCGCGTCCTGGTGCGTGCCGGAGAAGGCGGTGTGGACCAGGTCGCCGCCGTAGGGGTGGCGGGGGTGGACCGGCAGCCGGTTGCAGTGCTCGACGGTCTGCCTGATCTCGTCGAGACGGGAGAAGTCGATCATCGGGTCGACGCCCTGGGTGTAGAGGTTCAGGCACAGGGTCACCAGGTCGACGTTGCCGGTGCGCTCGCCGTTGCCGAAGAGGCAGCCCTCGACGCGCTGGGCGCCCGCGAGGAGCGCCAGTTCGGCGCAGGCGACACCGGTGCCGCGGTCGTTGTGCGGGTGTACGGAGAGGATCACCGCGTCGCGCCGGTCCAGGTGGCGGTGCATGTACTCGATCTGGTCGGCGTAGACGTTGGGCGTCGCGACCTCGACCGTGGCGGGCAGGTTGAGGGTGACCGGGCGGTCGGGCGAGGCGTCCCACAGCTCGGTGACGCTGTTCAGGATGTCCAGTACGTAGTCGGGTTCGGTGAGGTTGAAGACCTCGGGTGAGAACTCGAACCGGAAGCCCGGGCGGTCGTCGGCCAGTTTCGCGACGTACTCCGCCGCATCGCGGATCATCGCGTGGACCTCGGCGCGGCTGCGGCGCAGGACCAGGTCCCGCCACGTGGGGGCGGTGGCGGTGTAGAGGTGCACCAGGACGCGCGGCAGGCCCTCGACCGCCGCGAAGGTGCGGTCGATCAACTCGCGGCGGGCGGGGGTGAACACCACCGCGGTCACGTCGTCGGGTACGGCGTCGCTCGTGGCGAGGTGGCGTACGAAGTCGAAGTCGGTACGGCTCGCGGACGGGTAGGCGACCTCGATCTCCTTGAAGCCCATGGCCACTTGGAGGTCGAAGAGCCGCCGCTTGCGCGCGGTGTCCATCGGCTCGGCGAGCGCCTGGTTCCCGTCCCGCAGATCGACCGGCACCCACAGGGGTGCGCGCTCGATCCGGGCGCTCGGCCAGGCGCGGTCGGTCAGCTCGGGGACGGTGACGCGGTCGTGGGCGGGGAGGTAGCGGTGGTACGGCATGCCGCTGGGGCGCTGCGGGTTCCAGTCGTACGGGAGAGTCACGCGATTCCTTCGCTCGGCGGTGGTCGGTGACCGGCAGCACGGCACCCGCGGCGGGGTGCCGGTCGTGTCAGGCCCCGCCGCGGCAGCCGAGGAGAAGCACTGCGTGCAGCAACATGATCGACACCTTAGCCAGAGCTCAGCTCCTCAGACAAGTACTCCTCAGACAACTTGGCACCACGAGCACGTACGCTCTACGAGCACCGCGCCCGTACGAGCACACCACCGCTCCCCGTACGAGCACTGCCGCCTGAACGCTTCAGGCACAGGCACAGGCACGGGCACAGGCACCGCTACCCGCACGCTCCCTGAAAGGCCCCGGATGTCACTCGGCCCCCTCCGCCCCAGCCCTCTGGTCGAACAAGCCGCGGAACGGCTTCGCGAGCAGATCGCCTCCGGGCAGTGGCCCGTCGGCACCCGGCTCCCCGGCGAGACCACGCTCGCGAAGGACCTCGGCGTGGGCCGCTCGACGGTGCGCGAGGCGCTGCGGGCCCTCGCCGGAGCGGGACTTGTACAGGCCCGCCACGGCGCCGGGGTCTTCGTCACCGCCACCGAACCGGCCGAGGACTGGCCCGCTCGGCTGCGCAAGGCCGCCATCACGGACGTCTACGAGGTCCGCCTCCTCATCGAGGTGCAGGCGGCACGCCTCGCCGCCGACCGCCGCACCGATGAGGACCTCACCGCCCTCACCGCCGCGCTCGACGCCCGCCGGGCCGCCGCCTCGGCGGACGACGCCGCGTTCGTGGACGCCGATATCGCCCTGCACTCCGCGATCGTCGCCGCCGCCCACAACCCCGTACTCACCGACCTGTTCGGCGAGTTCGTGCCCGCGCTCCGGCAGGGCCTGATCGACCTGGTGGACCTGTTCTCGCTGCGCGCCGAGGACGCGAATCCCGGCGACGACCTGCACGCCGCCCTCGTCCACGCGGTCGAGCGCGGCGACGCCGAAGAAGCGGCGCGCGCCGCCCAGGACGAGATGGCGGGCACCCTGAAGCTGCTGCGCGGCGGGAAGGGTCAGGCGATCACGAAGGAGTAGGCGATGGCCGAGGGATCAGGCGATGGCCGAGGGCGGGAGCCGTGGGCACATGCGGCCGTGTCACAGGGTCTCGGGCTGCCTCGTCTTAAGGGGTGTAGCCACTGACCACCACGGAGGAGCACACCATGGACGCGCGACTGAACTACTTCGCCAGCCCGACCGGCGGCAAGGTCCTCAAGCACTTCATGTCGGCGGGCAAGGCGCTCAAGGACGCGCCGCTGCCTGCGGCGACGCAGGAGCTGGTGGCGCTGCGCGTGAGCCAGATCAACGGCTGCGCCGCCTGCATCGACATGCACACCAAGGAGGCCGCCGCGGCCGGTGAGACCTCGGTACGGCTGCACCTGGTGGCGGCGTGGCGGGAGGCCACGGTCTTCACCGAGGCCGAGCGTGCGGCGCTTGAGCTGGCGGAGCAGGGTACCCGGATCGCGGACGCGGGCGGTGGGGTCAGCGACGAGGTCTGGCAGCGTGCCGCCAAGCACTACGACGAGGAGCAGCTCACCGCCCTGGTGGTCCTGGTCTCTTTCATGAACACGGCCAACCGCCTGAACATCATCGCGCAGCAGCCGGCCGGTGACTACAAGGTCGGGCAGGCCCACTGACCGGGCAGCTCCAGTGAACGGCATCGGCAACAGCTTCAAGGGGGAATCGGCGTGAACAAGGTCGACAAGGACGGCAGGGCCGACAAGGTTGGCAGGGTCGACAAGGTCGGCAAGGCCGCGGAGTTCGAGGAGCTGCGGCCGCTGCTGTTCTCGATCGCCTACCGGATTCTGGGCAGTGTGAGTGAGGCCGAGGACGCGGTGCAGGAGGCCTGGTTGCGCTTCGACGGCTTGACGACCCCGCCGACGTCGGCCAAGGCCTTTCTGTCCACCACGGTGACGCGGATCTCGATCGACGTGCTGCGCTCGGCGCGGGTGCGGCGGGAGGAGTACGTGGGGCCGTGGTTCCCCGAGCCGCTCCTGAGTGACCCGTATCAGGATCCCGCACGCTCGGCGGAGTTGGCCGACTCGGTGTCGATGGCGGCGCTGCTGTTGCTGGAGCGGCTCAGTCCGCTGGAGCGGTCGGTGTTCGTGCTGCGGGAGGTGTTCGCCTTCGGGTTCGCCGAGATCGCCCAGGCGGTGGGGCGTTCGGAGGCGGCGTGCCGTCAGCTCCTGGTGCGGGCCCGGCGGCATATGGAGGACGGGCGGCCGCGGTTCGAGGCGGACCGTCAGGAGCGGCAGGAGCTGGCGACGCGGTTCTTCGAGGCGTTGAAGGACGGCGACGTGGGCGGGCTCCAGGATCTCCTCGCCTCCGACGTCCAGATGGTCGGGGACGGCGGCGGCAAGGCCCCGCAGCTGGCCCGGGCGATCGTCGGCGCCGAGAAGGTGGCCCGGCTCCTTGGCACGGTCCTCCCTCAGATGGCCAGCGTCGACGTGACGTTCGAGCCGCACGAGGTGAACGGCCAGCCCGGCGCGATCTTCCACGACCGCGACGGCAAGGTCCTCAACACCATGACTCTCGAGGTGCTCGACGGACAGATCCAGACCATCCGCTCGGTGCTGAACCCCGACAAGCTCGGCCACCTCGGGCCGGTCGCCGACGCCTGGGCCGTCGACCGCGAGGTGCGGCAGGCCCGCCGCCAGGCGGACTGACCTCGGCGGTGGCGTGGGCCGAAACCCGTGCCCTCACTCCTGTTCCGTGAGGGTACGGGTGGCCTCCCGCTGGATCTCCGCGGAGCGCTGGAGGAAGTCGAGGATCACGGCGAGCTCCGCGTCCGAGTACTCCGCGTACAGCTCGGCCAACTGGGCCGCGAACGGGGCGAAGAGCGGCGCGAATCGCTCCTCCACACCCGCGTCGACCTCGACATTGACCCGCCTTCGATCCTGCGGATCCTTCACCCTGCGGGCGAACCCCTTCCGCTCGAGCCGGTCGATCAGACCGGTCACGGAAGCGGGCACCAGACCGTTGAGTTCCCCCAGCTCGCCCGCGCTCAGCGGCCCCGACCGCTGGAGCAGGTCGAGCGTCTTCTCCTCGACCGCGCTGAGGCTCATCCGGGCGCTGATCGCCGCGTGAACCACATGAACACGATGAACACCCGGGAAGCCCAGCAAGCCCAAGAGACCCAGGAAGCCCGGATTCGTGAGCTCTTCGCGGAGTACTGCAGGACATGGACGGAAGCCGACTCCGCCGGGTTCGGGCGACTGTTCACCCAGGACGCCGACTATGTGTCGTACGACGGCAGTTGGGCGGCCGGGGCCGCGGAGCTGCGGGACAACCACGACAAGCTGTTCCGCGGCGTGATCGCCGGACTCGATGCCGTCGAAAATGTCGCAGGCGATGACGCGGCTTGCGCGCCGGTTCGGTATCGGCCGAGCGCGAGAGGTCACGCTGCCGTGAGGACATGAGGACGTGAGGGCCTGAGGGCGTGACGACATGACGACGTGACGGCCTGACAGCGTGACTAGCCGTCAGCCCCTTCCGTTCGACACGCCGAACAACGCTTGTCACCTCGAACAGGCGGACCGTAAAGCGCAACAGCGCACGCGTCAACGATTCCGACAGAACTCAACGAGATCCGTGCAAGCGGATTGACGCGGCTGTGGTCAACTGCTCCTATTTCTTCGGCAGTTGGTCGAACAGAATCCAGCAGAGTTCCGCAGAGTTCATCAAGGTTTATCGCAATCCGACAGGACGTGCCATGCGCCGACGCCTTGGAAGCCCCAGCCGCACCCTCCTCACTTACCTGGCCGCCCTGGCCGCGCTCTGCGCCACCCTCCTCACCGCACCACCCGGCACCGTCGCGACCGCGACCGCGGCGGAGCGGCAGGAGCCGTACGCGGGTTACCTGTTCGCGTACTTCACGGGCGAGGGGACCGCGGACGGCGAGCAGATCCGGTATGCGCTCAGCCGTGGTAACGATCCTTTGCACTGGCGGGAGTTGAACGGGGGCAAGCCCGTGCTGACCTCGGACGTCGGGGAGAAGGGGCTGCGTGATCCGTTCGTGATCCGTTCGCCGCAGGGCGACAAGTTCTACATGATCGCCACGGATCTGCGGATGTATCGGAAC